>JBJMGS010000042.1:0-7696 GCA_045807785.1 Pyrinomonadaceae bacterium
GACTACCTCGTCGTGATGCGCTGCTACAGCGATCCGAAGTCGGTCTTCTTCTTCCCGCTCTTCGCCGCCGTCGGCTCGGTCATCGGCTGCGTCCTGCTCTACGAGATCATGCGGCGCGGCGGGCAGGCGGTCTTGCACCGGCGCTTCCGCCAGAGCCACATCGACCGCGTCGAACGTGCCTACGCGCGCTTCGGCTTCCTCGCCGTCGCCGTGCCTGCGCTCCTGCCGCCGCCGATGCCCTTCAAGGTCTTCGTCGCCACGGCGGGCGCGCTCGAATACCCGCGCTGGCGCTTCGTCGCGACGGTGATGATCGCCCGTTCGCTGCGCTACTTCATCGAGGGCGTGCTCGCCATCTACTACGGCGAGCAGGTCATCTGGTTCCTCAAGGAGTTCGGGTTCGCCATCATCATCGGCGTCGCGGGACTCTGCGTCGTCGGGCTCACCGTGTACGTCTTTCGGCACGAGGACGAAGAAGGGCTCGACAGCGAGACGGCAGCGACGCCGGGCGACGCGGCGGGCGGAAACTGACTGACAGATGAAATGGCTCTGGCATAAAGTGACGGGCGCGCTCGCCAAAGTCTCGCAGTATCTCGTCACGTTCGGGGCCTTCGGCGTCTTCGCCGTCGCGCTGCTCGACTCGACCTTCGTCCCGATGCCCGGAGGCGCCGACGCCGTGACGCTGCTGCTCACGCTGGCGCGCCCTTCGTGGTGGCCGATCTACGCGGCGGCGGCGACGCTCGGCTCGGTCGCGGGCTGCGTCATCCTCTACTACATCTCGCGCCGCGCCGGGCGCAGCGCCCTCTCGCGCTTCTCCGAACGGAAGCAGCAGCGCGTCAAAGAGTTGATCGAGCGCTACGACGTGCTCTCCGTCATCGTCGCGTCGCTGCTGCCGCCGCCGTTCCCGTTCAAGGTGTTCGTCATCTCGGCAGGCGTCTTCCGCTTCAGCCTCCTGCGCTTCGCGCTCGCCATCGCCGCCGGGCGCGCGCTGCGCTTCGCCCTCGAAGGCTACCTCGCCGCGCGCTACGGTGATCGGGCGAAGGACATCTTCGCGCACTATTACCCTTACGTCGCGCTCGCGGTCGTGGCGCTCGTCATCGTCTTCTTCGTCGCGAAAAGTTTACTGAAAGGGAAGGCGGCGCGCACCGAGGCGGAAAACGCGAGTTAGAGAGATCGGGTCAATGCCGCTTGTGGTAGCGGGCGGGTCTTAGCCACGTTGCCGCACGCCCGCGACCGCAGGCGGGACTGACTTGCTTGATCCGAGTCTGAAGCGGCGGGCTTCGCCCACGTCGCGCACGCCGCTCGCGCCGAGGAGCGCGAGCATTCGGATGAAAACCTCTGCGGTGGCGCGCGCGTCGTCGGGCGCGCGGTGCTGGTGGTAGAGCGGCACGCCGAAGTGTTCGGCGACCGTGTGCAGCCGGTGGTTGTCGAGCGCAGGCACGACGCGGCGCGCCAGCGAGACGGTGCAGAGATCGGCGTTGCACAGCTTCCAGCCGGGGTAGGCGCGCCCGACTTCGTGGTTAAGGAAACGCACGTCGAAGGCCGAGTTGTGCGCGACGAGGACGGACGTGCCGACGAACGCGAGCAGCTCCGCCGCGATCTCTGCAAAGACCGGCGCGCCTGCGACCATCCCGTCCGTGATCCCCGTGAGCGAGCTGATGAAGGGCGGGATCGGCGCACGCGGGTTGACGAGCGTCTGGAACTCGGCGACGATCCGTCCCGCGCAGACGCGGTACGCGCCGATCTCGACGACGCGATCTTGCGGTATTTTCGAGCCGGTCGTCTCCACGTCGAAGACGACGAACTCGGTCTCGTCGAGCGCGCGCCGCTCGTCGTCCTCGCAGTCGAGCCACACTTCGTAGGTGTCGCTCAGCTTAAGCCGCCTGTCGTCGCGCGCGAAGTCCGAGACGAGCAGCGCAGCGACCGCCGCATCGGCACAGGCGATTTGCAGGACGTGCTCCGCCACCGCCTCGACGCGCGCGCGCCCGCCGCACGAGCGCAGCAGTGAGACGGCTTCTTCGACGAACGCAGAATCGGTGACGAGGTTAGGCGGCAGCGACATGGCGCGGCATTGTATCACGCGCGCGCGCGGTAGGAACTGACGGATGGGCGGGACAAGGCGATGAGTACAGAAGAGGTCTTGGAAAGTTTCAGGCGGACGGGCGCGCTGCTCGAAGGCCACTTCGTGCTTTCGAGCGGGCTGCACAGCACGCAATACTTGCAATGCGCGCTCGTGTTGCAACACCCGCACGAGGCGGAAGATTTGGCGCGTGCCATCGCCGCGCGCTTCGTGGGCGAGACGATTGAGACGGTCGCCGCGCCCGCCATCGGCGGCATCGTCATCGGCTACGAGGTGGCGCGCTCGCTCGGGGCGCGTTCGATCTGGACGGAGCGCGAGGCGGGCCGGATGACGCTAAGGCGCGGCTTCAACGTAAGGGCGGGCGAGAGCGTGCTCGTCGTCGAGGACGTGATCACGACCGGCGGCTCGACGCGCGAGACCATCGAAGCCCTGCGCGAGGCGGGCGCGCGCGTCGTCGCCGCCGCATCGATCATCGACCGCTCCGCCGGTCGCGCCGACGTCGGCGTGCCCCGCGTCTCGCTCGCCGCGCTCGACGTGCCCGCCGTCGCGCCCGACGCCTGCCCCGCCTGCCTGCGCGGCGAGACGGCGATCAAGCCCGGCAGCAGGAATGCCGTCAATCGTCAATCGTGAATCGTCAAACGTAATTGTCGCTCTCTCGTCTCGCGTCGGCGCGTACTCTGTGGAAATATCATAAGTACGATTCACGATTCACGATTCACGATTCACGCTCCAATGAACTTCCGCCTGACCATCCAGTATGACGGCACAGACTTCGCGGGCTGGCAGGTGCAGGCGCAGGGTGAGCGCACGGTGCAGGGCGAGTTGGAGCGCGCGCTCGCGCTGCTCGAAGGCGAGCCGGTCACAATCCACGGCGCGGGGCGCACGGACGCGGGCGTGCACGCCGAAGGGCAGGTGGCGAGCGTGAAGTTGCGACACGAGTGGGAGCCTGAGAAGTTGCGCGCGGCGATCAACGGCAACGTCGGGCGCGACGTGCGCGTCATCTCGGTCGAGGTTGCGCCGGAAGAGTTCCACGCGCGCTTTTCCGCGCAGGGCAAGACCTATCGCTATTATCTCTTCAATGAAAACTTCATCTCGCCTTTCGTCGTCCGCTACGCGCACCACGAACCGCGCGCCTTGGGCGTCGAGCGGATGCGCGAGTGCGCGCGGCTCTTCCTCGGCGTGCACGACTGGAGCGCCTTCTCCGCCGCGCAGGCGGACGTGGAGAACCGCGTGCGCAACCTCACCCGACTTGAGGTCGCGGAGTTCTGGAGCGAGCAGGCGCGCGGCCACATGATCGAGATCACGGCGAGCGCCGACGGTTTTTTGCGCTACATGGTGCGCTCGATCGTGGGCACGCTCCTCGCGGTCGGGCGCGGGGAAGTCGACGGCGAGACGATCACGCACGCGCTCGCCATCGGGGATCGCTCGCTCGCCGGGGCGACCGCGCCCGCCAAAGGTCTGACTCTCGTCGAAGTCAGCTATTAAATGGGCGGCGGAGCCTGATCCGACGCGGTTGCTTTGCCCTCTTGGTGCGATTAAGATGCGGGCGCGTCGGCGGTGAGCCACGCGCGGAGAAGCAAAGAGGTTAAGGATCGAATGCTCTCGGATTTTGTCGGCGTGGTCGAAGCGGGCTCGCGTGACGAGGCGCTGTTGAAGCGCGTCGCGTGGGACAGGCTGCCGCGCCACGTCGGCATCATCATGGATGGCAACGGTCGTTGGGCGGCGCGGCGCGGGCAGCCGCGTGTGGCGGGTCATCGCGCCGGGGTCGATGCCGTGCGCGCCTCGGTGGACACGGGCGCGCGCCTCGGCTTGCAGGCGCTCACGCTCTACGCCTTCTCGACCGAGAACTGGAAGCGCCCGCGCTTCGAGGTGGACGCGTTGATGCGGATGCTCAAGCGCTACCTGCGGCTCGAACTCGAAGAGATCGACCGCCAGCACATCCGCTTCCAGACCATCGGTCGCACCGAGGCGCTTGCTGAGAGCGTCCGCCGCGAGATTCAGCGCGCCGTCGAGCGCACGGCGAAGAACACTGGGATGACTTTAAGCGTCGCGCTCAACTACGGCGGTCGCGCCGAGATCGTTGACGCCTGCCGCGCGGCGGTGGCGCGTCTGCGCGCAGAGGGGCGCGACCCCGCCGAGATCAGCGAGGCGGACATCGAGCAGGGGCTCTACACGCGCGGCTTGCCCGAACTCGATCTGCTCGTGCGTACGAGCGGCGAGATGCGCATCTCGAACTTCCTGCTCTGGCAAGCCGCCTACAGCGAGATTCATGTGACCGACGCGCTGTGGCCCGACTTCCGCCGCGCCGACCTGCTCGAAGCCATCGTCGATTTCCAGAGCCGCGACCGACGCTTCGGCGGCCTCCAACTCGTCGCCAATGCGAAATGATGTGACCGTTGTTGTCCGTAGTCAGTTGTTCTTCTGGCATAGGTTGACTGATCTACTTGGAGATAATTACGACGACACGGCAGCCGAAACATGACCACTGATCACTGACAAATGCAACGCATCCTGACCGCGCTCGTCGCGCTGCCCGTCATCATCGCCTCGATCTGGTTCGACCAGCTCGCGCTCGTCTTCGTGCTGCTCGCGGCGGCGGCTTTGATGGCGGGGCTCTACGAGTTCTGGATTCTCTCGGCGCGGCGCGACATGAAGGCGATGCGCGAGTTGGGCACGATCTTCGCCGTCGCCTTCCTCGTGCTCTTCTACTTCCGCGCGGCTGCCGACGCGCCCGTGCTCATCCCGATGGCGCTCGTCGCCTTCGTCATCACCGCCCTCGCGGCGGCGGCTTTGCGCGGCGCGCCGTTCGAGCGAATGATGGGCTCGGCGGGCGCGACCGTCCTGGGCGTGCTCTACGTTGTCTTTCTCGGCGGTCACATCATCGCGCTGCGCACGACGTTTCAGCCTCAGCTTGCGCGCGACCTGCTCTTCTTCTTCCTGCTCGTCGTGATGGGCTCGGACACGGCGGCCTACTACACCGGGCGCGCGTTCGGTCGGCACAAACTCGCGCCGAAGATCAGCCCCGGTAAGACCTGGGAGGGCGCGGTCGGCGGCATGTGCGCGAGCCTGCTGGCGGCGACGCTCGCGCACTTCTGGTTCTTCCCCGAGCTGTCTCTGCGCGTGGCGCTCCCGCTCGCGGCGGTGATGAACGCCCTCGGCGTCGTGGGCGATCTCACCGAGAGCACTCTGAAGCGCGGCGCGGGGGCGAAGGACGCGGCGAAAATTCTGCCCGGCCACGGCGGGCTGCTCGACCGGCTCGATAGCTTGCTCTTCAACGCGCCGCTCCTCTACTATTTCGCCGTCAACTATTTCCCCGCGCACTACCAGAAGCTGATCCCCTGACACGACGCGCCGCCGCGCGACGAAGCGACCGGAGACCGATGACGACAAAGAAAGTTGTATTGATCGCCGTCGGTGTTCTGGGCGGGCTCGCGCTCGTCGTCGCGCTCGTCGCGGGCGCAATCCTCGGCTACGTCTTCTACAGCCTCGATCACAGCGAGGCGGCGCAGACCGCCAAGTCGTTTCTGCGCAACAGCGATAAGCTGAAGCAGGACGTGGGCGCGGTGCGCGACTTCGGCTGGTTCACCACGGGCAGCGTCAACGCGCAGGGCGCACTCGGCAACGCAGAGCTGCACCTGAAGACCAACGGCGAGCGCGCGAGCGTCAACGCCACGGTCGTGCTCTCGTCGCGCAGCGGTCGGGAGTGGCGCGTCGTCGATGCCTACTACGACGACTCTGCGGGGCGGAGGGTGTACCTGACGAAGAATTTCGACGACGCGGACTCGCAAGGCACTCAGACTTCATCCGGAGAAGGTGATGAGGGAGAAACCGACGAAGCCAAATCGGGCGAAGGGGGCGCACAGGCCGGAAGCCGTGAAGCCGTCATCGGCGACAGCGAGGATGAGCCGCGGCGTTTCGACGAAGAAAGTTTTAAGACGGACGTGCTCGAAGCGAAGCTGCCAGTGCTCGTCGTCTTCGGCTCGCTCGCCAATGAAGACAGCCGTGAGTTGGACGACGTCATCGAGTCGCTCTCTTCGAAGTATGAGGAGAGAATCAACCTCGTTGATTACAGCCTCGACGAGCAGCCTGCGTTACTCCAGCGTTTTAACGTAAAGCGAGTCCCTACGATTGTGATCTTCAAAGACGGTCAGGAGCAGGAGCGGCGCGCCGGCAAGCTCTCGGCGGAAGAACTGTCACACCTGCTCGACAAGTACCTAGACAGATGAACACGCGCGGCATCAGCATCCTCGGCTCGACCGGCTCCATCGGCTGCAACACGCTGCGTGTCGTCGAGTCGCTCGGCGCGCCTTTCCGCGTCGTCGCGCTCGCCGCCGGTCGCAACGTCGCACGCCTCGCCGAACAGTGCGCGCGCCACCGCCCCGAACTCGTCTCGGTCGGGACGGAAGAGTGCGCCGCACAGTTGCACGGCGAGTTGAAGCGACTCGGCGCGCCGCAGCCGCGCCTGATGTTCGGCGAGGCGGGACTCGTCGAAGTCGCGACGCACGAAGCGGCGGGCTGCGTCGTCAGCGCGACCGTAGGCGCGGTCGGGCTCGTGCCGACGCTGCGCGCGGTCGAGTCTGGCCGGCGCGTCGCGCTGGCGAACAAGGAGTCGCTCGTCATCGCGGGCGAGTTGATGACGCGCGCGGCGGAAAGATCGGGTGCGGAAATCCTGCCGGTTGACTCCGAGCACAACGCGCTGCACCAGTGCCTGCGCGGCGAGCGACGTGAGGAAGTGCGGCGGCTCGTCCTCACCGCCTCTGGCGGCCCTTTCCGCCGCAAGTCGCGCGAGGAGATGGAGCGTGCGAGCGTGGAAGAGGCGATGCGCCACCCAACGTGGCGGATGGGCGCGAAGATCACGATTGACTCGGCGACGCTGATGAACAAGGGGCTCGAAGTGATCGAGGCGCGTTGGCTCTTCGGCTTCGGAGCGGACGACATCTCAATCGTCGTCCACCCCGAGTCGGTCGTCCACTCGATGATCGAGCTGGTTGACGGCTCGGTCATCGCGCAGCTCGGTGCGACCGACATGCGCCACGCTATCCAGTACGCGCTGACCTACCCTGAGCGTTTTCCGTCAGACATTCCCGCGCTCGATCTCTCTCGCATCGGCTCGCTCAACTTCGAGCCGCCCGACACGGAAAAGTTTCCGTGTGTCGGACTCGCCTACCGCGCTATGCGCGCCGGGGGCACAGCGCCCGCCGTGCTCAACGCCGCCAACGAGATCGCCGTCGCCGCTTTCCTCGAAGGGCGCGTCCGCCTCACCGACATTCCGCACCTCATCGCCCGCGCCCTCGACGCACACGAGACCCGCGCCGCAGACGATCTCAGCGCCGTGCTCGACGCGGACGCCGAGGCGCGACACGCGACCCGCGCGTTCGTCGCCGAACTCGACGGCGCGGCGGGAGACTTGCCACGCTCCGAACCCGCTTTGAAAGCCCTCTAGTCGCGCCGTACGCATCCGTCAAATCGTCTGTTAGCCGCCGAAATCAACGGTTCGCCGACTGTCGCTTAGACTTTTCACCGCCGATTCACGTAAACTGATGCAACGGCGCTTCGCGGTCGCGCCTCTAACCCCCGGCTCTGATATTTTCGAGAGAGATAAGCCCACGATGGTCACAC
>JBJMGS010000043.1:0-28462 GCA_045807785.1 Pyrinomonadaceae bacterium
ATGAGCGCGATGTCGCCGTCGCAGATGTGCTCGTCGATCATCGAGTCGCCCGCCACCTTCAGCGCGTACACGTTTTCGGGGCGCACGCGACCGAGCAGGAAGCGCGGGATGGTGACGGTCTGCGCGGAGTCGTTGACGGCTTCGAGCGGGGCGCCCGCGGCGACGCGACCCAAAAGCAGCACGTCGCACGTCGCGTCTGCCGCGCCATCAACCTGCACGCGCAGCGCGAACGTGCCGTTCGAGTGCTCGCGTGAGATGAGGCCGCGCTTCTCCAGCGCCTCGATGTGCTTGGCGATGGTCGCCTTCGACGAGATGCCGAAGTGGCGCGCGATCTGCGCGTAGGACGGATCGTAGCCGTGGCGCGCGATGAAGCGCTGGATGTAGTCGTAAATCTCTTTCTGGCGGTGCGTGCGCGGTTGCATCTCTTCAGAGTCCTCGACCGCTGCGAAGGAGTGGACGCGGCGGACTGTTCAGCTACTCTCAGGATTCTACGGCGCGGCGAGAGAGAGCGTCAAGAAAAAGGATGAGGGATGAGGGATGAGGGATGAAAGAGGGTCGCTCAACTTGAGCCGCCACGCTTTCATCCCTCATCCCTCATCCTTTGTTTCACTTGTTCGAGTAGCGCGAGAGTTGCAGTGGCAGCGAGCGGACGAGCGATGGGATCGTCTTCTTGATCTCGACGCCGACGAGCAGGTCTTTCGCCTTCAGGCCGTACACCGCCTCGTTGAGATCGTTGTCGGGGTTGATGACCACACCTTTTAGTTCGAGTCCGGCGAACAAGCCCTTGCTCCGCGAGTAGGAGAGGATGCCCGCCTTGAGCTGCGCGTCGGTCGAAGCCGAAGCCGTGCGGCCGACGGGACCCGCCGCCGCGCCGATCTCGCCGCCCACCTCGAACTTGTCCTCAAGCAGACCCTTGATCGCGCCGTCGTTCATGAAGAGCAAGACGAAGTCGGTCGAAGACGCGCCGATCTGCGGCCCGAAACTTCCGCCACCGAGTTTGAAGAACGCGGGCGCGCTCCACCCTCGCGGGACGCGCCGGCTGATGGCGCACGAACCGCCGCGCCCGCCGACGATCAGGACGCCCGCCTTCAAGACGCCGGGGCAGACGCCGACCGCCTCCGCGTTGTCGAGCAAATTCTTCGGCACGGCCTTGTCGGGCGTCACCATGATCTCGCGGAAGACCTGCGCCGCCTTCTGCGACTTCTCGCGCGCCTCGGCTTGAGCCTTCGCGTCGCTCTTCTGGTCGGCCCGCGCGCCTGCCGCGAGCCCGAAAAGAGAGATGAACACGAGCGCGAGTGTGGTGGACTTTCGTCGGACAGTAAAATTCATTGCTCCTCCTCGTGGGAGAGGTAAAAGTTGATAGATTCGTTCGGGGGAGTTTGACGGGATCATCTTACAACTTCCCGGCGCGAGAAAGAACCCGGCGCGATGCGACCGGCACGCGGCGGCACGTCGCCCGCCGCTGACTCGATGAGCAGCGGCCTGATCTTTTCCTCGAACTCATCCGGCAGCAGCACCCCCTCGATCAACTCGCGTACGCGCCCGGCGCGGTCGATGACCACTGTGAAGGGCAGCGTCTCCGACTCGACGAAGCGCGCCTTGCTCGCGCGCGTGCCCACGCAGACGGGGTAATTGATCTTGTAGCGGCGGGCGAAGCGGCGCACGGCGGCGCGGCTTTCCGGCGGGTAGGTGACGCCGACGACCTGCAAGCCCTGCGCGCCGTAGTCGCGTTGCAGCTTGACGAGATCGGGCACTTCCGCGCGACACGGCGCGCACCACGTCGCCCAGAAGTTGAGCAGCACGATCTTGCCCCGGTAGTCGCTGAGGCGCACGGCACGCCCGCGCAAATCTTTCAGCGCGAGCGCGGGGGCTTGACGCGGTTGAGTGGTCGTGGCTCGCGGCGCGGCGAGAATTAACAGTAGGGCTAATGCTCTCACTTCTCAGTCTCGACTCGCCAGCGCGCGACCTCAGAAAAGATATTTCACGCCGAGCAGGACGTTTCTATCCGTGCGCAAGACGAGCGCGCCGGTGTTCCTGACGACGGGCAGTTGCACGCTCGCTTCGACGACGAAGCGCGGGTGCGCCGCGTATTGCAGGCCCGGCGCGACGTAGAACTCTGTGGACTTACTCCCCGCGACTTCCGCCCCGCCGAGGCGACCCGTGCCGCGGTGAATGAAACTCGTCTCAACGATGAGGAACAGCTCGTGCCCCGGACTCTCGTACTTGAACGGCAGCAGCACGTATTCGAGATCGGTGTCGGCGCGCGCCTCGTGCCCGGTGCGAAAGCCGTCGCGCTCGGTGCGCAACACGCCTTCGATGTCGCCGCCGAAGATGAACCTGCCGCCCGCCTGCGAGAACGCCAGCTCGAAGTGCGGCGCGAAGCCGCCACTGATCGGCGTCAGTTGTTGGCGCACGAACGCGGGCGCGTTGACTTCGCTCACAGACGGCGCGGCCGCCTTCCCCGTCGGCAACTCCGCCCCGACGCGCAGCGCCGCCTGCCGGTCGCCGTAGGTCTTCACCGTGCGGTAGAAACGATACTTCCCCCAGAGCGTGACGTTGCCCAAGCTAGTGCCGCTTCCCCTTCGCGCGCCGTCGTCGAAGGACGTGCGCGAGACGAGCGGGGCTTCGACTTCGAGCTGCACGCGCGGCGAAGGCGTGTAGGAGGCGCTCAGTTGCAGAATCTGGCGGCTGACGCTCAAGTTGCCGAGGTGCTGCTCGACGAGGAAGAGGCGCGGCGTCAGCGCGCCCCCTTTGAAGACGGTCAGCCCCGGCGACGTGGTGCGGATCGGCGCGGGCGCCAACTCCGATTCACGCGCTGGCGCAACGCGCGTTGACGCCACTGAGGAATCCGATGCGCGCGGTGGCAACAACTCTTCATTCGTCTTCGCGCTCGTCGGCGACAGCGAATCCGCGATGGGGATGGCAAGCCACGCTTGCGGCGTGTAGTCGAACCTCGCGTTCACGAAAGTTGCGGCGGTCGCCTCACGCGTTTGACCCGCGAACGGGGGAGCAGACATCGCGGCGACGGTCTTGGCCGCGCCCTCCGCCTTCTTCACAGCGCGCGGTGAGATCGTCTCGCGCGCTGTGTCGCCTACACCGGAGGTCTTCCAGTCGCCGACGAGTTCGACGCGCGCGCCAGCGGCGCTCCCCGCGAGGAGTTTTTCGACGCCCGCCCCTTCGAGCGCGAAGCGTTGACCTGTGGGCTCGGCGACGAGCCACCAGCCCGCGTCGTCGTGCTGCAACACGCCGGCGGCGGTGATGTCGGCTGCGTCGAGTGTATAACCGGCTTTCTTCAGCGCCTCTTTCAACGCGGCGAAAGAGACGGGCTTGTCGGGCTGCGGCGTGAAGACGCCGAGCCCCTGCTTGATGTCAGTGACGCGAATTTCTTTGAGCTTCGGTGCGTAGTTCAGACGGCTCACGGCCTTCTGGATATTGAACACTCAATTGCCGCACAGGTAGCCCGCGATGTGCATCTGCACCCGCTTGACCTCGGCGCGCGAAGCGCTCGCGCCGCCGAAGAGCATGACCAAACCGAGCAGAGCCGTGACCAGATTCCTTTTCATCATTCACCCTTTCAACGTAACAAGGATATGAGATATCCATCTTATCCGAACTGTTGCGCGATGCCGATCCGCGCCTAGTGTTTGTGCGTCGCGCCCGCGCCGTGTTCGTCGGGCGTGGCGTTCATGTCATGTCCCATCTTCATCTGACCGGGGCGCACGCGCATGAAGAGTTTGTAAGAGGTCGGGTTGCGCCCGTAAATCTCGTCGAGCGCGTCTGGCTTCGAGTAGAAGCTGAAATCCCCGCCGAGGCCGACCAACCAGCGGTCGCTCGCGTACACGTCGCGCACGTAGCCGAACGTGTACGCGCCGATGCGGAACACAGGGTGCGCCTGTGTGATCCCTAAGAGCGCACGGTCGCTCGCGCGTAGCAGCTCGTCCTTATCGGCCAGCTCCAGCCGCGTGTAGAGATAGTTCTTGTCGATGAAGTTGACGGTCGTCTCGAACGTGTAGCCGCTCAGGTTGCGCACCGTCCCCGGCTCGCTCACGTGATTGCGCCCCCAGATGAAGGCGCTCGCCCAGTTGCCGCGCGTGAACGGCTTGTCGTACTGCACCGAGGCGGTCGCGCGCCGGATGTCCGCGTCCGGCTCCTGCCCTTCGGGGCTGCGCAGGAAGCCGTAGGAGACCTGCAACGCCCAGTTGCGGTTCGGCGCGAACGAGAGACGCGCCGAGCGAGAGTTCCAGGCGTGCGCGTCGAAGTCGTAGCGGTTCTCGCCCGGCTCGCGACCGTTGAAGATCGAGCCTTCGAGTTTGAACCAGCGGTAGGTGAAGCCGATCGTCGCGACGCCGAAAGTGATGTGCGTCGAGTCTTGCAGGTGATGAGAGAGCGGCGCGGTCGGGTTCTCCGAAGCCGACGTGCGGTGCATGAAGGCGACGGGGCCGAGCGCGGGCTCGCCCGGATAGCCGAGGTACGCGAACCACGTCGCGCGCTCGCCCAAGGGCACGGTGTACTGCGCCGACAACTCCATGAAGAGATCGTGCGGGTGCTGCCGGTCAATCAGCGGCTGCCCCTTGTAAGTCTCGCCCGTCTGGAAAAGCTGCGGCGAGCCCGCGCCGGAGAAGGTCAGCGGTTCGAGGCTGAGCATCCCGCGCAGTTGCAGCGTGCCCGCGCCGACGCGCCGGTACGCCATCGGCATGAACCAGTTCTGCGACTCGAACTTCGTCACGCCGCGCGCGCCGCCTTGATGGTTGACGCCCGCGATCAGGTTGTAGTGGAACATCAAGAGCCAGTCGCCCGCGCGACGGTGGAGCATGTTCATCGGCGTCGCCGAAGGCTGCCACGAAGTGCCCGACCCCATCTGACCCATCGGCGTGAAATTGTTCTGGCTCGCGCCGACCCGCACGCCCATCTCGTCGCCCGACATGACCATCAGCTCGTTCACGTCCGACTCTGTCATGTTCGTCATGCCGCCTTCAGCCTTCGTGCTCGGCATAGAGTCGTGTCCCGCGTGCTTCGCCCCGCCCATGTCCATGCCGCTCATGTCATCTCGCGCCACGGGGCTCGCGGCGGGCGGCGGCGTTGCGGTTGGTGCGGCTGGTGCATTCGGCGCGATGGGCGTGGGTGTGGCGCGGGGTGTCGCGGTCGGTGCGGCGGGCATCGGCATTTTGTGACCTTCGTGCTGCGCGCGCGTGGCGAGGCTCGCGGCGCAGACGAGCGCGAGCGACGCGAGCAGGCGCGGCGCGGTGTCCGAAATATTTTTCTTGAACTGAGTGCGAAACATCATCCCTCCCGAAAAATTCACGGCGGCGGCGAAAACAGTTTCGCCGCGTGAGTATTTTTCTTTCGCCTGTTGTGTGGATGCAGATGTGCCCGGACAACTCGCGATGAAGTGTGCGGGCGCGGGAGGGTGCTAGATGAGGAGGATGCTGATCAGCATGTGCAGGCGCGAGGCACGCGCGGGCGGCGCGTGCTGTGTGGGGGCGAAGGCGTTGTGCAGCTGGGCAGTCGAAGTAAACGCGAGAGAAGTGCGCGCGGCGAGTTCGTCGGTCGAGCGGCTCGATTTCTGTGCGCTCGTCGCGGCGGGCGTGCGCGGCGGGGCGGTGCGATCCGCGCAGCAACCAGCGCAGGTCGATCCGTCGCCTGTCACAGACGCGACGCGCGAGGCGTTTCTGTGTCCTTCAGCCGCGCAGCCGTCTTCGTGTCGCGCAGCGGCGCGCGCACCCGACGTCTCGGCGTCAGCCGTTTCGTGCGCGGCGTGCTCGCTCATTTCGCCCTGCGTTGCGGGGCGCGCGTGGGATTGAGCCGCGCGGCAGCAGTCGTGGCGCGCGCGCGCGTCGTGCGTGGCGGCTGCGGCGGCGTGCGGGCAGGCGGCGAGTGACGCGACGCTGCCCGACGCGCAGACGGCGAGCGCGAGCAGGACGGCAACGAGTTTCGGCAGTCGCGTCAACATGACAAAATCAACCGGTGGCTTCGACGGGGAGATTCTCAGAGGAGAATGTTACACGATGGCGACGCGACGAGCCAACGCCCGAAGTCGGGCGGAGTTTGCGCGTGATTCGGCGAACTGTCGTTTGACCGTCGGGCGCGAAGGGTGCGACGATTGGCGCGTCAGAAATAACAACCTAAAGAATTAACGAACGAGGAGGAGAGGCGATGCAGATCGATCCCGAAAAGGTGCTGACGCAGGAGGAGACGGGCGAGCCCGCACCGATTGACGAGGTGGAGGGGCGCGTCGAGGCGGAGATGAAGATCATCGAGGGGCGCGCCAAAGAGCGCGTCGCGCAGGGGCTTCAGGACGAGAAGTTAGAGCGCGAGAGCGAGCGGCTCAAGGAAGAGGGCAAGCGCGAACTGGACAAACAGTAAGCTAAAGACACGGTGACGCGCAGACGCGGCGACGGGGTGAAAGAACGAGTTTCTTCACCCCGTCGCCGCGTCACGGCGTCTGTTTTTCTACCCTTCCTTATTGGCGAGTATGTCGTCGAGCGTGGCGCGCAGGAAGTTGACGATGTGCGGGTCGCCGCCGATGAATTTTTTGCGGATGCGCCCCTGCCGGTCGATGATGTAGGTCTGCGGGATTTGGAAGCCGGGGGCTAAGAGCGTCGCGTACAAATCTTTCTCAGCCCACGCGACGCGGTA
The DNA here is from genome assembly GCA_045807785.1 of Pyrinomonadaceae bacterium. Taxonomy (GTDB): domain Bacteria; phylum Acidobacteriota; class Blastocatellia; order Pyrinomonadales; family Pyrinomonadaceae; genus JAIVGV01. Next base: position 6,637 of record JBJMGS010000043.1, read on the forward strand.
GTTGATCTGCAAATCCTTGACCGACTGCCTCACCGCCTCGGGCGTGTTCCCTCGGTCGTCCTCCATCGTTAGCCCGACCACCTCGACATCGCGCCCCTTGTAGTCGCCGTACATCTTGACCATCTCAGGAATCTCGTGGCGACACGGGTTGCACCACGAAGCCCATAGGTTCACCACGACGACCTTGCCCTCGTAGTCGGCCAGCTTGAACTTCTGGCCGTCGAGCGTCGTCAACTCTGTGTTCTTGATCTTGTCGGGCAAAGGCACGGGCGCACCTGGCGCGGGCGTGTTCGCCGCTTTGCCATTGTTGGCGTTCGCGTTCGTGCTTGCCGTCGCGTTGATGTTCGCCGTGTCGTCCGACGGGTTGCAGCCCGGCGAGAAGACGAGCGCCAGCGCGCCCAAGACGAAAGCCGCGAGGATCAGGCGCGGCGGCGTCCATACGCTACGGCGCGGCGCTGCGGGCTGTTGTGCGTTGTTAGGTTGGGACAAATGTATTACTCCAACGTGGTCTGACTCAGTTAAGACTAATGGAAAAGCTGTCAGTTGTCAGTTGTCCGTGGTTAGTGTAGCTGTTAGCAATTAGCGATTAGCGATTAGCGATTAGCTGTTAGCCATCAGCATGATCTTTGGCGTCCTGCTCGTGAAACGCGAACGATGGACAACCGACCACGGGCAACTGACCACGGACAACTGACAGTCTTTTCATTTCACCACGATGTTGACGAGCCGGCGCGGGACGACGATCACTTTGACGATCTCGCGCCCGTCCATGAAGCCGCGCACTTTTTCGTCGGCAAGTGCGGCGGCGCGCAGCTCTTCTTCCGTGGCGTCGGGCGAGGCTGAGATGCGACCGCGCAGCTTGCCGTTAATCTGCACGGGAATCTCCAACGCCTCTTTCTTCGCCAGCGCCGCATCGGCTTGCGGGAAACGCGCCCCACTTCCCTTGATGCCGCCCGCGTGGCCCAAGCCCTCCCACATCTCTTCCGCCGCGTGCGGCGCGAAGGGCGCGAGCATCAGCACGAGCGATTCCAGCGCCTCGCGCGCCGCGAACTTGTCGGCGGGCGAGGCCGTCTCCGGCACGAGCGACGCGCCGACGAACTCGTTGAGCAGCTCCATCAGCGCGGCAATCGCCGTGTTGTAATGCATCTCTTCAAGGTCGCCCGCGACGCGGCTGATCGTCTGGTGCGTCTTGCGCCGCAAGGCTCGCGCCGCCTCAGACAACTCTTCTTGGTTCGGCTCGTCGCGCGAAGCGTCGGCGACAGACCTGCGCCAGCGATAGACGGTCGAATAGACGCGGCGCAGGAAGCGGAGCGCGCCATCAATGCCCGCCTCCTGCCAGCGCAGATCGTTCTCGACCGGCGCGGCGAAGAGTGAGAAGATGCGCACGGCGTCCGCGCCGTAAGCCTCGATCATCTCGTCCGGATCGACGCCGTTGTTCGTGGACTTCGACATCTTCTCGAACGCGCCGACCGTGACGGGGCGACTGTCACTGACGAGCGTCGCGCTTGAGATGCGCCCTTTGTCGTCGCGCACTACGTCCACGTCCGCAGGGTTGTAGTAAACCTTCGACCCCGCGTCCTCGCCCTCGCGGTAGAATGTCTCCGCGACGACCATCCCTTGCGTCATCAACCTCCGCACCGGCTCGTCGAACTCGATGAGCCCGATGTCGCGCATCATCTTCGTCCAGAAGCGCGTGTAGAGCAGGTGCATGACGGCGTGCTCGACGCCGCCGATGTACTGATCGACGGGCGTCCAGTACGCGACCTTCCCACGGTCGAACGGCGCCGCGTCGTTGCGCGGATCGCAGTAGCGGAAGAAGTACCACGACGAATCGACGAACGTGTCCATCGTGTCCGTCTCGCGCCGCGCCGCGCCCCCACACTTCGGGCAGGTCGTGTTGACGAACTCCGCAACGCCCGCCAGCGGCGACTGCCCCGCGCCCGTAAACTCCGCGCGCTCGGGCAGGCGCACCGGCAGTTGCTCCTCCGGCACGGGCACGGCTCCGCACTTGTCGCAATAGACGATGGGGATCGGCGCGCCCCAGAATCGTTGTCGCGAGATGCCCCAGTCGCGCAGCCGGTAAGTGATCGCCGACTCGCCGAAGCCCTTCGACTGCGCGAACTCAGCCATCTCGCGCTTGGCGTCGTCCGACAGTTTGCCGCTCCAGTCGCTGCTGTTGACGAGGATGCCGTAGTCTGTGAAAGCGTGCGGCATCACGGCGGACTGATCCTGCGACGTCGGGTCGTGCGCGATCTGCTCCTGCTCGTGCGAGACGCGCTCGATGACACGACGAATTGGCAGGCTGTACTTCTGCGCAAACTCGAAGTCGCGCTCGTCGTGCGCCGGCACTGCCATCACCGCGCCCGTGCCATACTCCATCAGCACATAGTTCGCCACCCACACGGGCACCTGCTCGTCGCTGAACGGGTTCAGCGCGACTAGGCCGGTGTTAATTCCCTCTTTGGCGACATCCTCAGAGCCCGTCGGATATCTGTTGTGCTCATGACGCGCGCTCTTGATAAAGCGTCGTACCTGATCCTTCAGCGGTGACTCTTCTAGTGCTTCCTCTAGCAGAGGATGCTCCGCTGCGAGCACGATGAAGGTCGCTCCATAGATCGTGTCGATGCGCGTCGTAAAAACGCGCACGCTCTTGTCTGAGTCCTTGATCTTGAAATCGACGAACGCGCCTTGGCTTCGCCCGATCCAGTTGCGCTGCATCGTCAGCACGCGCTCGGGCCAACCCGCCTCCAGTTCCTTCATGTCGTCGAGGAGTTGTTGCGCGTAGTCGGTTGTCCGAACGAACCATTGTTCGAGGTTGCGCTTCACCACGAACGCGCCGCAGCGCCAGCAGACGCCGCCCGACGACTGTTCGTTCGAGAGCACGGTCTCTTCCTGCGGGCACCAGTTGACGGGCGAGTTCTTGCGGTAGATCAAACCGCGCTCGTACATCTTGAGGAAGAACCACTGATCCCACTTGTAGTATTCGGGCGTGTGCGCGGCGATCTCGCGCCGCCAGTCGAAGCTGATGCCGAGCCGCTTGAACTGCCCGCGCATCTTCTCGATGTTCTCTTCAGTCCACTCGCGCGGCATGACCTTGCGTTTGATGGCCGCCTGCTCGGCGGGCTGACCGAACGAATCCCAGCCCATCGGGTGCAGCACGTTGAAGCCTTGCAGGCGCTTGAACCAGGAGAGCGCGTCACCGATGGAGTAGTTGCGCACGTGCCCCATGTGCAGGTAGCCAGACGGGTACGGCAGCATCTCCAGACAGTAGAACTTCGCGCGCGCGTCTTCGGGTTCGACCTCGAACGCGCCCGTCTCCGCCCAGAACCGCTGCCACTTCTCCTCGATCTTTTCGGGGTAATATTTTTCGTCCATGACTCTTTAGGTAACCTTTCTCCAACCTTACACAACTTCACAGGCGGCGCAAAGTCGCCGCGCGACGCGCGCGCCGACGCAGTTCTTGCGCCGCATCAGTCTCTCGAATTGTCTGTGGAGTTTCGCCGCCGCCCGCGGGAGTGTCGCGCGCTGAAGCTAGTGCGCGCGCCGCGGGAACGGCGACGTAAGGAGGAGTTTATTTGATCGGCGGAAACGTCTCATCGCTGTTATCAAACTTCAAGCTTACTAACTTGCCGCCATCTTACCTTGTCCTAACAGTTCAGTTCAACATAACGCTTAGTATAACGGAGGTGTAAGTTCTATATTCACTCTCATGGTCGCACACTTCTGCCAGCCAGGGTGCTCGGACGCCTCCTGATTACGAGCCGCTTCCAGGGAATCCGCTTCTATCCAGTAAAGCTCCGAAAACTCTTTCTCTTGGTGTGTCCAAGCAATGCGCCATGTAGTTTGAGACGAGTAAGCCGTCCGTCGTGGGAGCACAGCCCGCTCGCCAATGTGCCGACCTGCTTCATCGTAGCAGGGTTGAAACTGCACATAATCGGGCGACTCGACCAACAACGAATCAAACTGTGTGGCTGCCTCCTGAGAAGGAAATATCTCGCGTGAGTTAGAGACTCGCGTACCGTCGGCGAGCGTGAAACCCGCACTACTATGCGAATGAACTATCGTCGGACGCCGATTGTCGCCGACCAAACTCATCCCGATGAAGAAAGTCAGGGCGCCCGCGAGCAATTTCATATATCTATACGGCATGAGGCTCAGCCCTCCTGAGGCTAAGAGTCGAATCGAGTGAGCTATCTTTTATGCCTTAAGCGTGGCTGAGTCAATCTCCGTGTTCGCTATTCTCTATTCGTACTCGTCCGAGCCCTGCACCCAGATGAAGGATTGCAGGTCGATCATGTCGCGCGGCTTCAGATCACGGTTGTCGCGCCGGACGGTCGCGGCGAACTCCAGCAGGCTCGCGTAGGTCTCCCAGTTCGGGCGCGACTTGTATTGGAAATCGTAGCCATACTCCTGCGCGGCGATCTTCGTCACGGTCGGCTTCAGAAAGATGTGCTCCGTGGGTTGCGCCACGAAGCTGAAGACCGTGACGAGCGGCCACGTCAGCACGCGCGTCTGCCTGCGCGGCAGCGCGGCAACCGTCTCGACCCAGCGCTCGAACCTGCGGCGCACGTCGCCCGCGCCGTGCAGGTATTCGTAGAGTCCTTCGGCAAACGCACGCGCGCCCGCTTCCGACTTGACGGCGTCGCGCAGCGCCATCTTCTCGAAGGAGAAGATCATGCTGTAGCGGCTCTGCTGCTCGACGCGCACGGCGCGCGCCGCGACTTCTGCGAACTCACGCGCGCGCAGCAACCGGCGAAACTCGTCTTTATTGAGCGCTGCCTCCCAACGCTCGTGCGACTCCCACTTGTAGCCGCGCTCCCACTCGACGAACTTCTCGCCGCGGAAGCCGCCGGGGAAGTGCCGCAAAAACTTCCTGCGGCAGCGCGCCGCGCCCTCGCTCAACTTCGCCTGACTAGCCGCGCCTTTGTTCGTCGCCATGACTCTCCCCCCGCTCGTTTGAGTGATCGAAGCGATCTTGACCCGCATCGTCCACCGTGACAAGAAGTTTTTATTCGAGGCAGTCTCGCGTGCCGTCGTCGCCGCAGCTAAACAGCCGTGGCGCGTTCTGCACGGTGAACTCGCGCACGTTCTGCCAGACGCGCGTCGCGCCGTACTTCTCTTTTGTCCAGCCGAGTTTCTGCTTGTCGCGCCACACGCCGGAGAAAGCCGTCTCCTCGCCTGCGCCCGCCAGGTGATAAGACTCGTGCAGCAGGACGACCGCGCGTTCGGTGTCGTCCACGGGCTTCGTGAAGAAGTCCGGGTAGAGCGTGACAACCTCGAACGGAAAATTGGTCGCGGCGTAGGCGTCGCGGTGACCGACCCAGCGGTTCCACCAGTTGTCGGTCACGCGGTAGCTCACGAGACGGCGCAGCGCGAACGTCCGCTCGCCAAGCCCACGCTCTTCCAACAGCGCGACGGCGCGCTCGATCAACCGCCGCTGCTCCGGCGTCACAGGCTCGGACGTGGCGAGCAGCGAGACGTAAGCGGCGACGAAGAACAGCGCGACGATCAGCACCAGGACCAGCGCGCGACGCAACAACCCACCGCCGCGTGGCGCGTCTCTGAACTCGTCAGACGACGCGACGTGCTCACGCTGTGTCGTGCGTACGGGCGGCGCGTCCCCCACCAGCGCCGCGCCGCAACGCCTGCACGCGCCGGTGCCGTCAGCCCAGCCCACCAACCCGCATTGCGGGCATTTCCGGGAACTCATGCTTCCGTCCTCGTGCTGTGTCCCTCATCACGCAACCGCCGTCAGTCGGCGACCGTTTCCGCATCAAACAGCCCGACGAACTCTGCATCAACGCGTTGGTTGAACTCCGCATCGCCCTCTTCGACGAACGACCTAAGCATGGCGAGGTTACGTTCGTCGTCGCCCTGCACGTCCTGCGGCGTCTCCAACAGAAACGCGGCGTGGGCGAGTTGCGGCGCGCGCGCGACGCGGCGCAGGGCCACCTCGCCGATGTGCCCTAGACCAATGTGCCAGTGTCGATCAACGCGCGAGTTGTAGTCGGCTTTCGAGTCGTTGAAGTGCACGGCACGGACGCGCTCCGCGCCGACGTTGCGCTCGATGGCTTCGAGCGTGGCGGCGCAGCCGTCCTCGTCTCGCAGGTCGTAGCCGGCGGTGAAGGCGTGCGCCGTGTCGAAGCAGACGCCGAGATTTAACTCCGCACACGATTCGATGATCTCACCGAGGTGCTCGAAGCGGTGACCGATGCAGGCGCCCTGCCCCGCCGTGTTTTCGAGCAGGACGCGGAACGCGCCGAGTTCGAGCCCGTCGCACGCTTCGCGCAGGCTCTCGGCGCAGGTGCGTATGCCGTCGGCCTCGCACGCGCCCTTCGCGCTGCCGGGATGCACGACGAGATAGTCCGCGCCGAGTGCGATGCCGCGCTCGATCTCTTCGCGGAACGAAGCGACTGACTTCGCACGGATCGTCTCGTCCGCCGCCGCGAGGTTGATCAGGTAGTTGGCATGGATGACGACCGGATCGATCCTGGTTTCGGCGCGCACGCGCTTGAAGTTTTCGATCTCCTCCGCGCCGAGCGGTCGCGCCATCCACCCGCGCGGGTTGCGCGAGAAAATCTGCACCGCGTCGCAGCCGAGCCGGTGCGACTTCACGAGCGCGTTCTGCAACCCGCCCGCAATCGGCGCGTGGAAGCCGATGCGCGCGAGACGCGGGCGGCGCGCCGGCGGAGCTTCCTCACTGGCGCCAAGCTCCGACGCGGGGGCGGAAGTTTCAGGCGCGGGTGTTGCGGCCGTCGCGCGTGCGGCGCGGGTTCGCCGCCTTCCCGCAGTTTCTTTTGGCGATTCAGCGGTCATGTCTCTTCAAAGCCCGCCTTCCCCGCCTGCGCCGCGCCGCAACCCGTCTCGTCCATCACCCGAAGAATGTTGCCGCCGAGGATTTTCTCGACGTCCGCCTCGCCGTAGCCACGGCGCAAGAGTTCCCGCGTCAGGTTCGGGTAGTCGGCGGCGGACGAGAGATCGGCGGGCGTCGCGTTACAGCCGTCGAAGTCTGACCCGATGCCGATGTGCTCGACGCCGACGAGGCGCGCGATGTGATCGACGTGATCGACGACGCGCGCCGCCCCGACGGGCGGGATGAGACGCGCGTAAGCTTCGCCCCGCACGCGCTCGCGCGCGAGCTTCTTCTGCGAGGGCGTGCCCGGCGTGTTGCGCTCGGCTTCGTCCGCCGCGTCGGCGATCTCCGCGTCAACGCGCCGCTGCGCGTCCTGCCACGTCGCCTCGACGAAGCGCGGGTAGAAGACGACCGAGCAGACGCCGCCCGTCTCGGCGAGCGCGCGGATTTGATCGTCCGTCAGGTTGCGCGGGACGTTGACGAGCGCGCGCGCGTTCGAGTGCGTGGCAATGACGGGCTTCGTGGAAGTCTCCACGATGTCCCAGAAGGTTTTGTCAGAGACGTGCGAGACGTCCGGCATCATGCCGAGCCGGTTCATCTCGCGGATGACCTCGCGCCCAAACTCGTTCAAGCCACGCGTCGCGCCCGCCTCGTCGCCGGAAGAGCCCGCCCACGTCGTCGAGACCGACCACGCCCCGGACATGTAGCGCACGCCGAGCCGGTAATAACGCTCGACGTTCTCTAATCGCTCGTCAATCGCGTAGCCACCTTCGAGCCCCAACAGCGCGGCGATCTTGCCCTCGGCGGCGATGCGTCGAACGTCCGCGGCGCTTCCGGCGAGCTGCCAAATCTCCGGATGTGCGGCGGCGAGTTGGTGGATCGCGGCGATCTGCCGGTCGGCTCTTGCGGTGGCCGTCGCGCCGCCCGTGCCGAAGAACTGCGGCTCGACCCAGATCGAGAAGAACTGCGCGTCGAGCCCGCCCTCGCTCGCGCGCACGGCGTCGAGATGACCGTCCGAAAGTCTCTGGTTGATGTCCGCGCCCTCGTCGATGATGCGTTGGACGGTGTCGGCGTGCATGTCTATGAGGATCGCGCGGCGGTGTATGGCGAGCGCGGCGCGCTCTGAGTCTGGGGTGTCATGCGAGGACGCCGAGGCGTCGCCTGCGGGCGAAGTTTTTTCGATCATTGCTGCGGAAAATCGAGCCGATCAGCGTTTATTAAGTACGCACGGATGGTACGTCGCGCGGCGCGCACGGCGCAAGAGTGGCGCACGGCACGCGTGCTTGCCAACGGTTCTGGTTTCGCGGTATCGTGCCGTTTAATTCACCGAGCGACAAAAGATCAGCACGGATTTCTTGACCCCGCTTTCGTCTAAGCTGAGGCTCACACGCCGATTCACATTCCGCTCGCCGACTATTTAGGAGAAGGAGCAACACAATGTTCGCAGACGACGCACGAGATAAGAAGGACGTTAAGGCGCCGCGCATCGTTCAAGAGGTCTGGCACAACGGCGAGTTCATGAAGTGGGATGACGCGCGCGTCCATGTCATGTCTCACGTCCTGCACTACGGCTCGTCCGTCTTCGAGGGCATCCGCTGTTACAAGACTCAGCGCGGCCCCGCCATCTTCCGCCTGCGCGAGCACATGCAGCGGCTCCTCAACTCTTCGAAGATTTACCGCATGGATCACGGCTTGGGGCTCGACCAGTTGTGTGATGGCGCGGTCGAACTCGTCAGGCGCAGCGGCATCGATCAGTGCTACATCCGACCGATCATCTTCCGCAGTCTGGACGAAGAGCACCCGGCGTTCGGCGTCAACCCGTTTCCGAATCCTCTGTCGTGCTACATCGGCGCGTGGGACTGGGGCAAGTACCTCGGCGACGAAGCCATCGAGCAGGGCGTGGACGTGTGCGTCTCTTCGTGGAACCGTCTGTCGCCGAACTCGATGCCCGCGATGGCAAAGTCGGGCGCGAACTACATGAACTCGCAGCTCATCAAGATGGAGGCGATCAAGAACGGCTACTCGGAAGGCATCGCGCTCGACGACCGCGGCTTCATCTCGGAAGGCTCCGGCGAGAACATCTTCATCGTCTATCAGGGCAAAGTGATCACGCCGCCGCTCTCTTCGTCGATCCTGCCCGGCATCACGCGCGACAGCATCATCGAAATCTGCCGCTCGCTCGGCATACCCGTCGTCGAGCAAGCGATCCAGCGCGCCGCGATCTACGTCGCCGACGAGGTCTTCTTCACGGGCACCGCCGCCGAGGTGACGCCGATCCGCTCCGTCGATAAGATTCAGATCGGCGAGGGGCGGCGCGGCGACGTGACGGCGCGCGTCCAGAAGACTTTCTTCGAGATCACTTCGGGCGAGCGCGAAGCGCCGGGCGCGTGGCTGACCTACGTCAACGATGCGGCACGCCCCAGCGAGAACAACAACGGACGCAAGGCCGCCGCGCCGCCCGTCAACGTCTCGCACGAGCCTCTGGAAGACGTGGCCGAGCCCGCCGAGTCGGCGCCAACCGTGCTCAGCGCGGCGGGGAAAGACTAAGGCTCAAGCGACGACCGTTCGACCCGGCAATTCGAAAAAGGCGCGTGTTTCCAGCCGAAACGCGCGCCTTTCCCTTTTCCGACGAAGTTGTTGACGCTCTCCGAGCGCGCGTGCGAGAATGATTTTGGCGTACACACGTTTTCCCCTCGCCGCCGACCCCGCCTCACGTTCCGCCGTTTAACCGAAACGTTCAGCCATAAGTCTCGCCTCGCACGCGATAGATTTGACGACACTCAAAGCGCGCCGCGCCGGAGTCAGCTACAGGGTTCTGCGCCTACGCATGCCTTAAAATTTCTATGTCAATCAAGATTGACGATCTCTTGCGCAGCGCGACCAAGTGCGGCGCGTCAGACCTGCACATCAAGGCGGGGTCGCTCCCCGTCATGCGCGTGGACGGCGAGCTGCGGCCCGTCCTCGATTCGACGCGGCTCACGCAGGAGGACACGCTCGATCTGGCGTTCTCGATCATGTCGAACCGGCAGAAGCAGCGCTTCAAGGAAGTCTCCGAAGTTGACATCGCTTACGGTCTCTCCGGCGTCGGGCGCTTCCGCGCCAACGTGTTCCAGCAGCGCGGTGCCGTCTCGATGGTCTTGCGCGTCATCCCCGACCGTGTGCGCACCGTCACCGACTTGGGCTTGCCGCCCGTCTGCGAGCGCATCGCGGAAGAGCGGCGCGGGCTGATCCTCGTCACCGGCGCGACCGGCAGCGGTAAATCCTCGACGCTCGCCGCGCTCATCGACTACATCAACGCGACGCGCGGCGGCCACATCGTCACCATCGAAGACCCCATCGAGTTTCTCCACCGCGACAAGAAGTCCTTCATCTCGCAGCGCGAGGTGGACGTGGACACGCGCTCTTTCGCTGAAGCCCTGCGCGGCGCGCTCAGGCAAGACCCGGACGTGATCCTCGTCGGCGAGATGCGCGATCTGGAAACCATCGAGACGGCGCTGACCGCCGCCGAGACGGGGCACCTCGTCCTCTCGACCCTGCACACGACCGACGCAACCGAGACCATCACGCGCGTCGTCACGGCGTTCCCGCCGCACCAGCAGAAGTCGATCCGCCTCCAGCTCGCAGGGATACTGCGCGCCGTCGTCTCGATGCGGCTCGTGCGATCGTCGAACGGCACGGGGCGCGTGCCCGCCGCCGAGGTGCTGATCTCGACGGGCACGGTCCGCGACTACATCGCCAACGAGGAGAAGACTACGATGATCCGCGACGTCATCGCCGCCGGGACTTCGCAATACGGGATGCAGACCTTCGACCAGTCGCTCTTCCACCTCTTCCAGTCGGGGCTCATCAAGATGGAAGAGGCCGTGCGCGGCGCGTCGAACCCGGATGAGTTCAAGCTGCGGCTGTCGGGCATCAGCACGACGAGCGACCCGTCGAAGGATCACATCGTCAGCATGAGCAACTCCTGAGCGGTCTCCGTCCGGCGGGGCTTCCGCACACGGCGCAACGCGCTTGGGGCAAACGGCGAAACGCGCTTAGTTGGCGCGCGAGCGGCGCACGACGCGCACGCCCGCGCGCCAATCTTCGTTAAGGTCGAAGCGAAACATCTCAATCTCCGGCGAGACGGTGCGTGCGAGTGTCTGGAAGCCGCGGTGAAAACGGAAGACGGGCGCGGCGAGATAGACGAGCGGCGGCTCGTCCGCGATTTCCAGATCGCCGAAGAGCCGCGAGCGCCGCAGATCGCCGTTCAGGCGGTGCGCCTCGACCCTGCGCCAGTAGTCCGCGCCTTGAATGGAGAGCGCAGCATCCTCCGAAACTTTCAACTCGATGACGACGAGCCGCCCGTCGCGCCTGAGCGCCAGCAGATCGACTGGGCGTGCGCCCGCCGACTCGCGCGACGCGCGGAACTGGACGTGGAGCGGCGAGACGACAAGACCGGGATCGAGCCGCGTGACGTCGCGCCGCAAGATCGATTCGAGCCAGGCCTCAGGCGCGGCGCGAAAGTAAGCGTGCCGCCGGTCAACCGCGTCGTCGCGCCGGTGCGCCGCGAGTTCGTCCAGCAGCTTCGACAACTCGCGCGCGTTCGCTTCGTCAAGCAACAGCCTCTGCCCAGACCCCGCCGCGCCGAACCAGACGCGCTCAAGCCCCGCGACGCGCCGCACGCGCGCGAATGCCAGGCCGTTGAAGCGCACCGTCTCGCCGTGCCGCGCGCGAATGACGTCAATCTCTCCAGGCGCGAGCGCGACGAACTGCGCCGCCGCTTCGCTCATCCCGAAGCGCGGCGCATAACGAAACGTGCGCGCGCCGTCGAGCAGCGATTCGAGCCGGGGAATCTCGACCTCCGTCAGCCTCGGCGTTTCGAGTTGATCGGCTTTTGTTGCAACGTCCAACGCGTCCGACTCGAAAAGTTCGATCGCACGGCGCACGTCACCGCGCAGCAGCGCGACGCGCTCGGCGACGGGCTGCGCTAGCTCCCGCGAAGCGACGATGAACAGTCGCGCCGCGCCGTCCGATCTACTCCCGCCCTTCCCGCGCCCGCCGTCGCCGAGGCGCAGCCACCACGTGAGCGCGGACGCCAGCATCGCGTCGGTCTCGTGAGCCCTCAGCGCGACGAGCGCGCCCGTCGCGGCGATCAACTCGCGCCGTCCACGCCGCAGCAGCACACGCGCGTAGCGTCCCGGCTCAGACCTTCGTGCGCCCGCGCTCAGTCGAACGCTCTCGATCTGTGCGCCCGGAATGTGCGCGCGGATCGCCTCTGCCCAACGCTCGCACGCTTCGCGTCGCGCGGCAGCGACCGCCGCCGCGCCCTCGCGCGCAGAGGCTCGCGGGACGAGCTCGAGCGTCGCGCGCGCGGCACCGGCGCGGCGCGCGACGCTGAGCAAAAGTTTCCCGCCCGCCCACTCCCAGGCGGCGACGCGCCAGGCGCGCGCGCCCGTCTCCGTCCAGCAAGAGAAGTGCAGCGCGCCGCCCGACGCGCGAACCTCGAAGTCGCCCGCGCGCAGACAGACGGGCGCGCGAAAACTGTCTGCCCCGCGCACGCTCCCCGCGATCTCCGCACAGAACCATTCGCCCCGCGATGCGAGCAACGCGCGCAGACTCTCGTGCGCCTCTTCCCTTTCGGCCTGATTCGTGAGGACTTTCATCTCGCGGCGTGAGGGCGACGGACGAGGTGAAGTGAGAGACCACGTCGCGTTCACGATCTACGAAAATCGTGTGATAAGATCGAGGGTTGTGAGTTAGTCCGTTGTCCGTGGTCAGTTGTTGGTTTAGCTGTTGGCTGTTAGCGATTAGCTGTTAGCCGATCTTTGGTGTCCTGCTCGTGAAGTGTAAGCGACAGACAGCCGACCACTGACCACTGACAAAGGACTAACTCCAACGGACGATACTTTAAGAGAAAGTCGATGGCAATGAAAGATATTTATCTGGCCGGCGCGGTGCGGACGCCCATCGGGCGGTTCGGCGGCGCGCTCGCGGGTCTGACGCCGGCGGAGTTGGGGACGGCGGCGGCGCGTGCGAGCCTTGCGCGCGCCGGTCTTGCAGGCGACGCGATTCAACAAGTCATCTGGGCGTGCGCGCGGCAGGCGGGCGGGGGGCCGAACGTCGGGCGACAGATCGGCTACCGCGCCGGCGTGCCGGAAACCGTCCCCGCGTTCACGGTTAACCAGGCGTGCGGGTCGGGCTTGAAAGCGATCATCCTCGCCGCTCAGGAGATCATGCTCGGTCGCGCGAGCGCGGTGCTCGCGGGCGGCGTCGAATCAATGTCGCGCGTGCCCTACTTCGCCGAGGGCGCGCGCTGGGGCACGAAAATGGGGAACGTCGAGCTGGTTGACGGGATGTACCGCGACGGCTTCAACGATCCGCTCTCCGGGCTCGTCATGGGCGAGACGGCGGAGAACCTCGCGCGGCAGTATGAAATCTCGCGCGACGAGCAGGACGAGTTCGCGCTTCGCTCGCAGCAACGCGCCGCGGCGGCGATTGACGCGGGAAGGTTCGACGCGGAAATCACGCCCGTCGAGATCAAAGGTCGCAAGGGCGAGACGACTTCGTTCTCGCGCGACGAGCACCCGCGCGCCGACACTTCTTTGCAGAGTTTGAAGAAGCTCGCGCCGGTCTTCGCGAAAGACGGCACGGTGACGGCGGGCAACTCTTCGGGGATCACGGACGGCGCGTCGGCGATCTGCGTGTTGGATGAAGAGGCTTTGAAGTCGGCTCACACTGAGCCCCTTGCGCGCCTCGTCGATTACGAGATCGTGGGCGTCGCGCCGGAAGTGATGGGCATCGGGCCTGTCCCCGCCGTGCGCGCGCTGCTCGCGCGGCAGAAGCTGACGCTCGACCGCGTCGATCTCGTCGAGCTGAACGAAGCCTTCGCCGCGCAAGTCATCGCGTGCGACCGCGAGTTGCACTTCGACTCGACGCGCCTGAACGTCAACGGCGGCTCAATCGCCCTCGGCCACCCCATCGGCTGCACGGGCGTGCGCATCACGACGACGCTCCTCTACGAGATGAAGCGCCGCGGCGCACGCCGCGGGCTCTCGACGCTCTGCGTCAGCGGCGGTCTGGGCTTAGCCCTGCTTGTCGAGCGGGTTTGAGGGACATTTCGTTGGGAGTGCGGCAATCTTCGCACGCGCGAGTATGAATCAGTCGAACACTTCCATCCGAAGAGCTGTCGCCGCCGACGCCGGGCTGCTGGCGAAGTTGGGCGCGCGCACCTTCCGGGACACCTTCGCCGACGGCACGAAGCTCGCGGACATGGATGCTTACCTGTCCGCCGCGTTTGGCGAGGAGGTGCAGGCGGCGGAACTCGCCGACGCGGCTTCGATCTTTTTCGTCGCCGAGACTGACGGCGCGGCGAGTGGCTACGCCAAGCTGTACGCGGGCGAGGCGGAGGCGTGCGTCGCGGGTCGCCAGCCGGTCGAGCTGGCGCGACTCTACATCGGGCGCGAGTGGTTCGGTCGCGGCGTCGGCGCCGCTTTGATGAGCGCGTGCTTCGCAGAGGCGCGGCGCGCGGGTTACCAGACGATGTGGCTCGGCGTGTGGGAGCACAACGCGCGCGCGCAGGCTTTCTATCGCAAGTGGGAATTCCGCACGGTCGGCGAGCACGTCTTTCCCGTCGGTTCTGATCCGCAGATCGATCTCATCATGGAGCGCGCGCTTTAAGTCATCCCGCCTGACCGGAAACTCGTCGTCAACGTCGAAGGCAAGTCGTCGAACGCGACCGCTTCGCGGTTATGCGCCCTCCCGCCGCGCTGTTACAATTCTTCTTCGCAGTGTTAACAGTTCGCGCCCGTCCTTCGTCTCTACAACCATGAGGCGCGAGCCAACCTGCGGGAGCGCGCGGGGCATCAGAATTGAGCTTCTCCCAATCCCCTGAGACACATGATCGCAAGCGACGGCGCGCGCCGCCGCCTTTTTATCTTTCCGGCGAAAGGGTTTCATGAATCGTATGAGAAAAGTTTTCGTGATCATTCCGGCGCTCTTCGTGCTCGCGGCGTGCGCGTCCGTGTCCGCGCAGACGCGGCGTGGCAGAGCGGCGACGACAAGTGCCACGCCCGCCGGGCTCGTCGCGCAACTGCCCGCGTCCGACGCGGTGATGGCGATTGAGGTGAAGCGGCTGCTCAACGAGGGGCTGCCGCGCGCCTACGCGAATAACGCGGCGGAGTTAGCGCGCGTCAACACTGAGATCGACAAGTTTAAGGTGAAGACCGGGCTCGACGCGCGGCAGTTCGAGCGTGCCGCGCTCGGCGTGCGTTACGGCAGCGCGCCTTCCGGGGCGACGACGATGGAGACGGTCGCCGTCGCGCGCGGCGCGTTCGACATGAGCGCCATCGTCTCCGCCGCGCGCCTCGCTTCGAACGGGAAGGTCGAGGAACAGAAGTACGGCGGCAAGGCGATCTACACCTTCCGGCTCGATGAACAGGTGAAGCTGTTCGGCCTCTTCAACGCGAGCCTGACGGAACTTTCAATCGCCGCGCTCGACGCCAACACGCTCGCCGTCGGTAAGACCACGCGCGTGCGCGAGGCGATTGACGCAGCGGCGGGTCGGGGTCGCGTCTCGGCTGAGATCGCGGGTCTCGCCGCGCGCACGCCCGGCGCGCTCGTCGGTCTCGGCGGCAAGCTCCCGCCGGGCGCGACCGACAACCTCGGATTCCTCTCGCCGGAGTTCACCCGCAGCATCGCCTCGATCCGAGAGTTCTACGGCTCGGTGGGGACGAGCGCGAGCGGCTTTCAGTTGCTGACCGTCCTGCTCACGGGCGACGCGGGCGCGGCGAAGAGCCTCAGCCAGACGGTTTCGGGGCTGAAAGGTTTCGCGCCCATGATCGGAACCTTCATCCGCCAGCCGGAGCGGGCGCGGCTGCTGCGCGGCGTCGTCGAGAACACGCGCGTCTCGGCTCAGGGCAACGAGGTGCAGATCAGCCTCGACCTCGCGGAGACCGATCTCGCCGCGCTGATTCAGGCTTTCTAACTCAATCGGGCTGACGAACGAAAAGCGAGAGGCGCGGTCGGAACAATTCCGGCCGCGCCTCTCGCTTTTCAACTCTCAACGATCCGCGCCGCGCTAACGGCTGACGGGGACGGGCGGGCGCTGCGGGGGCAGGTCGAGCGCGTCCGGCTCTTCGATGCGGGCGAGCACGTCGTCGTAAATCTTGATCTTGCCCGCGCGTTCGAGCCGCGACTTGAGCGCGCCGACGTAGTCCTCATACACGTCGCCGCGTCGCGCGCTCAGAGCGCTCTGCGTCAGCGAGTCGCGCTGCTTGGCAAACTCGGCGAGGTCTGCGTCCTTGCGCTTCGTCAACCCTAAGACGACCCATGTCTCGCCGATCTTGATCGGCGTCTTCGCGATCTCGCCTTCCTTCAGCGTGTTGATCGCTTCGTCGGCCTCCGGGCTCGTGCCGATCTCGGCGAGCGGCGTGCCGAGCCGGTAAACCGGGAGCGGTTTAGCTTCGAGGCCAGCGTTCTTGGCGGCGGCGTCGAGGTCTGCAGCGGAGTTAGCCTTGCCCGCGATGTCGCGCGCCACCTGCTCCAACTGCCCGCGCGCCTTCTCCTGCTTGACGCGCGCCGCCACCTTATCTTTGACCTCGGAGAGATCGGGGATGCGCGGCTCGCGCCGCTCGACGAGCGAGGGGACGGCGAAGCCGTTCTTGACGGGCACGCGGTCGCCGATGTCGCCCGGATTCTGGAGCGGCTTGATCGCGTCCTCGAATTGCGGACTGCTTCCGATGTCCGGCACGTCGTCGCCCGGCTTGATGAAGGGCGTTTCCTTGATCATCTCCGCCGGAGTCATGTTCGCCTCGGGCGCCAACTCCTGCGCGACCTTCTGGAAATCTTTCGTCTCCTTGAGCCGCTCGGCGGCGCGCGCGGCGAGTGCCGCCGCGGACTTGTAGGCGCGCGTGTTGCGTTGCGAGACGAGCAGCTCCGGCTTTGCCTGCTCGTAGGTCTTCAGCACGTCGTCGCCGCGCCGGAAGATGTAGTAGGCGTTGCCGTACTTGATGGGCTCATACACCTGCCCTTCCGCCGCGAGTTCAAAGACGTGCTGCGCCGGGTCTTTCGACGCGCCCTGTACCTTCTTGACGGGGTTGGGGAGCCAGCCGCCGTTCTTCGCCGTCGCCGGGTCTTCGGACTTGCCCTTCGCCGTCTCGGCAAACTTCTCCGCCGAGACGGTCTGCGTACCGCCGCGCAGGTCGGTCATGATCTGCGTCGCCTTATTTAAGACTTCGGTGTCGAGATCGGGTCGGGCGACTTTCAGGACGATCTGCTGCGCGCGCACGCCCGCGAGCTTATTCTCGGGCTTGAGCTGATCGTAGGCGGCTTTGAGATCGGCATCGGGGACGTTGAGCTTCTCGCCGACCTTCTCCTGGTTGATGTAGAGGTAGCGAATCTTCATCTGCGGATCGAAGTAGCGGAACTCCGACTTGTGCTCGTCGTAGAATTTCTGCAACTCGTCGTCCGACGGCTGCACCTTCTCGGCGAGCTTGTCGGCGGCGACGGGGACGAAGACGAGATCGTAGGTCGTGTTCTTGCGCCGGTAGTCCTCTTCGATCTCCTTGTCGGAGACGGTGACGCCCGCCGTGACGAAGGCGCGCAGCTTCTCGCCCGCGATCTCGTTACGCATCGTCTCCTCGAACTTCTCGACGCTGCCGTAGGCGGCGGAGGCGCGCTCCTTGTAACGGTCGAGGCCGACGAACTTGCCCGTCGAGGCGTCGGTGAACTGGCGGCGAATCTCAGTGGCGACTTCGGCGTCGGACGCGCCCAGGCCGAGCCGCGCCGCCTCCTGCGCGACGATACGCTCGCGGACGATGCCGTCGAGGAAGCGCCGGTCGCCGCCGAGCTGCGCGAGGCTGATCTGGCCGCCGAACTGGTTGCGCAAATTCTCTTTGACGCGGTTGAGATCGCCGACCGTCACGTCGTCGCCGTTGACCGAGGCGAGCACCTCCGAGTTCGTCGCCGCCACGGCGTTCGTCCCCGTGTAGCGGTTGAAGGTGAAGAGCACCATGCTCAAGCCGATGACGATGGCGAAGATGATGATGACCCAGTTGCGCGCCCGCTCCATGCGGCTGAATAGTCTGATCATTGAACTTGATTTCCCCGGCGTAAAAGTTAGGACTTGATCGCGGCTGCGGGCGCGCCCGGCGCAAGGCGGCGTCAGGTAGTGGAGGGCGCGCGTCTCCCGCGAACCGCGAATTGTAATTGAGAGTCGCGCGCCGCCGCAACCGGACAAGTGAGATGTTAGATGCTGGATGTTAGATGTTAGAAACTGATCAGCACCAGCATCTAGCATCTAGCATCTAGCATCTGTATCATTTCCTTTATGCAGGAACCGATCTGGCTGTGGGCGGGCTTTACGGCTTTCGTCCTCGTCATGCTGGGCATCGATCTGGGGCTGTTCAACCGCAAGGCGCACTCGGTCACCTACCGGCAGGCGCTCACGTGGAGCGCCGTGTGGATCGCGCTGGCGCTTCTTTTCGCGGGCGTCATCTACTGGCGCAGGCTCGGCGAACTCGGCGCCGCGGGCGCGCAAGGATCTGTCTTCAAGTACCTGACGGGCTACGTCATCGAGCTGTCGCTCTCGGTCGATAACCTCTTTGTCTTTCTGCTCATCTTCTCCTACTTCAAAGTCCCTTCGAAGTACCAGCACAGGGTCTTGTACTGGGGCGTGCTCGGCGCGCTCGTCATGCGCGCCGTGATGATCCTGGTCGGCGCGGCGCTCATCGCCAAGTTCCACTGGATCATCTACATCTTCGGCGTGTTCCTCATCTACACGGGGGTCAAGATGTTCGTGCAGAAGGAGACGGACGAGGTCAACCCCGAAAACAACCTCGCCGTGCGCGGGCTGACGAAACTACTCCCCATCACGCGCGGCTACGAGGGCCAACACTTCTTCACGCGCAAGAACGGTAAGCTCTACGGCACGCTGATGCTGCTCGTGCTCGCCACGGTCGAGGTGACCGACCTCATCTTCGCCGTCGATTCGATCCCGGCGATCTTCGCCATCACGACCGACCCATTCATCGTTTACACCTCGAACGTCTTCGCCATCCTCGGCTTACGCACCTTCTACTTTCTGCTCGCCGGAGTCGTCGAAAAATTCCACTACCTCAAGCTCGGGCTGGCGATCGTGCTCACGTTCGTCGGCGTGAAGATGCTCTCCGAGAATTTCCTCCGCCGCTACATCGACGAGGGTCACATCATCCTCTTCGCGCTCGGCTTCGTGCTGCTCGTCCTCGCCGGCTCGGTCGCCGCCTCGCTCCTCTTCCCCAAAGAAGCCCAGACGAACATCGAGGTCGAGCTGCCCGAAGGCTTCGGCTCGCCCCACGACGACGACGAGGGACGCCTCGGCGCCGAAGACCCACCGGCGTAGGGAAAAGGCGTTAGCTATGAGCAGTTAGCGGTTAGCTGTTAGCCAGAAACGCGCGGCGCTTTCAGTTCGGCTAATAGCTAACGGCTAACCGCTAACCGCTCCAGTCCATCCTTTTTTTGATTGCCTCTTGCTGGCGCTCTGCCCCGTGTGTTAATTTTTTCAAGGGAGGTCGCGCCGACGGCGACCGTCCCACTCTTCGCCCCTCCCGCACTCAAGCGCCGACGCCACAGGCTTGCGTCGCCCGCGTGGATCAAACTCCAAACCCGTAGTTTTCTTCTCCTCACTCACAACAGCACGTCTCTCGTCGTCGTATGGCAACGCTCAGCAAAGCTCTGACTAAGAAGAACCGCTTCGATCTTGACTGGTGGATCATCTCGAAGCGGATGGTGTACGCGCTCGTCGTGCTCGGCGTGCTCTCGCTCGTCGGGGCGGGCGCGGGGCTCTACGTCTATATCTACGGCAACCCGCTGAACAAAATCGATCCCAAGCTCAAAGCGCCCGCCGGCGCGCGCTTCCTCTCTTTCGACGGCGACGTGCAAGTCGTCCGCTCGGAGACCCGCGAGCGCCTGCTCGCGCGCAGCGACACGCAGCTCTACCCCGGCGACATCGTGCAAACGCAGGCCGATGGACGCGCGCGCATCCAGCTCGCCGATGGCTCGTCCGTCACCGTGCGCCCGAACAGCGTCATCACCATCCGCGACAACACGCGGCTCGACGACGGCGCGCACACCAACGTCCGCGTCGCCGTCGCCCGCGGCCAGATCAACATCCGCACGGAGGATCAGGCAGAGGGCTCGCACAACGTCGTCGAGACGCCGCTCACCAAGAACAACCTCGGCTCGCTGACCGGCGCGTCGTTCGGCGTGCGCGAGGATAACTCGGAAGACATCCGCGTGAGCGACGGTCGCGTCGAGACGACGACGCGCGGCGGCGACAAGACCGTCATCACGAACGGCGAGTACGTGGCGGTCAACCAGTCCGGCGGCATCAAGAACCGCGAGCGGCTGCTCGACATCCCCGCGCCCGCGGCGCCACGCGATCTGGAGAAAATTTCCGTTGGTGCGAATGGTGCGACCGACGTCACGCTGCGCTGGCAGCGACCCGCCTCCGGCGCGGCGAAGTTCTACCGCGTCGAGGTCGCCACGTCGCCCTTCTTCGTCGCCGCCGGCAAGGTCATCGAGCGCGATCAGCTTGAGACGCAGAGCTTCAACGCGAGCGAGCTGAGAGCCGGGGTCTATTACTGGCGCGTGCGCGCCGTCGCCACTTCGGGGCAGACGAGCGACTGGTGCGAGCCGCAAAAGTTCACCGTCTCCGACGGTGGCGCGAGCGGCGAGCGGCTCAGCGTCTCCGGCGTCACCTTCGAGTACGTCGCCGGCAGCATCTATCTCGCGCGCGGGCACACGCAGCCCGGCAACACCGTCCGCGTCGCCGGGCGCGACACGGTCGCCGCCGGCGACGGTACGTTCCAACTCCAAACTAACCTCGCGAAAGGGACGCGCGAAGTCTGGGTCGAGATCGAAGACCCGCAAGGCAACCGGCAACGCACACTCGTCGCCGTCAAAACGCCGTGAGTCGGCAATCATCGATCATTTGATCCGGCTCAACACTCAAACGATTCACGCTTCATGATTCACGATTCACGATTCACGCTCTTATGCACGTTATCCTCCTGAAAGACGGACACGAATACCCTGCGCCGGCGCTGCTCGACGCGCTGCGCGAAGCTGGCGTGGGCGCGACGGTCGCGCCGTCTCTCGCGCACGCGCCGAACGGCAACGGTCGCGTCGAGGTGTCGGCGTCTGTCCCGCACGCGGTGATCTACGAGGTGGCCGACGGCGCGGACGTGGTCGAAGTTCACGCCGCCATCGCGCGCGCCGCGGCCAACTATCCGCACGCGGCCCTGGTCGCCTGCCGCAGGGCTCTGCCCGCCGAGACTCACGAAGAAGGGCGCAGGCTCGACGCGGCGGCGCTCACACGGCTCGGCTTTCGCGCCGTTGCCGATGACCCGGCGCAGGTGCCCGCGTTGCTGCGCGAGCTTGAGTCGCGCGGCGGCAACACGGGCGAACTTCAAGTGCCCGCGGAGGAGCACCCCGACGCCGCGCCCGCCTGCCTGCTGCTCCCCGAAAACGTGAGCGTCGCGAATTTGCGCGCCGCGTTTGAAGCCGTCAGCGCGCTCCACTTCGTCGGCGATCAGCGCAGCGCAGCGCAGACCGCGCTCGCCGGTCTGGCCCCGCTCGCCCGCGCCGACCGCTGGACGCTCTACCTGACCGAGACCGAGGCCGACGACAGTGCCGCGCGTTTCGAGCCGCTCGCCGCGCGCGGTCTCACCGCCAGCGAGCGCGAACTGCCCGAAGGCGACTGGCGCAATGCCCTGCACACGGACGCGCTGCTCTCTTTGATGGGAAGCGAGTCTCACGCCGCACGCGAGGCGCGCGACACCGCCGAGACGGTCAGGCGCACAGAGGGCCAGCGCAGCGTCGTCGCCGTCCCGCTCGTCAACGGCGAGCGTGTCGTCGGCGTCGTCGAGGCCGTGCGCGAGGGCACGAGGGCGCGCGCGTTCAACGACGATGAGGCGGCGCTGCTCGACGCGCTGCGCGAAGCTGGCGTGGGCGCGACGG
>JBJMGS010000044.1:0-13680 GCA_045807785.1 Pyrinomonadaceae bacterium
CTGCTTGGTGTTCTCGTTGATGCGCTTCAGGACGATGCCGGTCACGACTTCGCCCTGCCCGTCCTTCGTCACGGCGCCCTGACGTATCTCGTTTCCGACTTCGACCATCGCCACGTCGCCCACGCGAATCGGCGTACCATTGCGCGAGTCGAGCACGATGTTCTTGATATCGTTGATGTCCTTGACCAGCCCGAGCCCACGCACGACGTACTGCTCGTCGCCGTGCTCGATGAAGTTCGCG
This sequence comes from Pyrinomonadaceae bacterium, assembly GCA_045807785.1. Classification (GTDB taxonomy): domain Bacteria; phylum Acidobacteriota; class Blastocatellia; order Pyrinomonadales; family Pyrinomonadaceae; genus JAIVGV01. The sequence goes on from JBJMGS010000044.1 coordinate 242, forward strand.
CCCGCGTTCTGGTTGTTGTTCTGGACGGCGTCGAAGAGCGTCTTGAGCGGGATGTTGTAGTTGACCAGCGCCTGCTGATCGACGACGACCTGATACTGCTTGACGTCGCCGCCGAAACTCAAAACGTCGGCGACGCCGGGCACGGTGCGGAGTTGGAGTTTGATGATCCAGTCTTGAATCGTGCGCAACTCCTGATTGCTCTTGCCGCGCCCGACGATCTGGTAGAGATAAATTTGTCCCGTCCCCGTCGTAATCGGCCCCATCTGAGGATCGAACCCGGCGGGGATGCTGTCTTTCGCCGAAGAGAGTCGCTCGAAGACCTGTTGACGCGCGAAGTAGATGTCGGTGTCGTCCGTGAAATAGACGACGACGACCGAGAGGCCGAACTTGGAGATCGATTCGACGCGCGACACTCCCGAAATTCCGTTCATCACGTTCTCAATGGGGAAGGTGATGAGTTGCTCGACTTCCTGCGGGGCGAGTCCCTGCGCGTCGGTGTCGATCTCAACTTGAACGGGGGTCACGTCGGGAAAGGCGTCGACGTTCAACCTGGTGAGCGCGAGAATGCCGCCCGCCGTAATGAGCACCGAAAAGACGGCGACGAGCAGTCGCTCGCGGTAGAAGAAGGCAATGAGTTTGTCGGTCATGATCGCACCTTGAACGCCCGGCGGCGCAATTCGACGCTACTGCTGCGGCTGGCTCTGTTGGAGCAGCAGGTAGTTGCCCTTGACCACGACTTTGTCGCCCGCCTGCAGCCCGTCGAGAATCTCGACGCGGTCGTTGCTCTGTATCCCCACGGTCACGGCGCGCTTCTCATAGCCGTTGCCGCTCACGACGAAGACGATCTTTTTCCCGCCGTCGTCGAGCACAGCCGACTGCGGGATCGAGATGGCGGTGCGGTGCAGGTCGGTGATGATCTCGACGTTGGCGAACATGTCCGGCTTGAGCCTGCCGCCCGGGTTTGACACTTCGGTGCGAATCTTCACGCTGCGCGTCTCCGGGTCAACCACGCTCGAAATCAGGATGACCCTGCCGGAGAAGGTCGCGCCGGGGAAAGCCGGGACGGTGACTCTCACCTCCTGACCGCGCCTGACGCGCTCGAGGTCTTTCTCGAAAACGTTGGCGTCGATCCAGACGCTGGAGATGTCGATGATCTTGAAGAGGTTCGCGTCCGAGCCGACGGTCGCGCCGACCGTGGCGTTGCGCTCGATGACGATGCCGGAGATCGGGGCGGTGAGTGAGAAGACCGACGCCAGGTTCGGCTTGCTCGCCAGCGCGTCGATCGCCGAGTCCTTCAGCCCGAGGATGAGCAGGTGGCGGCGCGCGGACGAGACCGCCACGCGCGCCCCCGCGACGGAACTCGCCGCCGCCGCCTTCGCCACCTCGAGATCGTGCTCGGCTTGTTGCAGGTTCTTCCCGGCGGTGATGGTCTTCTCGTAGAGCATCTTGGTGCGGTCGTAGGTGGCCTGGGCGAACTTGATCTCCGCCGCTGCCGTGCGACCGGCGTTCTCGTAATCGGCGAGCGCCTTCAGGTAGTCGGCCTCGGCTTGATCGATGTCCGCCGATTCGAGGTCTGCCAGCTTCTGCCCCTTCCTGACGACGCTGCCCTGCCCGGCGTAGAGGTTCACGATCCGACCTTCGTGGACGGGGCCGATGTTCGCCATGCGATCTTCGGGGACGAGTATCTTGCCCGTGGCGACTATCGCCCCGGCGATTGACTGCGGCGCGACGATCTCAGCCTCTATCGCGCCGCTTTGCGACGAGGTCGGAGTCGCCGCCGCGCCCGCCTGCGGGCCGGCTGCGTTCGCGGGAGCCGGCGCGGACTTCTTGCAGCCCCAGCACAGCGACGCGGCGAGCAGCAGTGGGAGCGGGAAGAGGTGAATGATTCTTCGTTGGGACATAGCGCGCATCCTTTCGCACTTGCTCACTTCGGGAGGGGCGTGGCGGTCGCCAGCTCGAGGTCGAGCAGCGACATCTGGTAATCGAAAAGCGCCTGGTAATAACTCGCCAGCGTGTCGCGCCGCGTGCGGACGGCGTCGAGCAGCTCGAGCGTCGAGCTTTCGCCGGCCTTCAGAGAGAACTCAGTCAGGTTCTGAATCTCATCGACCTTCGTCAGCACGCCCGTGCGGAACAGCTCGACCCGCCGCTTCTGCAACTGGAAAGCGACGAGCGCCTTGTCCACGTCGCCCAGCAACTGGTTGGTGATGAACTGCTCCTGGTTCTGCGCCCGGCGGCGGTCGATGAGCGCCTTCGCCCGCTCGCCCTGATTGCGATTAAACACGGGCAGCGTGACGCCGACGCCGAAGTTGAAGCTGCTCGTGCCGAGGGGCACCTGCTCGACGCCCGCGCCGAGCGTGAGGTCGGGGATGCGCTGTGCGTCTTGCAGGCGGATGGAGGCGTCGGCCGCGCGCTCGCCGAGCTGCGCGGCTTTCAAGTCGGGTCGTGCCGCCAGCGCCTCGTCGCGCAGCTCCGAGAGCGAGAACTCGTAGGGCTGGTAATCGAGCGTCCCGGCGACGGCGATGTCCGTCGTCTGGTAGTCACCGCCGAGCGTGACCCGCAGGTCGCGCACGGCGATTTCGTAATCCCGCTCGGAGTTGGCGACGTCGGTGTCGAACTTGAGTTTCTCGACTTCGAGCCGCTTCAACTCCAGCCCGGAAATCTCGCCGACCTTGTACAGCTCGGTCGTCTGCCTGAGCGTTTCGGCGAACGTGTTCTGGTTCTCCTGCGCCAGCTTGAGCAACGACTCGGCAAGGAGCGCGGCGTAAAACTTCCGCTTCACGTCGTTGGTCAACTGCCAGACGACGGTCTGAAATGCCCCGCGCGCCAACTCGGCGTTCGCGTCGGCGGCAGCCATCCGCTTGCTCCGCTTGCCGCCCAGTTCGACGGTCTGCGAGATGCCGTAGGAGAGGGTCTGCTCTTTGATCAAGGGGCCGGCGAAGTTGAGCGGGAGATCGGAGGTGCCGACGGAGAGCTGCGGGTTCGGGCGCAGACGCGCCGTCAGTTTTTCCGCCTCCGCCGTGTCGATGTCGTAGCGCGCCGCGACCAACTGAAGGTTCTGCCGCAAGAAGATCGAGACGGCATCGGCAACCGTGATCGGTCGTCTCGCCGAAGGCTGCTGCGTCGTCTGCGTCAACGTCTGCGTCGCCGCCGTCGGTGGCGTCTGAGTCGTCGTCTGCGCCGCGCCGGACAGCTCGGCGACATCGCTGAGCTTGATCTGCCGCAAGGTCGCGGGCGACTTTTCCTGCGCCGTCAACGGGCGGGCGGACAGAGCGAGTAAGAGCAGGCTGGACAGGCAACCGGCGCAGACGTGCTTAAGTTGCCGGCGGCGCGTGGGCGAGCCGCGCCGGCTCCGGTGCGACAGGGAATCGCCGCGCCCGCCGCGGCGGCGCGGGTCATGATTAGTGCGGTGAGACATCCGATCACCTCGCATTTATCGGCTGATTAAATTGTTATGTGGTCGCGCGGGACGAAACTCCGCCCCGTCGGCAAAGAGATCGGTAGCGGGCAGGGCGCGCCCGCCGCGGGCTAACCGTGTGGCTCGGGTGATTCGTCAGGCTGGCGAGCTGTCGAGGCGTGCCACCGGGTTAGCGTCCGCCGAGAGGCGGCGCGCGACCCGACGGACGGCTGGTCGGACTTGAGGGTGAAAGAACCGTCGGCGTAGGGACGAACGCGATTCGGGTCGCGGGCACGAGGATGAAGAGGGGAGCGTGGACGATGCCGTTGAAGAGTTGCTGCTGGAACTGACACATCACGCATTCTCGATGCTGAGAATGGTTCGTGTCCGGGAGTGAGCCGCCCACGTCGATGACGGCGGCGAAGCTTGAGCGGGCGGGCGCGACAGAGCCGTGACTGTGCGCTGCCTCAACGGTCGCCCCGTAGGTGATCATGAGGAGCAGCAGACAGCCCACGACGCGGCGGCGCGTCGCCGGACGAAATCTCACTCTGAATATGTTCCTGCCGATCACGTTCCCGGCTATCTTAATACAACTCCCTCTTTCATAGCCATACTCGCGGGCGGGTGGTAAGCGAAGCGAAGCACACCGGCGTCGGGGCGCGACGGCTGCCGCCGGTCGGGCGTAGCCCTGGCAGCCGCCAAAAGAAATGCCGCGACCCGAGAGTCGCGGCATTTTGAGTTGTCAGCCGTTAAGTTAGTCCCGCCGGTTACGGACGACCGAAGATGGTGCCGAGGATGCTCCCGGCGCGGTTCGTCGGGTAGTTCCTGCCGTAGCTGCCGCGCGCGTACTGGCGGAAGCCCTGATCGTAGCCCTGGACGAAGCCCTGACGGAAAGCCTGCGTCGAGGCGTCCTTGTAGTAGTGCGACCGCTGCGGGCTGTAGCTCTGCCCGCGCTGCGCGTCGCTTGCGCCAGTGTTCAGACCGTACTGGTAGCCCTGGTTCAAGGCCGCCTGGTTGTAGCCGCCACCGTAGGAGCCGCCGTTGTTGCCGTAGTAGCCGCCGCCGCGCTCGTACCGATCATCGACGCCGTTGCGGTTGCGGTCATAGACGCTGCCCGTCTCGTAACGGTCGTCCACACCGTTCCGGTTGCGGTCATAGACGTTGCTGTTGCGATTACGTTCGCGCTCGCGCTCGCGTTCGCGCTCCCTGTTTCGACGCCAGTCGCTGTTCTGGTCGCGACGGTCGCGACCGTAAGGATACTGCGCCTGAGCCGTAGTGCTGGATGCGAGGGTAATACCGAACACGAAGAAAAGTGCCAGTAAGAATCCCCCGCGCTTGCCGGTAAAGTGTCTCAATTTCATGGTAAAACCTCCCCTGTTCTGGATAATGGCAACGCCCATGCCAGAAGCGAGCACGGCTAAATATGCGGTTTTGCGCGATGATTATATTTCAGAGATATCGGCGCGGACACCATATGGTATCTTCACTATTCGTCATCGTTAGTCTGCCAGGGAAGCATCATAACGAGGAAGACCTGCTCGCGCCGTAAGACTTTTGTGCGTGCCCGTCGGGAGGGGAATTGACCATGCGAAGCTTGAGGCGCAACGTCGCCGCATTTTGTCTGCCGGGTGTCGCCGTGCTCGCCGCGTGCGCCTGCGTCGCCTTCGCGCAGCACGGGCGTCTGCCGGTGCCGATACAAACGACGCCGCAGCCGACGACCACGCCAGGGGGCGACCCCGGTGCGCCCTCCATGAAGAAGCCTGACAAGGTCGCTGTCGAACCCGCGCGCACGCACCGCGCCTACGACCGTGCGCACGACGTGACCTACGTCAACGTCGAGATCACGCTCGTCGCGCACGCCGACGAGCATGCCAAAGGCGGCGCGGTCGCCTTCGGCGGGCGCGAGGTGACGCTCACCTTTCAACTCGCCTACAGGGGCGCGCACACGGAAGACCTCGTCGGCGCTTACCTCATCCTCGAATCCGTCGGCGCCGACAGCGCGGCGGACAAACTCGCCGCCGTCGAACGGCTCGACGTTAAGGCAGACGCCTACCAGTACAGTTACGACCGCGTGGACTACAAGTCGGGCGCGGCGCTCTTGGGCGGCGCGGCGCAGGCGAACGCACCGCCCCTGAAGCGCGAGACCGTCATCTTCAAGATCGTGACCGAAGACCTGCCCCAACTCGCCGATGCCAACGAGCTGAAACTCACGACGAGCGCCGAAAACTTCACCGTCAAATCGCGCCAACTCACAGACCTCCGCCGCACGCTCGCCAACGGCGACGCGCAATGAACCGTTAAAGGCGAAAGCCCGACCGTCAGGGAGGGTGTCACGGAAACGATGAAGTCGGAACGCGGAACGATGAAGTAAGACCACCCTGCTTCAGTTCATCGTTCCGCGTTCCGACTTCATCCTTCATACTTTTCTTACTTCCTCCCTCATGGTCGGGTTTCTGCCTCTCTGCGCGTCAACGCTTCAAGTCCGCTGTCCAGTTGAGCACGACGACCATCGGCGTGGGGTTGCTGGCCGCGGCGGTGGCGACGACGAGGAAGCGCGAGCCATCGTGCGTGGGGGCGTAGGGGCTGCCCGACCCCGCAAGTTTAATGGGCATCTGGAAGAGTTGGCGGGGGGCGGCGCTCTCGAACTTACCCGCCGCATCCGGCTCGACGGACATTAGCTTGCCGCTCGCCATATAGAAGAGTTCACGCCCTTCGCCGCGCCAACGGGGAAACCCGCCGCCGCCGTTAGAGACCTGCCACTTCTCGCCCGTTAGCGGGTAGGGCTGGACGTACACCTCCCAGCGGCCAGACTCGTTCGACTCGTAGGCCATGAAACGTCCGTCGGGCGAGAGCCGCGCGTCCTGCTGCGAGAAGGCGTCCGAGCAGAGCAGCGTCCGCGGCTTGCGCTCGCCCGTCAGAGAGAGCAGGCAGACGCACGCCCTGCCGTTCGCGTGCCAGTTGTCGAAGAGGAGCGACTGGCCGTCCGGCGTCCACCCCGCCGCGTACTTCTCCTCGTCCGTGTGCAAAAGCAACTCGTCTTCGCCCGTGCCGCTCGCCGACTTCGCGAAGAGATCGAAGTTTGGCCCCTGCCGGTTCGAGCTGAACGCGATGCGGCTGCCGTCGGGTGACCAGAGCGGATTATCGTCCGAGTGCGGATCGAAGGTCAGGCGCGTTCTCGCACCGCGCGCGAGATCGACCGTCCACACGTCTGCGGCCCGCCCGTCGGCGTCGAACTGCATGACGGCCGCGCGCCGCCCGTCGGGCGCGAGATCTAGTGAGTCGTAAGGTCCCGGCTCGCCGACCGTCCCCAATCTGTTGCCCGCGCGGTCGAACCACGTGAGCTGCGTGTCGAGGCTGCCGATCTGGTAAGTGAGCACGCCGTCGTCCGAGACCGAGAAGTCGAACTCGTGATTGCCGCCGGCGGCGGCGACGTGATCGGCGACGGGCACGGGATCGCCCGCGAGCTTCAGCGCCTTCGCGTCAAAGGCTTGCGCGACGAGCGCGCCCTGACTGACGTAGAGCAGGTAGCCCGGCGGCGCGTAGGCGACGCGCGAGACCGCGCCGACGAGAATCTTTGTCTCTGGCGAATCGAGCGAGCCGACTCGCAGGTGATGATCCTCGGTCATCGCCGCGTCGGCGAGAAAGACGAAGTGGCGTCCGTCGGGCAGGAAGTAGGGCCAGCGGTGCGCCTCTTCCTTCGCGTCAATCTTGGTCGCGAGTTGCGCTGCTCCGCCCTGCGCCGAGATGCGATAGAGTCCTTGCTCGCCGCCGAAGAGGATCACGCCGTCCGCGTTCCACGAGCCGCCACGGTCGCTCTCCGCGTCGCACAGAACTTGCGGGTGGCCGCTCGCCGCGTCAACCTTGTAGAGCTTACCGTTCGCGAAGTAGCCGACGTAGCGACTGTCTGACGACCAGAAGGGGGCAGTCGCGCCGTCCGTGCCCGCGAGCGGTTGCGCCGTGAGCGCGTCGAGCGGGCGCACCCAGAGCAGACGTTTGCCCTCCGTGTTCGTCGCGATGAAGACGACGCGCGAGCCATCGGGCGCGACGGTGAGGTGCGCGGGGGCAGTCGCCTTGTCGGGCGTCGCGAGCGTAAGCCGGACGGCGTGAGCCGCCGCCTGCGCGCGAGAGAAGTGCGCGAAAGCGAGCGCCGCCGCCGCTACGAGCAGGAGCGTGCAGACGCCGAGCCAGATCAACCGCTCGCGATTCAGCGCGCGTGCGGGCGTTGCCGGCGCGATGGCGGCGGTCGTCGAGGATGATCCCGAATGGGCTGTGAGGGCTTCGAGCGCGAAGGCTACGTCGGAGGCCGACTGGAAGCGGCGTTCGGGCTTCTTCTCCAGACAGTGTCCGACGACGCTTTCGAGCGCGGGCGGCACCGCGCGGTTCGAGACGGCGGACAGCTCAGGCGGGTCTTCCTTGAGGATCGCGTTCAAGGTCTCAATCGCCGTGTCGCCGCGAAACGCGCGCCGTCCCGCGAGCATCTCGTAGAGCACCGCGCCGAAGGAGAAGATGTCCGAGCGGTAATCAACTCTGCGCCCCGCCGCCTGCTCCGGCGACATGTAGCCGACCGTGCCCATCACCGTGCCGGGGTCGGTGGCAATCTTGCGCGTCGGCACGTTCGTCTGCGCCGCGTCGCCGTCCATGCGCTCGACAAGCTTGGCGAGTCCGAAGTCGAGGATTTTGATCCGCCCTTCGTGCGTGACGAAAACGTTTTCGGGCTTGAGATCGCGATGCACGACGCCGCGCTCGTGCGCCGCCGCCAGTCCCCGCGCGATCTGCACGGCGTAGTCCACGGCCTTGCGCACGGAGAGGGTCGCGCCGTTCAGGTGCTCGCGCAGCGTCTCGCCTTCGAGCAACTCCGAGACGATGTAGGAAGTGCTGTCGGTCGTCCCCACGTCGAAGATCGTGAGGATGTTCGGGTGGTTCAGCTCAGACGTGCTCTGCGCCTCGACCTCGAACCGGCGCAGTCGATCCGCGTCCCGCGCAACCGCGGCGGGCAGGACTTTCAACGCGACCTCGCGCCCGAGCTGCGTGTCGCGCGCCCGGTACACCTCGCCCATGCCGCCCTCGCCGAGCGGCGCGATGATCTCGTAGCGACCGAGACGTGTGCCGGGTGTGATTGTCATCGTTTCAAGTCTGCCGGCTGGTGGGACACGACAACGGCGGCGCGGGATTGATTAAGTCGCCGCGCGTTCTCATTTCGACTCGCTCATCACGACCACGTCGCTGCTGACGGAGCCGCGCGCGAGGGCGAGCTGTCGCCCGTCGCGCGAGAGATCGAAGGAGTAGATTATGTCTGAAGTGAAGCTGGTCAACTGCGCGGGCTGTCCGCCGGCGACGGGCTGGCTCCAGATGTTGGTAGCTCCGCTGCGGTCGTCAACGTAGAGGATGGCGCGCCCGTCCGCCGTCCAGCGCGGCGCGAGCCACCACGACGCGGCGATGGGGGAGTCGAAGACTTTAACGGGATCGCCGCCCTCGAAGGGGATGATCGCCAGACGGAACGGCGAGGCCGCGGCGTCACGATAGAGGCAGGCGATGAGTTTGCCGTCGGGCGAGACGGCCGGTCGCCCCGTGAACTTATCAGTCAAACGCGTGGGCTGCCCGCCGTCAATAGAAACTTTCCAGAGCGAAGGCCCAGCGCTCTGATAGACCACCCAACGCCCGTCGGGCGAGAGTTGCGGCGCTTGCTCACCGCTGCCCGCAGTCAACTGCTTCAGGTTGCCGCCGTCCGCGTCCATCCGCCAGATGTTCGCGTTGCCGCCGCCGCGACCGAGCGAGTCGAAGACGATGTAGCGACCGTCGGGCGTGGCGACGGGGTAGCGTTCGGTGTAGCGGTCGTCCATGAACTGCTTCTGATTGCTGCCGTCGGCGCTCATCACCCAGAGGTCTGCCTCCCTGATCTTGCGCGAGGCGAAGACGATCCGGCCGTCGGGCGTCCAACCGATGCCGCAGTAGCCGTCGAGCTTGCCCGAAGTGATCTGCCTGGCGTTGTCTGGATGATCGACGGGGACGAGCCAGACGTTCGAGACGGGATCGGTCTGGACGGTGACGAGAGCTTTCGCGTCGTCCGTCACGCTCACGTCGCCGTAGATGTTCACGTCGCGCGTGATCCGGTGCGCCTCGCCGCCGGGGTAGGAGAGGTAGGTGAGTTGGTAGTTGAGCTGACCCGTCTCGTCGTCGCGCATGACGACGACGAGCCCGCTGCCGTCGTGCAGCCACGCGATTCGCCCGATGGCGTAGAAGAAGCTCTGCGGGGTGAGCGGTCGCACCGAGCCGTCCGCCGCGCTCACGGCGGCGATGGTGCGGTCGTTCGCGCCGCTCCCGTCACCGAGGTTGGCGGGACAGGCGATGATCTTGCCGTCGGGCGACCACGCTGGCGCGCCGTTCGAGACGGCGGAGAACGAACTGCCGCCGCCGCCGAAGGCTTTCGGGTGTTCGAGAACGGCGAGGTTGTGCTCGCCCGTGCCGTCCGCGTTCGCCACCACGAGCGCGTCCTTGTCCGCGCCCGTGCGCACGAAGGCGAGTTGTTTACCGTCGGGCGAGACGGTGACCTGAGAGTTAAGCCCCGCCACCAGACGTTTCGACGAACCGCCGAGGACGGCGACCTGGTAGAGCACGCCGACGGGGCTCGTCCTCTCCGCGCGGACGTAATAGACGTAGTTGCCGTCCGGCGAGAAACTCATCCCGCGATACTGACCTTCGGCGGGCGCGACGATCTGCACGTCGCTGTTGGTGGCGATGTATCTGACCCACAGGCTCGCGCGCACGCCGTCGCTCTGCACGTAGGCGACGTACCTGCCGTCCGGCGAGATGATGGCGTCCGCGGCCTTGCCCGTCATCGTCAGCCGCTCGACCTTGCTCGCGCGGAAGGGCACAGCCGCATCGCCGCGGCGCCCCAAAAGTTGATGGACGACAAAGGCGGCGGCTGACGCCGTGAGCAAAACTGCGGCGATGACAACGAACGCGCGCGCCCTGTGACGACCACTCCCGCCGAGTAGATGTTCCGCGCTCGACGCGCGGCGTGCGGCGGTTGAATCCGTTGCCGCTGTCGCCTGCCCGGCGCTCGCAGTTGACGCCGCGCCTGTCGCCGTCGAAGTCTGGGCGGGGAGCGCGGGGGCTGCGAGAGTCTGCGCGTCGCCGCCGCCATCGAGTTGCTGCAACTCTTCCAGCTCAATCGCCACCTCTTTGATCGACTGGTAGCGTCGCTCCGGGTCTTTCGCCAGACACCTGCGCACGATGCGCTGCAAGTCTTCGGGCGCGTCCGGGTTCGCCTCCCTGATCTGCGGCGCGGGCGCGTGGACGATCTTGTGCAGGGAGTCGAGCGCGTCCTTGCCCGCGAAAGCCTTGCGACCCGTCGCCGCCTCGTAGAGGATGCAGCCGAAGGAGAAGATGTCTGAGCGCTGATCGATCTCGCGCACGCGCCCCTGCGCCTGCTCCGGCGACATGTAGCCGACGGTGCCCATCACCATGCCGGGCGTCGAATGTTGTTCGAGGAGCGCGGTGGCGACTTCGCTGCCCGCCGCGTCGCCGCCCGCCCCGCGCGGCTCGACGAGCTTTGCCAGACCGAAGTCTAAAATCTTGACGAAGCCTTCCGGCGTGACCATCACGTTCTCGGGCTTCAAGTCGCGGTGGACGATCCCTGCGGCGTGCGCCTTCGCCAGACCTTCCGCGACCTGCGCGAGATACTGGACGAGTTTCCTGAGCGGCACTCGCCCGCCATTCATCTTCGCGCGCAGGGTCTCGCCCTCGACGTACTCCATCGCGATGAAGCGCGTGCCTTCGCTCTCGCCGATCTCATAAATGTGCGCGATGTAAGGGTGGTTGAGCGCGGCGGCGGCTCGCGCCTCCTGCTCGAAGCGGCGCAGGCGATCCGCGTCGTGCGAGACGGACGCGGGCAGAATCTTCAACGCCACGACGCGCCCGAGCCGCGTGTCGCGCGCACGATAGACTTCGCCCATACCGCCCGCGCCGAGCGGCGCGATGATCTCGTAGGGACCGAAGTGTGTGCCGGGAGCGACGGGCATGAAGGGTTAGCCGCCTGTGGAATTTAAAAGCGCGGCGGGCGTATTATACTCACTTCGTTCGGAACTCAAACCCAAACTTTCTCGACACGCCGGGTGGGAAGTCTCACCCGCGAAAGGAGCCCGCCTTAGATGTCGAACACGCAGAAGACCCACACGCGCCGCCCCCGCGCCGTCGCCCTGCACGCGCTCGCCGCGCTCGTCGCCTTTCAACTCGCCCTGCCCGTCGCCGCGCGCGCGCAAAGTCAGACGGCGCAGAAGAGCGATCAGGCGAAGTCGGCGAAGCCCGCGCCCGCGCCCGCCGCGCGGCGCAACCCAGAGATCGCGCGCATGATCTCGGAGATCGACGCGCGCAACATCGAGCGCACGATCCGCAAGCTCGTCACCTTCGGCTCGCGCAACACGCTCTCGGCCCAGGACAATCCGACGCGCGGGATTGGCGCCGCGCGCGACTGGCTCTTCGCGGAGTTTCAGCAGGTCGCCGCCACTTCGGGCGGGCGCATGACGGTTGAGAAACAGTCGTTCACGCAAGCCGCACAGCCGCCGCCGCGCGGTCGCGTCCCGAAAGACACTGTGCTCACGAACGTCGTCGCCACGCTCAAAGGTGTGCAGCCCGAGTCAGCGGCGCGCGTCTATGTCGTCAGCGGCCACTATGACTCGATGTGTACGAGCCCGACCGACGCCGAGTGCGATTCGCCCGGCGCGAACGACGACGCTTCGGGCACCGCCGCCGTGTTGGAGATGGCGCGCGTGATGGCGAAAAGGAGTTTCGACGCGACCATCATCTTCATGACAGTCCCCGGCGAGGAGCAGGGCTTGCTCGGCGCGACCCACTTCGCCGAAGAGGCGAAGAAGGCCGCGATGAACGTCGAGGGAATGCTCGACAACGACATCGTCGGCAACTCGCACGGCGGCAACGGCGTGTACGACCCGCACAACGTGCGCGTCTTCTCCGAGGGCGTGCCGTCGAACGAAACCGAACAGGAAGCGGCGACGCGCCGCTCGGTCGGCGGCGAGAACGACTCGTCGTCGCGCCAACTCGCGCGCTTCATCAAGGAGACGGGCGACACTTACCTGAAAGATTTCCGCGTGCAGCTCGTCTACCGGCGCGACCGCTACGGGCGCGGCGGCGATCACATCCCATTCCTTGAGCGCGGCTACGCGGCGGTGCGCTTCACCGAGCCGAACGAGGACTACACGCACCAGCACCAGAACGTCCGCACAGAGAACGGCATCAAGTACGGCGACCTGCCGGAGTATGTTGACTTTGCTTACGTCGCCAACGTCGCGCGCGTCAACTGCGCCTCGCTTGCCGCGCTCGCCCTCGCGCCCGCGCGTCCCAAAGGCGTCGCCATCAACACGCGCCGCCTCTCGGTGGACACGGACTTGCAATGGGAGGCGAACACCGATCCGGACGTCGTGGGTTACGAAGTGGTCTGGCGCGACACGACCTCGCCCGTCTGGACGGACTCGCAGTGGGTCGGGAACGTCTCGACCTACACCGCCAAAGGTATGTCGAAAGATAACTACTTCTTCGGCGTGCGCGCGGTAGACAGAGACGGCAATCGCAGCCCCGTCAGCTATCCCAGACCCGCCACGCAGGCTCCGCGCACGGCCCCGCGCGCTCAGGACTGACGAGACGCGCTGATACCACGTTCGCCTTCCGGGCGCGCGGGAAGTTGCCTCCAGCGTAACTCTCGCGCGCCCCGCAGTTTTGGTGTAACTAAATGCGCGCCCGTGTTGTCTAAATTATCTGGAAGTCATGCGCAGGGCATCGGACGAAAAGGCGCCTGAGCCTCATCAAACAATGGCGAGCAACGGAGCAGCGTCAGGCGCGATAATCCCGCGATTTTTCGCGCTTCGGCGAGTCCGCGCAGGGAATCGGCACGCGCCTCCATTTGAGACTCGCGCCTGCTCGTGAGCGGCGCGCGGCGGGTGTATGATCGAGGGGTAAAATTTTCCGACCGGCGGGCGTCGCCGTGCGTCTTAAATGTCGGTCGCAGCATCTCTCGGCAATCAATTTAAGC
>JBJMGS010000045.1:0-13882 GCA_045807785.1 Pyrinomonadaceae bacterium
GGGCTGAGACACTCGTGATCGTGAACCACTCGGCGGCGCGCGCGCGCGCGGCCTGGACAGAGGTGCGCGCCGCGCTCGCGGCGGCGGGCGTCGCGTTCGACGCCCACGAGGCGCGCGAGTTCGGCGACGCGCGAGAGTCGGCGCGCGAAGCTGTCGCGGCCGGCTACCGCACTGTCGCGGTCGTCGGCGGCGACGGCACGCTCAGCGAAGTCGTCAACGGTTTCTTCGCGCGGGAGATCGAACGACGCGTGGGTGGAGCGGAATCCGCCCGCGCGCCGCTGCCTCAGACAAGTGCGCGCGCCGCGCTCGCCGTGCTGCCCGCGGGGACGGGCAACGATTTCGCGCGCGCCCTCGACGGTCGGCGCGCGTCGCTCGAACCGTGGATCGCGCGCCTCGTCCGTCACAGCCGCAGCCCGTGTGAAGCGACGACGCGCGTCGTGGACGTGCTCGGCGGCGCGGTCGGCGACGATGCGCGTCAGTTCTTCTGTCTGAACGCCGTCACGCTCGGCATCGGCGCGCAGGTGGCGGCGCGCGTGGCGGCGCAGGGCGCGGCGGTGCGCAGGCTTTCGGGCGAGGCGCGCTTCGCGCTGGCGGCGGCGGGGGAGTTGGCGCGCTGGCGCGAGCGGCGCGTGCGCGTGAGAGTTGATGACGGCGAGGCGTTCGAGTGCGCGACGAATTTGATCGCGGTCGTCAACAGCCGGTTCGCGGGCGGCGGCATGATGTTCTCGCCCGACGCCCGCGTGGACGACGGGCTGTTAGACGTGGTGACGGCGCGCGGGATTTCGCGCGCCATGCTCGTGCGCGAGATGACGCGCATCCACGCGGGCGGCCATGTCAAGAATCCACGCGTCTCGATCACGCTTGGCGTGCGCGTGAGGATCGAACCCGTCACGGACGCCGACGCACTGCCCGTCGAAGCCGACGGCGACGTGCGTGGTCTGATCCCGCTCGAACTCACGGTCGTACCGGGCGCGCTGCGGGTGGTAGTGGGGAAGGATGAATGATGAATGCGGAATGATGAATGAAGAGCAAGCTGTCTTTCATCCCTCATCCCTCATCCTTTGCCTTCGTCTCTTCTCTCTCGATGTCGAGGATTTTGGCGAGGCGTCGTCGGTGTCGCTCTTCATTCGTGAAGCGCGCGGCGACGAAGGCGCGGACGATCTCCATAGCGAGTTCGACGCCGACGACGCGCGCGCCGAGGCAGAGCACGTTGCAGTCGTCGTGCTCGCGCGACTGGTGCGCCGAGTAGGTGTCGCCGCACAGTGCCGCGCGCACGCCGCGCAGCTTGTTCGCCGCCACGCTTGCCCCGACGCCGCTGCCGCAGATGATGATGCCGACTTCGGCGCGACCGCCGCGCACGGCCTCGCCGACCTGCCGCGAGTAGTCCGGGTAGTCGTCCGGTCGCGCGCCGTCGTGCGTGCCGAAGTCTTCGACCTCGTGCCCCGCCGCGCGCAGCTCGGCGACGACGCGCTCGTTCAAAGGGTAGCCCCCGTGATCCGCCCCGACCGCGATCCTCATCTTCAGTACACCTCCGCGCCAACGCACTCCACCGATTTTCTCACAGCATCGCACGTTTAACCCGCCGCCGCGAACATCGCGCTTCCGATTTTGCCAGTCCCCGGATTTTTGCTCCGCACGAATTTTGACAACGACAGTTAATACTTTTTGCCGCCGCGCTGCGCGTTAAGAAGTGGCGGATTGATTGAGGGGCGCGACAGAAGCCCCGAATGCGCGCCGCCCGCGTGGCGCGCCAGCTTTGGCAATTTTTTTTAACTCGCAGGAGGAGTTGTCATCATGTCTCACGCAAGCACAGTCAGACTCACGCACCTGATTCGCACGGCGGCCCTGCTCTTGGCCGTCGCCTGCGGCTTCAGCCTCGGCGCGCTGCCCGGCCTCGGCGGCAGCCGCGCCTCCGCGCAGACCGCGGTCGCGGATCGCCTCGCCTTCGATCTCGACACGGGCGTCGTCACCATCAACGCGGACGGGACGGGACAGTCCGCGCTCGGCGCGGGCGGCGACCCGTCCTGGTCGAAGCTCGGCAAGATCGCTTTCACCTACAACCCCACGCGCGAGGGCGGAGAGATCGCGACGATGAACGAAGACGGCACCGGGCTCGCTGAGCTGGCGGTCAACGGCATCAATTACAGCTCCGCCTTCTCGCCCGACGGCACGCGCATCGCCTTCGTGGGCGAGCGCACAGAGCCGGGCGATCCGACGGGCGGGACGCAGGCGCGCATCTACTTGATGGACGCCGACGGCGCGAACCAGCACCGGATGTTCCAGAGCCTCGCCATCTCCGGCATCCAGATGGAAGTGCAGCCCGCCTGGTCGCCCGACGGGACGAAGGTCGCGTTCATCGGCGAGACGATCTTGAACGGTCTGTCCGACGACGAAATCTACGTGGCCGACGCCGGAGGCGCGACGCCCCCGGTCAAGGTCACGAACTTCGGGACGAAGGGCGCGCTGCGCCTCTTCCGCGACAGTGGTCTCGCCTTCTCGCACGACGGGACGCAGATCGCCTTCGACGCGGCGCGCGACATCTACGTCATCAACGCCGACGGCACGGGCTCGCCCCTGAACCTGACCAACACGCCGGGCGCGGACGAGAGCGCGCCCGCCTACTCGCCCGACGGGAAGAAGATCGCTTACGCCTCGAACAACTTCACGAACGACGCGCTCGACGGCATCTACTTGATGGACGCCGACGGCGCGAACCAGACGCTCGTCGCGAACACGCAGGGCGGCGCGAACCCCGCTTGGAAGCAGCACGACGTGACGCCCGATCCGACGCCCACGCCGACCGCCACGCCGACGCCAACCGCGACTCCGACTCCGACGCCGACGCCGCAGGCTGACCTGTCGGTGCTGCTGACGGCTGCGCCGAATCAGCCTTCGGTCGGCACGAACCTGATCTACACGCTGGTCGTGCGCAACGAAGGCGACGATGCGGCGACGAACGTCGCGGCTTTCTTTACGCGACCGCAGGGCATGAACTTCGTCTCCGCGTCGGCGGCGCAGGGCACGTGCCAGCAGTCGCTGCAGACACCCGCCGCGACCATCTGCCAGCTCGGCACGCTCGCCGCGGGCGCGCAGACCGCTGTCACCGTCGTGACGAAGCCGACCGCGCCGGGCGAGATCACTGCGTTCGCTTCCGCCAACTCGGCGGTTGACGATCCCGTTCAGAACAACAACGTGCAGCAGTTGAAGCTGACGGTCGCGGCGGGCTGCGTCGAGGAGGTCACGTCTGTTGTCTCTCAGCAGATCGAACGCAACGGCAACCAGTCGCGCAAGCAGTTGGAGCACACCATTCGCGTGCGCAACAACTCTGGACGCCGCCTGAACGGGCTCGTCCACTTCGTCTTCGACGGGCTGCCGGCGTCAGTCGAGGGCGACAAAGACACGACGTTCTTCCGCACGCGCTGCGCGCAGCCGCTCGGCAGGAAATTCGTCACGGTGGGCGTCGGGCTCAACCAACTGGTCTGGGAGCCGGGGCAGGTCATCACACTCAAGGTGAACTTCTTCAACCCTGATCGCGAGGAGATCAACTACAACCTCCGCCTCTACACGGGCCCCGGCTACCCATGATCGACGCGGGCGAAGTCCCAGCTGGGAGCGCGGGCAGGATGCCCGCGCTCCCAGGGGCAGTTATTGGTCGAGCAGGGCACGGGCGCGCGCGACGACGTTCTCGACGTTGAAGCCCAACTCTTTGAGCGCCACGTCGCCGGGCGCGGACGCGCCGAAGCGGTCGAGCGAGAGACAGTCGCCGTGTGAGCCGACGTAGCGATCCCAGCCAAGACGCGCGCCCGCCTCGACGCTCAGACGCGCCGTGACGGCGGGCGGCAAAACCTCTTCACGGTACGCGGCGTCCTGCTCCTCGAACAACTCCCAGGACGGCATCGAGACGACGCGCACGGGCACGCCCTCTGCCTGTAACACGTCGCGCGCTCCGAGGGCGAGCGAGACTTCCGAGCCGGTGGCGATGATGATCAGTCGCGGCCCAGTCTTCGCATTCGTCGCGTCAGTCGCGTCGGCAAGAACGTATGCGCCGCGCAGTAAGCCGTCAGCCGGGGCGAGCTTTTGGCGGTCGAGCGTCGGCACTTTCTGGCGCGTGAGGATGAGCGCGGTCGGCGCGTGTCGTCGTGAGATGGCGGTGCGCCACGCCTGACTGACTTCCGCCGGGTCTGCCGGGCGAATGACGTGCAGGTGCGGGACGGCGCGCAACATGGCGAGCTGTTCGATGGGCTGGTGCGTCGGGCCGTCTTCGCCTAAGCCGACGGAGTCGTGCGTGAAGACGTAGATGACCTGCACTTCCGAGAGGCAGGCGAGGCGGATGGCGGGCTTCATGTAGTCGGCGAAGCACATGAACGTGCCGCCGTAGGGGATGAGGCCGCCGTTCAGGCTCATGCCCGTCATCGTCGCGCCCATCGCGTGCTCGCGGATGCCCCAGTGGAAGATGCGACCGTCGTATGAGCCCGCCTCGAAGCTGCCGCCGTCTTTGATGTCGGTGTTGTTCGACGGCCCGAGGTCTGCCGAGCCGCCGACGAGCGCGGGGATGACGGGCGCGAGCGCGTTGATCACCTCGCCCGAAGCGGCGCGCGTCGCCATCGCCTTAGCATTCTCGAAGGTCGGCAACTTCGACTCCCAGCCTGCGGGCAGATCACCCTTCATCAAAGTCTGCCACGCGCGCCCCTCCGTCTCATTCTCGCTCGCGTAGCGGCGGACGAGTTCGTCCCACTCCTGCTCCTGCTTCGCGCCGCGCTCAATGGCTTCGCGAAAGCGCGTGAGCGCCGCGTCGGGGATGAAGAAATCCTTGTCCTCGTCCCAGCCGAGCGCGCGTTTAGTGGCGCGCACGGCGTCGGCTCCCGGCGCGTCACTGTGCGCCTTGCGCGTGCCCGCGGTCGGCATCCCGAAGCCGATGGTCGTCTTGACAGAAATCAGCGACGGTCGGTCGGTCACGTTCTGCGCCGTGCGGATCGCCTCTTCGATGGCGGCGAGATCGTTGCCGTCGGGAACAGTCAGCGTGTGCCAGCCGTAAGCCTCAAAACGCTGTGGGACATTCTCGGAGAAGGCGAGCGAGGTGAAGCCCTCGATGGTGACGTGGTTGTCGTCGTAGAGATAGATGAGCTTTCCGAGTTTTAAGTGACCGGCGAGCGAGGCGGCTTCCGAGGCGACGCCTTCCATCAGGTCGCCGTCCGAGACGATGGCGTAGATGAAGTGGTCAATGATCGGAAAACCATCCTTGTTAAATTTCGCCGCGAGGTGAGCGGCGCCCATCGCCATCCCGACGCCGTTGACGAAGCCCTGCCCTAAGGGGCCGGTCGTGATCTCAATGCCGGGCGTGAGCACGTTCTCGGGATGACCCGGCGTCTTCGAGCCCCACTGGCGAAAGCGTTTTAGTTCTTCGAGCGGCAGGTCGTAGCCCGTCAGGTGCAGCAGCGAATAGATGAGCATCGAACCGTGGCCGGCGCTCAAGAGAAAGCGGTCGCGGTTCTGCCACTTCGGGTTCTGCGGGTTGTGGCGCAAAAACTTCGTCCACAGGACGTAAGCCGACGGAGCCATGCCGAGCGGCAAGCCTGGATGACCCGACTCGGCTTTTTGCACGGCGTCGAGCGAAAGCGTGCGGATCGTGTTGACGCAGAGCTGATCAAGCTCTGCGTTCGCGTTTGAACTCGGCTGCGTTGACGCGCTCATGTGGTGGCGTGCTCCTTATTTCCGAACTCAGGTTTGACGGAGATTATAGATCAAGGTTCTTAAAACGACTCGCGCGCTGCCGTGACTCGCGCCGATCAGCCATCACTTGTTTTCGACGCGCCCCGGCGCGCGAGGAAGTGTTCGACGACGAAGAGGATGTCCTCGCCGAAGTAGTGGTTGACGAGGCGCAGGGCGCGGATCGTCTCGGCGCGGGCGACACCATGCGCGATCTCGGTCTCGGCGATGAAGTTGAAGACGCAGTCGCGCAGCAGCTCCAGCTCGCGCAAGAGGTCGGGCAGCGAGTAGCCTTCCGCCGCGCGCATGTAGCCGTGCTCGCTCGAAGCGCGGATCGTTGCGAAGTCGGGCTCGTGGTCGAGCTTCAACAGGGCGCACAGCTCTTCGAGCATGTCCGGGACGTGATCGACGATCTGAGTGAGCGTGAGCGAGTCGTCCGACTTCATGTAGGGGTCGTTGCGCACGCGCCGCACCCATTCGACGGTCAGCGCGTCGATGGACGCGCCCAGCTCGCGGCACAGGAGATCGCGGTTGGCTCCAGTCACGATAGTCACATTAGTCACGTTCGATCCTTGAAAAGTTGCTGGCGTATTGTCGCCGCGCGCCCCGCGAAACATCAAGCCCCGCGAGACTGTTGAAAGTTTCGCGGGGCTTGGCGGGCGTGTCGTCGAAAATCTTTAACTCACTTGGCGCCGACGGCGCGCGCGGCGTTCAGGCGACCGCCCGACGCGACCTTGCCTTCGAGCGCGGGGAGCCTGTCCACGGACGAAAGCAGCCGCTCGCGCAGCTCCTTCATCGACATGTTCGGGTTCGCCGCGAGCACGAGCGCCGCCACGCCCGCCACTTCCGGCGTCGCCATCGAAGTGCCGGAATGCTCCTCGTACTGGTTGCCGGGCCATGTGCTCAGAATCTCCGCGCCGGGCGCGGCGATGTGGACGGTGCGCGCGCCGTAGTTCGAGAAGCGCGCGAGGCGGTCGTTACGGTCGAGCGCGGCGACCGAGACGACGTTCGGCTGCGCGTAGTTCGAAGGGTAATGCGGCAGTCGGTCGTTGTTCGTCGAAGAGTTCCCGGCGGCGGCGAAGAAGAGGATGCCCTCCTCGCCCGCGCGGCGGATGGCGTCTTCGAGCGAGCGCGAGCCCATCATCGAGCCCCAGCTCGCGCTGATGACGCGGACGTTGACGCCGTCGTGCTTGCGCGCGATGACGTAATTGATGCACTCGATGGCATCTTTCAGCGAGCCGCTGCCGCTGGCGTTCAAAAACTTGAGGGGCATGATCTGGACGTGCCAGTTGACGCCCGCGATGCCGTCGCGGTTGTCGCCCTCCGCCCCGATGATGCCGGCGCAGTGCGTGCCGTGGCCGTTGTCGTCCATCGGGTCGCCGTCGGCGTCCGCCGCGTCGAAGCCGTGCAGGTCGTCGAAGGTGCCGAGTTCGGCGTCGGTGTAGGGCGCGAGATCGGCGGGACGCGTCCAGATGTTGCCCGCGAGGTCTGCGTGACGATAGTCAACGCCGGTGTCGATGACGGCGACGACCACCTTGTCGCTGCCCGTCGTCTTCGCCCAAGCGCGCGTCGCGCAGATGTCCGCGCCCGACGCACCGCCGCGCTGTCCGGTGTTCAGTAGAGACCACTGCTCCTCGAAGAGCGGATCGTTCGGCGCGGGGCCTTTAACGACGGGCGGATCGTCGTCGTCATCGCCGCCGCGCGCGACGACGGGATCGGCGTAGATCGCGGCGTTGGGCTGCGCCCTAAGCACGCGCGTGGGCATGCCCTCTGCGCGATCGAGATTGATCTGGAAGTTCGGCTCGGCGTAGATGACTTCGGGCAACGCGCGGTACTCTGCGGCGACCTGCTCGGCGTCTTCGCCGTCGGCGTCGGCGATGACCGCCTCGTCGTCGATGTTCTCGAAGCGATCTTCGAGGCGGTCATTGAGGCGCGCGGCGATGCGGTTGATCTCTGCGGTCGAAGTGCCGGGCTGGAAGCGCACGATCACTTCGGCGTCTTCCTTCGCGGCGGCGGTCGCTGCCGCGTCCTGCCGGACGACGAGTGCGGCGTGCCGCCTCATCCCAAAGTGCGTGCGCCGCATGCGGCTCAACTGCCCAGCGAACGCCGCGAGGAAGACGAGCGCGAGCGCGAGCGTCAGGTGCTTGAAAAGGTTCTGACGGTTCATGGACTCTACCTCAACTTAACTTAAGCCTTGTTCTTTGACGTGCGGATCAGACCTGATGGTTCGCGCCGCGAAAGTTGACGAGCCGCATCCGGTTCCGGTTGGCGCGGTACTCAAACTTTTCGCCGTGCGCGCGCAATTTTATGCGCCAGCCCGGCGTGATCATCTGCGCGCTCATCTCTCCCGGCGAGCCCGCGCCAAACGACGCATCCGGAAAGTCCGCATCCTCAACCGAATCTTCTTCAACCTCATCTGCTCCGACGCCGAGCCGCGCGGCGATGTCGTCTTTCGCGCGTCTCACAGCGTCCTCCTTCGTCATAGACATACGCTCGTCGCTCCTCAGAGGTTCATCTGCCGCCGGGGATTCATTCTGCTCCCGCGCGGGTGGTTTCGTCAAAAATTTTAGCCGCGCGGCGGAGCATAAGCCCCGCCAGGGGCGACATATCTGTAGCCCACGGCGCGAGCCGTGGGATCACATGTGAGTAAACAAGTCGAGAGCCCCTGAAAGGGGCGAAAGAAGCTGGAAGAAAGGGTGTGAAATTTGAAACTACAGGTTTTGACTCTTTCGCCCCTTTCAGGGGCTCTCGACGTTATTTTCTCTCGTTAAAACCCACGGCTCGCGCCGTGGGCTACAAATATGCTGTGCCTACGGCACTGAGAGTAGAGACTTCCTCTAAATCAGATCGCCGCACAGGTGTTGGAGCAGCGCGCAGGCGACGAGCGCGGCGGTCTCCGCGCGCAGGGTGCGACCGCCGAGCGTGACGACCTGCCAGCCCGCCGCGCGCGCCTGCTCAAGCTCCGCGTCTTCCCACCCGCCTTCAGGCCCCACGAGAGCCGCGACGCGCGCCCGTCGCACGTCCCACGCCGCGACCGTCTCGACCAGCCCGCGCCCGCCGTGTTCCGAGAAGATTAGACGCCGACTCGTCTCACTTGTTCCGCCCGCCGAGCCTCGTGCCAGCGCGTCCGCCAAACTCTCCGGTGCGACGACGGCGGGCACGCGCGCGCGACCCGACTGCTTCGCCGCTTCGACCGCGATGCGTTGCCAGCGCGCGACGCGCTTCGCCGCCGCGTCCGCGCGTTCGGCGCGCGGCAGGCGCACGTCTGCGCGCGCCGTCTCGACGGGCACGACGCGCGTCGCGCCCAACTCCGTCGCCTTCTGCACGACCGTGTCAAACTTCTCGCCCTTCAACAGCGCGACGTAGAGCGTCAGCTCAAGCAATGATTCGGCGGACGGCGGTTCGACCGCAGCGCGGACCTCGAGCGTCGCGCGTTCCATCCCGCGCCGCGCGTCGGCGGTGACGACGCAGAGGAACTCGCGCCCCTCGCCGTCGAAGACCTGTACCTCCGCGCCCGCGCCGAGGCGCAGGACGCCCGTCAGATGCTGCGTCTCCTCGCGCGAGAGCGAGACGCGCGCGGCGTCCGTGTCGAAGTCTTCCGGCGGGGCGTAGAAGCGGCGCATGAGAGCAAGGATGAAGTAAGAACGATGAACGATGAACGATGAAGTGAAAGGCATTTGCCTTCCGCTTCATCGTTCATCGTTAAATGATAATCGCGATCCACTCGCCCGCGGTGCGCGTCTCGAAGTTGTTGACGCCGAGACGATGGAGCGCATCGCCGACGAGTTGGCTTTGCGTGGCGAGGATGCCGGAGAGGACGAGGCGACCGCAGGTCGCGCCGAGGAGCGCGGAGAGCAGCGGCAAGATCACGTCCGCCGTCAGGTTCGCGCAGACGAAGTCGGCGGATGCGGTCGCGTCCGTGACCGAGCCGACATGAAAGTCAATTTTATCTCCGACGCCGTTGAGCCGTGCGTTCTCTCGCGCGATTTCGACCGCGTCGGCGTCCGTGTCGCAGGCTTCGACGCGCGCAGCGGGCCGGAGTTTCGCGGCGGCGATGGCGAGCAGTCCCGTGCCCGTGCCCACGTCGAGCAAACTCGCGCCGTCGAAATAGTTTTCAATCGCTTCCAGACAGAGCTGCGTCGTCTCGTGCGTGCCGGTGCCGAAAGCCATGCCCGGCTCGATGCGTATGACGATCCGTTCGGGCGCGTCTTCGACCTCGCTCCACGGCGGCGCGACGACGAAGCGGGTGCCGACCCCGACCGGCTGCCAACTCTTCTTCCACTCGCCGAGCCAGTCGCGCGCCGCGACCTCGCGCGTCGAGATGTCGCGCACCGCCGAAGAGGGCAGCTCGTAAATCCGCAGCGCCTCGAACAACTCCGCGCGCACGCGCTCGCGCTCCGGCGGCGCGTCGAAGTACGCGCTCGCGCGCAACATGCCATCAGCGTCCAAAACGGTCGCCTCTTCCGTCCCCAGCGCGCCCGCCTCCGACAGCGCGTACTCCACAGCCTCGCGCGCCGCCGGTTCAAGCGTGATGTCGAGTGCGAACCACATGAAAGCTGTAAATCGTGAATCGTGAATCGTGAATCGTAAGCAATGGCTGAGATGCTAAATGACTTGCGGCTTAATCGTCAGAGACCGCCGTGCACAACACAACGATTGACGATTGACGATTCACGATTGACGAGTCTTGATGCCGATGTCGTCGAGCGCGCGCTCGCTGTTGCGCCAGTTCTCCTGGACGCGGACGAACAGCTCCAGATAGACCCTGTGGCCGAGGAGGCGCTCGATGTCGCGGCGGGCGCGCGTGCCGGTCTCTTTGAGGCGCTCGGCGCCCTTGCCGATGATGATCTTTTTTTGCGAGGTGCGCTCGACGAAGATGGCGCAGTAGATGCGCGCGAAGTCCTCACGCTCCTGGTCGAACTTCTCCGTGACGACCGCCGTCACGTAGGGAATCTCCTCGCCCGTCGTCTGCAAAATCTTCTCGCGCACGATCTCGGCGATGATGGAGCGCACCGACTGATCGGTGAACTCGTCCTCGGCGAACAGGGGCTCGCCTTCGGGCAGGTGCTTGATGATCTCCGAGACGAGCGCGGGGACGTTGTCGCCGTTGCGCGCCGAGAGCGGCACGACGCCGCGCCAGTCGTACTCTTTGCCATACCATTCGAGGAGCGGCAGCAGTTGCGACTTGTCCGACACCTTGTCGGTCTTGTTGAGGACGAGCAGCGCGGGCTTGGCCGACTGTTTGACGAGATCGAGGACGAAGCGGTCGCCGTTGCCGGTCGAGACAGAGGCGTCGCGCATCAGGACGACGAGATCGACGCCCGCGAGCGCGTCGTGGACGGACGCCATCATGCGCCGGTTGAGCAGGTAGCCGGGCTGGTGGACGCCGGGCGTGTCAACCAAGACGATCTGCCCTTCGGGCTTCGTGATGACGCCCTGAATCTGATACCTCGTGGTCTGCGGCTTGTTCGACACCGCTGCGACCTTCTCGCCAACCAGTTTGTTTAAGAGCGTGGACTTGCCCGCGTTCGGTCGCCCGATGAGCGCGACGTAGCCGCTGCGGAAATTCGTCTGCGCCGACTTGTCCTCTTCGTCTGCCATGCCGGTCTCAACTTGTTCGTGAATTCGTGCCGAGCGCGATTATCGCACGGCGCAGGCGTGCATGACGACGAAGCAGGCGGAGGTAGCGCAACTCGTCGCGCCCCGCCTTGGCGCGGATGATGGCGACGGCGGCCTGTTTCTCCGCCGGCGTCCAGCGTGCGAGGTCTGGGATGAGGGCGAGCGGGAGCGCGAGGTTCGAGAGGGCGCGGCGCTCGTCTTCATCGAAGCGCGCGTGTCGGGCGTCGACCGCGCGCAGGACTTCGGCGACGGACGCCGCGCGAATCTTCTCGGCGTCGCCGCCGAACTCGCGCGCCATGCGACGCTGCACGGCGAGCCCGATGTGGCGCACGCGAAAACTATCCCACTCGCCGCCGCGCGCCGCGTCGCGCGTCTCGTAGAGGACGTGACCTTCGGCGAGTCTGCGCAGTTGTCGCGGCGAAGTGCGGTAGTCGCTTCGCGTACTGATCCGTCGCTCTTCCGTCTCGACGAGCCGCGCGATCTCGCGGACGATGGGACGAAAGCCGAGCTTGCGGTAGAACCAGAACGCGCCCGACTCGATCCCCTCGTAGTTGCCGGAGCCGCCGAGCTGGTAGGGCTCGACCGAGAAGGTGTCCGTGCCGAGGAGCTGTCGGTAGAGGCGCAGCAGGCGCGCGTAAGTCCAAGCCGACTCGCCTTCGCGGAAGGTGTAAAAAAGATTGACGCCGATCTCTGTGCGTCCGCAGAGCGAGAGACCTTCGTGGTAGCCGACCGGCAAGCCGTTCTTGACGAACATCCCGCAGTGGTAGGCGAGCAGGGGCAGGCGGCGCGCGGGCGGTACACCCCAGACGAAAATCTCCAGCCCGCGCCCCGCGTCGGCGCGCACGACGGTGCGCGCGTCGCCGTAGGTGAAGCCGTGCAGCTCGCGGAAGCGCACGCACATCGCGTCGCGCCCGAAGGCGAGCACACGCTCGGCGGCGGCGCGCGAAAGTTTTTTCAGAGGGAGCGGCGGGGCGTCCAGCTCTCTCGCGAGTTCGACATCGCGGCGTTCGACGAGCGGCGCGCGGTGGTAGAACGTCTCGCGCACGGGCAAGCGTGCGTGCGTGCGCGTGGCGCGCGAGTCTTTGAGTTCCCAGCGCACCCAGAGCTTGAGCGGGTCGAACAACTCCGTGCGCATCTTCTCGGAGACGGGGAGCGCGTCGAAGCGGCGCAGCAGCCAGTGCAGCTCGCTCTCGCCGCGGGGCGTCGCCGCGCGCAGCCACTTGCGGAAGGGCGTGTGCACGTCAACGTAAACCTCTTCCTCGAAGAGCGGCATGAAGTGTGAGAAGATCGTGTGCAGGTGCGTGCGGTCGTCCTCGTCGTCCCAGACAAGGCGAACGCTTCGTGGGTGCGTGCGCGCGAGATAGCGCACGATGTCGTAGCCGAAGACGGCGTCGAAGCCCGTGCCGGCGATGCCGGACACTTCCAACCGCTCGAAGGGGAACGTGTCCGTGCCCTCGGCGCGCAGACGCTCGACGCGCACGCTGAAAGTCTTGAGCAGTTTCTCCGTCTCGCCGACGAGCGTCGCCGTCTGCGGGTAGGCGCAGAGGAAGAGCAGCGTTTCGTGGAAGCGGATGAGCGTCTCGGCGTCGCGGAAGTGTCGGCGCGCGATCTGTTTGAGCAGCTTCGACAGACGCGCGCGGGCGGGCGCGTCCCCGGCAGGGCGTTTCAACTCGTCGAGTTGGTCGAGCAGATGTTCGAGAGAGTATGCGGGCACGTTTACTCCGCGCGGCGCGCCGGTCGGGATCGCAAGTCGAGAGCTTCAGTCGGTCGGATTATCTTTCATCTCCGACTCTTCGGAGACGAAGCCGCGTTCAGGTTGGTCGGCGTCGTAGGTCAAACGCACCTCGCGCTTCCACTTGAAGTCGCTGTAGGCGAGACGCAGCACGTTCTTTTCGATCTGGTAGCCGTCTTCGCTCGTCACCGATCCCCAACAGGACTCGTATCGCGCCCCACGCGACTCGACCAGACGCCACGCGGGCGTCAGCTTGAGCCAGAGCAGATCGAACTCCTCGCCCGCGCCGCACTCGTGCATGTCACCCTTAAGCTTCGACGTGCCGTGCGCGTCCAGGAGCAGGTAGTTGAAGTCCGCGCGGCGCGTGACGAAGAGCAACTTCACGCCGTCGAGTCGCGCCGCGCTCACCTTCTCGCCGAGGTCGAGCGGCTGCGTCCGCCCGCCCGCCGTGAGCACTATTCGCCGCCCGCGCACGCGCAGCCTGATGGGAGACGCGGCGGCGCGCCGAGTTGTTGTCTGCGCCGCGACGGCTTGAGAGAAGGCGTGAAAGCAAAGAAGAAGGATCAGAGATAAAAAGAACTCGCCGATCCGTTGGCTCAACAGCGTTGACTTGCCCGCGTTCGGTCGCCCGCCAGGCACGACGTAGCCGCTGCGGTAGCTCTCTTGTGCTGCCATGCCGATCACTTGCCGACGGCTCAACGCGTGCCGCTCATTCTTTCGAGGTCTTCTTTGAGGAACGTCAGACGTTGTTTGAAAGTAGAAACATCAGAGTTGTGGACGGGCGACGTTTTCATCTCCCCGATCTTGAAGAGTGCGCTCTGACGA
>JBJMGS010000046.1:0-11594 GCA_045807785.1 Pyrinomonadaceae bacterium
CATCGGCTACGCCGCGGCGTGGGTCAAAGCCAAGAGCAACTTTTACCAGTTGCCGCCGCAGTACCTGACGATCTTGAAAACCTCATACCCTGACAGGCTGATTACCATGCCCGTGCAGGACCGCAGAGAGTCCCCTGTCGTGGCCGCCCCGAAAAAACCGGTGACTCCCGCGCCGAAGCCGACGGTGAAGAACTAGGCGACGCTCGCGCGGCGCGCGGAATTTTACCGCCACTCGTGGCGTCGCGAGGGATGGCTGCTCGACGCACGCACGTCACAACCAAGTGACATGAGATGGATCATACAAGTGAATTGACGAAAGGAAGGAACTTGAGATGAACATGAGAAAACTCAGCCGCACGCGCCACGAGTTCACGCGCGCGCTGCTTCAGATCACGACCGCGTCCATGCTACTCGTCGGTGCGAGCATCGCCGTGCACGCGCAGACGCCTTCGACCGACCGCGACAACCCGACGCCCTTCACGTCGAACGCCGTCGCCGGAGACGGCGCGGACGAGAAGACCGAATACTTCTACTCGTTCACGGCGGGACCGGGCGAGATCACCCTCACGCTCGACGTGAAGGCGGACAAGGACACGGCAGTGTCGAGCGTTGACCTCGCGCTCTTCGACGCGAAGTCGAAGAAGCTGTTGAGCACCTACGCGAACCCCGACCACGGTTCGAGCAAGCGCGCGGTCGAGACCGTCAAGGTGCGCGGCACGCAGACGCTCGTCCTCAGCGTGATGGTCTCGCAGGGCGTGGACACCTACAAGATCAAGCTCGACGGCGCCGTCAAGATCGTGCCCGCGACCGGCGCGACCGACGCGCCCGCCACAGGCAGCGCGCCTCCGCCCGCCAACCTGTCGGCACAGACGGGAGACGCGAGCGCAAGCGTCGGCACAACCGCGACCGGCGCGCCAGACGCAGCGGCGGCGACCGGCACGAGTGCGGACACGACCGGCGCGGCGTCGGACGGCGCGGCTTCCGGCGCAAGCGCGCCGTCGCAGAGTGCGGCGCAGACGGGTGCGTCTGCCAGCGGCTCAGGCAGTAAGACTGAGAAGGTCAACGCGAAGGTCAACTCCGCCACCGCCAGGCTCAGCGCGATCATCACCTCCGCAGGTGCGACCGCCGGCTCGGTCAAGAGCATGAAGAAGAAAAAACAGTAAGGACGTTCATCAGACCGGCGCGGGCGGGTGTCTGCGTCCGCGCCGATGACAACCGTCAGACGACGGCGAGGGGCTGGAGAAATAGTCATGCAGCATAGCCAATGGAAACGAATGTGCGCGCTCGTCGCCGCGTTGGTGTTGGGCTCACTCTTCGTCGTGTGGCGGGCGCAGGGGCAGGATAGACCGGGGACGCACGCGCAGCCGCAGCAGCGCGCGTGGGAATACAGCTACGATTCGGCATCGAACTCGTTCCCGACGGACGCCGACAAGATCAAGATGAAAATGTATGGCGACAGCGGGTGGGAGTTGACCGCCGCCGTGCGCGGGCAGTATGTCACGACGCTCGTCTTCAAACGTCCGAAGCTGTCGGGGAATTAACGTGCGGACATTCGCGTCCGGCACCGCGCGGAAGCGTTTGGCTACGAGACTCCCGAGCAACGATCTCCGATTTTGTAAAGGATGGAAGCCATGTACGGAACACTCATGACAGTTATCGCTACCTTTTTCTCTTCCACTAGAGTCGTGCTGAAGAGAAGAGTTTGGCTGGGCGTCTCCATGCTCGCGCTAGTTGCGCTCGCGCTCTCGAACCCGAAGAGTGATGCCTTCCGAGCCGCGGCGTCCCCTCCTCCCGAACAAGTGTTGACCGTACCGCTCTACCGGTTACGCAACGATGGGCATCAGTTTTTATACACGATAGACCCGAACGAGATGGCGGCACTCCAGAAACAGAAAGACTGGACGTATGAAGGCGTGCGCGGCTACGTCCTGCCAAAGAAGATTCCCGGAGCGGTGGAGGTCTATCGATTGAGGAAGTCGGGCGGCACTGAAGGAACAACAGTCCTAAATCTTTACAGCAGTTCGTGGGACTATTTCTTCTACACGGCTGACAAAAAGGAGGCGGACAATGCCGCCAACAATCTGGGCTGGAGAATTGAGGGCGTCGCCTTCTACGTTTCACCGAAGCAGGTGGCCGACACCATCGCGCTCAACCGCTATTATTCGCCGCCGCACGATGTGCATGAAGTCGCGGTCACCGATCACTACGGCGAATCGTTTTTCTACACCACCGACCCGAAAGACCCATATCTCCCCCACTCCGCTCTGACCTTCCAGCGCGTCGAAGCCTACGTCTGGCAGCAGGCTGTCACTCTCGACGCGGGGACCGGGCTGTTGGCGTCGAAGACGAACGTCAACGTCATCAAGCCTACGCCCGCGCCCGCGATCAACGTACAGGACGAGTTGTTCAGTCTCGGCTGCTCGCAGGACGCCGGCAAGAAACAGATCACGTGCCCGAGCATACAGGGCTGGGAGCTGTGCAACTTCTATAAGAATAAGGGCGACCTGAAAGTCTCTTTCTGCGCGACGACCGTCGATCAGTTCGCCTTCGCCAACATCGAGACGGACTTGACCGCGCACGGTTGCACGCGCTTCCTCGGCAGGGCGGGGCAGTATTTATGTCGAACCCTGAGCGGCGCGCAGACTTGCGACACCTACCTGAAAAAGAAGGACGGCATGGTCACGAAATGTCTCTCGGTGAAGCAGGAAGAGATGAACAAAGACCTGTTAGCGCACGGCTGCAAGAGCTTCCTCGGTCGGGCTGACGATTTCTATTGCACCGCCGAAGGCATGAAAACCTGCACAGACTACCGCCTCGACGGGCGTGTCAAGACTTGCCGTCTGAACGATAAATGATCGCCGGACTAGTGGCAGATGCGCAGCCGATAAGTTATCGCCTGGCGGCGAGCGTGAACGCGGCGAAGCAGGAATCGCGACTGTTGTTTCACTCAGCCCTGAATTCTCGGTCAGGGCAATCTGTTGCCGCTCACGACGCCGCTAGACAGGGCGGTATCAAAGTTAGCCGGGTTATACGGGTTTGCCGAGAAGCCGACTCCCGTTGAGGAAACCGTGCCGGTATAGGCGTTCAAATCAACATTAATCCGCGGCCCGTAAAAGGCGTCACTCGGGTTTGGCGCATTGGCCGCGCCATTAATTGAGAGATGAAAATTAAGACTGTCCTGATTACACGTGCTGGTCAGGGTTGTGTTCGCACTACCGAATTGAATCGTTCGATTCGGGATGAAGTCATGTGGCGTCGGGGAAAGATTTCCATTCGGAAGGATCGTGTAAGTCCAATAGGCGTCCCTGCCGTTCCAGGTTAATGTGCCGGCAGCCGTGTTGTGCGCCAGATCGACTGCCTGCAAGTTGAGCACCCACGTCCCACTGACGGGCGCAGTTGGTTGAGCTTCATTAGGGTTATTGCGACCGAAGCTGTTTCCCGACCACGTTCCGCCCCACACGCCGAGGATTGCCTGACCGGCGTTCCTGATGCTCACACCGACCGGGAACTTGATGTAGTTGGACGCGTCCGGCGTGTCCACCATCAGAAACGTCTCCGTGGTGACGAAAGCTGGGAAACCTACCCACCGCGGCTGGACCCGGTAGGTGACGGTCGCGCTGACCCCGGCGGGCAAAGCGCCGAAGGCATTTTGCGTCACTTCCAGATCGTCGTCCGGGGCGGTGATGCCATAGTTCAGGATGCTGCCCTGTGGGCCGACATTCTTGATGATAAACGACCTGAGACAATTAGTAGGCAGGTAGAGCGTGCTTGACGTTGAAACAATCGACAGTACCGGTTGAGGCGGCCTAATTCTCAAGGACGCCGAATTACTGTTCACGTTGTGGAATCTGACCCTGACCGTACAGATGTCGGGCCAGACAGTCTCAGGTATTCTGAAAACCACCTGAGTGAAGTTGAAGTTCGGCACCGGATGCACGTCTTCCGCGTTGAGGTCGAAGGTCTGACCGTGATTGTCAGTCAGGATAACGTGGACATTCGATGAAGCTTCACCCTGCGCCAATTGCAGGTTCGACACGAAGATCATCACCCGAGTGTTGCGATCAAACCCCTGGTTACTCAGGTTCGCGGGGCTGACGATCGTAAACGGGTCTCGCAGGAACAGAGTTGCGTCCAGTGCCGCCGCCTGACCTGCCTGGTCGAGAATGAGTTGAGGCACGGCCTGTGCGGACGTGTGGGCGGTTTTGAGAACAGAGATGAGAACAAACGCGCCCACAGCCAAACTTGCGACTAAGGTGTGCTCAATTCGACGCATGACCTCTGCCTCTTGGTTTGATTCTTACAGTGTCTGTGCCCTCATCGAAGCAACGGATTCGGTTGGATGGCGCGGCAATCTTTACGGGGATATCAGAGCTGAACAGTTGGCCGCTTGAAGGAAACGGGCGTGATTATACTCAGTGCCTGCCAGAAATGATAGTGGCAATACGGGCGAACTCCCGAAGTTTCTAATCCTCTACCAAGCCTCGCTGAGACGACACGCCCGGACAATCGCGGGGATCAGCGGCGCGGAGTTGGGCGATAAGAGTTGGGCTGCGCCGGTAATCTTACTCCACTCGGCGCTGACACCCCGTCGCGGGCATCCCCGGCACTCACCTCGATGCTTAAAGCTCGCCTTGATTAAGTGAAACCGGGCGGCGACTCCGAGCGAGTCGCCGCCCGGTTCCGCGATCAATAGAAGATCAAAGCAGCCCTCACTTGGACCCGAACCTACTTCTGTACTCCGGCGACTCGATGAAGCCGCGAACGATGGTGTTCTCCAAAAAGTCCTCGTCCGCCGAGAGCTGGAAGCGCGCGTTGTGGAAGATGTAGCCGCAGCCCGCCGGGTCGGAACTGTTCCAGCACGGCTCCGGGTCGCGCCGCAGGTAGCCGAAATATTCCATCGTGACGAACGCCTGCTTGTAGAACTTGGCATCCACTTCCGGGCTCTCGGCGAAAGCCCTTAACACTTGTGCGCGCGTCATCGTGCCGGCGTTGAGAGCCGCCACGAGCGTCGCTTGGTTCGAGAGCGTCACCCCGGCGGTATCCGAGAGCTTCTGCACGAACTGAGAGTTAGTGAGCATCGCGGGCAGTCGCTGTGCCACCTCCGTCCGTCGGAGCCAGGTGGCGGTTAAGGCGTCTTTCTTGGCGGAGACAATAGCCTTGTCGTCCGCCGGGTCGGAGACCGTCTGGAGGTCGGCGATGAACTCGGAATAATGCGGGCGGTCGATCTTCGAGGCGTCACTCAATTCCGCGACGGTCGCTGGTCGTTGACCCAGGCTTACCATGTACAAGTACATGACGAAGGAGCCCTTCTGCTGGAACTCCGGCGAGCGGAAGAAGTTCGCCGAGAGAGCCCCACGCGTGTACTTGTTGCACTCAACGTCGGAGGCGGCGCACCCCGAAAGAATGTTGAGGTAGAACTGCATCCCCCCCGAGTCGGGCTCCCTGACTAAGAAGTCGAGGTACTGCTGGCGCGTGAAGAACGATGGACCATCAATCGGGTTCGGCTGCCCGGCAGGGTCGTTGTCCGCGATCACGATCGCGGCGGCGGCGGGCGTCCCGAGAGAAGCACCCACGGCGTTGGTGAGCGTCACCGTGAAGGTCTCAGACAACTCTTGATAGGTGTCGTCCACGATAAGCAGTACGATCTGGCGCTCGCTCTCTCCCGCGGCGAATTGCAGCGTCCCGCCCATCGCCGCGTAGTCGCAGCGCTGCGAGGCGACGCCGTTGGAGGGGGCGGCACAGTCCGCCCCCTCTGCGGAGTCCGAGGAACGGTACTCGACCGAAGCCGGCTGCGACACGTCGCCACCGCGCACGACTGTCACCGAGCGCTGCGCGGTGGTGCCGTTCTCCGGTATTTGGTAAGACGACTGACTGAACCGCACGCCGCCCCCGTCATCATTCGAGATGGTGCCGGTGCCCTGCGCCCTCGCGAGCGTGGCGTTGCCGGGGTTGGATAGGTTGAGCGTGAAGCTCTCCTCCGATTCATCCTTTGTGTCGCCGACCACGAGGACGCTGATCTGTGCCGAGGTCTCGCCCGGCTTGAACGTCAGCGAGCCGGAGGCGGACTGGTAGTCGCCATCCGCCACCGTCGCGGTGCCGTCCGCTGTCACGTAACTGATGGTGACGGGGCGACCGCTCGGCGCGGAGAGCGAGACGTTGAAGACCGCCGTCGTCATCCCCGAGTTCCCTTCGCTGACGGTGACATCGCCGACCGAGAGCGTCGGCGTCGGGTCGTTGTCGGTGACGGCAAGCGATGCGGTGACGGGCACCCCGAGCGTCGCCCCACCCGCGGGGCTGCTGAGTGTCAGCGCGATCGTCTCGTTGTCTTCGTCGAGGCTGTCGTCGGTGATCGGCACGGAAAAAGTCTTGCTCGCCTCGCCCTGTAGGAAGGTGAGCGTGCCGCTCGCCGCCGTGTAGTCGCTGCCGGACTTGGCTGTGCCGTCCGAGGTGGAGTAGTTCACCGCAACCGTGCCGGTCAGACCGCTCACGCGGTTGACCGTGACGAGCGCGCTGCCGCCGCCCTCGGCGACGCTGACGTTCGGGGCGGCGAATTGCAGCTTGCCAGGACCGTCGTCATTCAAGATGGTTCCGAGCGCGCTCGGGACGTTAATGCTCCATGCGTTGACCGCGTTCGACAGATTCACCCTCAAGGTTTCGTTGGGCTCGACCACGTAGTCGCCGTTGACCTGCACTTTGACGAGCGCCGTCGTGGCGAGCGGCGGAAAGAGGAGTGTCCCTGAAGTGGCAACGTAATCGCTCCCGGCAATGGCTGTGCCGTCTGCGGTCGCGTAGTTGACCGACACCGCCTCGATCGTCGGGTTCGACAATTGCACGGTGAAAGCCGCGTCCGTCGTGCCGACGTTGCCCTCGGCGATCTGGACGCCGCTAATTGAGACGGAAGGTCTCGGGTCGTCGTCCACGATGGTGACGGCTACTTCGGCGGGGCCGGACAGGATTGCCCCCGCAGAGAGTCCACGCGGCGTCGTTGCCACTCGGGCCTGCCTTCGGGCGCATCACGCCATTGTCGTATATGACAACGCCGGGCGCTCCGAAGCCCTGCACGATGCTGTAATTCTCGGCGACAGCCACGACATTCGGCTCCCCGGGCGCGACCACGATATCGTTGACTTCGTAGAAGCTGTTGAAGGTGAGATCGAAGCCGGTCGAAAACTGCGCACCGGGCGTCTGCGTCACCACGTCGAAGCGGCGGACGGCGAAAGCGCCATCGAGTACGGCGTACATCGTCCGCCCGTCGTCGGCGAGGGCGAGGCGGTCAGGCTCGCTGCCGACGAAGACCGGCGTGCCGACCGCGCCCGTCGCCGGATCGACCGGCGTGATGCTGTTGCCGCCCGCGCCCGCCGACGACGGCACGCTCGCGTAGAGCATCTTCGTCGCAGGGCTGTAAACGACGTCGTTCGCGCTCAGCGCGATCTTCCTGACGAACAGTGACGTGCCCGATTGCGCAGAGGCTGTCCTCATCCAAGAGGGCGCGAGCAACCAGACGAAGCCTGATAGCAGCGTCAGTAGGGCGGCGACGGCACCCGCACAGCGGGCGCGACGGTACAGTAGGCGAGGCATTACTTTCTCCGAACTGCTAAGGCGACGATTTAAGAAGGGCTATTTGGTCGGGACTTATCTCGACGATAGGGTTTCCGTATCGGGAACGGAGCGGGGAAGGTAGCATAATCGGGTTACTAACGCACGCGCGCAGGCGACTCCGCAGACTTACTGATCGCTGCGATTAATAGCATCGGGCTCCTGCCGTGTTGACTCACCACCGAGTTCCCTTACTGTCGGTAGTTTATACCCAAGCTGATCGATGTATGTGATTGTGGTCACGTCCCGCTAGATGAAAGTCCGATCGCCGGATGCCAAACAGCGTTAACGGAAGCGGACACGCTCAGCACACATGCGCTTCCGCTTAAGCGTCGCGCCTCCGACTCAGCTTGAAGTAGAAATAGACCGGCACGCCGAGCGCGATGAGGGCGAGCCCGACCGAGGATTCGACGGGGCTCGTCTGGATCGTGTTGACGACGAGCCACGCCGCCACGACGACGAAGACGGCGGGCACGACGGGGTAGCCGATGACGCGGTAGGGGCGGCGCGCGTCGGGCATCCGGCGGCGCAGCACGAAGACCGACGCGGCGGTCACGCCGAAGAAGACCCACAGCGCGAAGATCGCATAGACGGTCAGCTGATCGAACGTCCCCGTCAGCGCCAGCACGCACGCCCACGCGCCCTGAAAGATGATCGCCCAGACGGGCACGCGCCCCCGCGCGCTCACCTCGCCCGCGCGCTTGAAGAACAAACCGTCGCGCGCCATCGCGAACGGGATGCGCGAGAGCGACAGGATCGCGCCGTTCAGTGCGCCGACGGTCGAGACGACGAAGGCGACGGAGATGAAAGCCGTGCCGACGGGACCCAGGAAAGTCTGCGCGGCTTTGGTGGCGACGGGCAGGGCGTCCGGGTGCGCCGTCGAGTTGGAAGTCAGGATTTCGGAGACGGGCAGCGCGTAGAAGTATGAGAGGTTGGTCAGGAGATAAACGACGAGCACGACGAGCATCCCTATGATCAGCCCGCGCGGCACGTTGCGCCGCGGGTTCTCGACCTCGCCCGCGACGAGCGGCAGGCAGTACCAGCCGTTATAAGCCCAGAGCGCCGCGAGCATCGCCGCGCCGAACGCCTGCATCCCGCCCCACGGCGCCGTGCCCGCGGGCGTCGCCAGATGCGACCAGTTCGCGCCGTGCGAGAGTAGAAAAACCCCGCCGACGATTCCGGCGATGCCGACGACCTTCGCCGCCGTCAGCAGCGACTGGACGCGACCGCCGAACGCCACGCCGACGCAGTTGATCGCCGAGAATAGGACTATCGCGGCGACGGCGACCACCTGTAGCAAGCCGAACCGCCAGTGAACTTCCTGACCGAAGAGGTGGAAGGTGCGCTCGATCCACGCGCCGCCCATG
Organism: Pyrinomonadaceae bacterium; assembly: GCA_045807785.1. Classification (GTDB taxonomy): domain Bacteria; phylum Acidobacteriota; class Blastocatellia; order Pyrinomonadales; family Pyrinomonadaceae; genus JAIVGV01. The sequence continues at coordinate 8,964 of JBJMGS010000046.1, forward strand.
GGGATGAGCGCCGAGAGAAAAATGGCGAAGCCGGTCGCGATCCCCGCGATGCCGCCCGTCGCCGCCACCGCGAACTGCATCCACCCGTAGAGAAACGAGGGAAGCGCGCCGTAGGCTTTCTCCAGATAGACAACCTCGCCCCCCGCTTCGGGGAACATCGCGCCGAGTTCCGCGTAGGTGAGCGCCCCGGCAAGCGAGAGGACGCCGGCGGCGAGCCAGGCCAGCAGGACGACCGACGGGTTGCCGAGGAGCTGCGTCATCGCCGCGGTCTTTAGAAAGATGCCGGTGCCGATCACCGTACCGACGACGATGGATGTCGCGTCCGTCAGTGTCAGCGCGCGGCGGAGAGGGTTCTTAGTCGGAGCCATGATTTCGTGTTTCTCGCGCCCGCTTCACGAGAGGGGCGGCGTATAAAAACAGAAGGGCGATGCTGACGCCCGACAGGCGTCAGCTTCACCCCTTGTGCCATTGCCTTCGACTCTCCCGCCCGCCCGCATCAGCGGGCGGGCGGACGTTTCAACCCTTCTCGACCAAGCCCCGCTTGATGTTGCGCTGCCAGGCCTCGAAGTTGCGCACGCGCCGCTTCGCCTGCTTGCGCGTCAGGTTCATCTCCGCCGCGACTTGATTGATGCGGTCGGTGCGATCCTTTTTCTTGTCGTACTTGTCGCCCGGCGCGCTCAGGTAGATAGCGTAGGCGCGCTTCCACTCTTCTTTGACCTCGGGCGTCGCTTGCTTCCCTCTTAGTTCCGGCATCTCAGTCCGTCCCCTCCAAACGGTTTAATCAACTTACGTTCGCGAGGTGAATCAGAGACTGTGAGGTTCTCTTCGTTTAACTCCTGCCGCGGGCGGAAAGTCGCTCCCTGTTGTGGGGAAGCGACTTCACGCCCCGCGCTCTTGCGGCGCGTCAGTATTTCGGCGTGACGCCGAGATTGTAAAAGATGAACGAGTAGATGTCAGCCGACTGCTCGATGGCTTTCGTCGTGCTGCTCGCGCCGTGGCCCGAGTTCGTGTCGATGCGGATCAGCACGGGGCTGTCGCCCGCCTGCGCGTGCTGCAACGCCGCCGCGTACTTGAAGGAGTGGCCGGGCACGACGCGGTCGTCGTGGTCGGCGGTCGTGATCAGGATCGCCGGGTACTGCGTGCCCTCGCGGACGTTGTGAATGGGCGAGTAGGCGCGAAGTGCCTTGAACTCCGCCTCGTTCTGCGGCGAGCCGTAGTCGGCGACCCAGAAGACTCCGGCGGTGAACTTGTTGAAGCGCAGCATGTCCATCACGCCCGCCTGCTGGATGACGACCTTGAAGAGGTCTGGGCGCTGGTTGGCGACCGCGCCGACGAGCAGGCCGCCGTTCGAGACGCCGTGGATGGCGAGATGCTGTGGCGAAGTGTACTTGTTGGCGATGAGATACTCAGCCGCCGCGATGAAGTCGTCGAAGACGTTCTGTTTTTTGAGACGCGTCCCCGCCTCGTGCCACTTCTCGCCGTACTCGCCGCCGCCGCGCATGTTCGCCGAGGCGTACACGACGCCCTGCTCTAAGAGCGCGAGCCTGAGCGCGCTGAAACCGGGCGAAGTGGTGCTGTTGAAGCCGCCGTAGCCGTAGAGCAGCGTCGGGTTCGTGCCGTCGAGCTTCAAACCCTTCTTGTGCGTGATGAACATCGGCACGCGCGTGCCGTCCTTCGAGGTGTAGAAGACCTGCTTGGTCTCGTAGTCCGCCGCGTTGAAGCCCGGAATCTCCGGCGCGCGGAAGAGCGTCGATTTCTTCGTCGCGATGTCGTAGCGGTAGATCGACGGCGGGTAGGTGAACGAGCTGAAGGTGTAGAAGATCGCCTTGTCGTCGTGGTTGCCGCCGAAGCCGCCCGCCGAGCCGAGGCCGGGCAGCACGATCTCGTTTTCGAGCTTGCCCGCCATGTCATAGACGTAGGCGTGCGTCGCCACGTCCTTGAGGTAGGTGGCGAACATCTTGCCGCCCGCCGTGCCCACGCCTTCGAGCGGCTCAGGCTTTTCTGGAATCACTTCCTTCCAGCTCTTCTCGCCCGCCGCCGTTTTCGGATCGACGAGCATCACCTTCTGGTTCGGCGCGTTGTGGTTCGTCTGGACGAGGAACTTGTCGCCGACGTTGTCCACCACGTTGTAGTCGTCGTCGGTGACCTCCGCGACGAGCGGCTTCCAGGTCTTGTCGGCGCTCTTCGCATCGCGGTAGAAGAGCGCGTTGCCCTTCTTGCCACTGCTCTGATCGGAGACGTTGAGGATGGCGAAGCGCTCGTCCTCGGTCGTCGAGACGTTGTGGAACCGGTGCGGGTTCGCCTTGTCCTCGTAAGCCAGCACGTCCTGATCCTGCGCGGTGCCGACCTTGTGGAAGTAAACCCGGTGGAAGTCGTTCGCCGAGGTCATCTCCTTACCCGCGGGCGGCGCGTCGTAGCGGCTGTAGTAGAAGCCGTCGCCCTGCCACGCAATGCCGGAGAACTTCACCCACTTCAGTGTGTCGGCGAGCGGCTTGCGCGACGCGACCTCCATCACATGAAACTCGTTCCAGTCCGAGCCGCCCTGCGAGATGCCGTAGGCGGCGTACTTGCCGTTCTTCGAGAGCCCGAAGCCGGCGAGGCGCGAAGTGCCGTCAGCCGAAAACTTGTTCG
>JBJMGS010000047.1:0-3212 GCA_045807785.1 Pyrinomonadaceae bacterium
CCGCCGCCTTCGCGCACGAGTGGGGCGCGCGCCGCGCGCACTCTGCGCGCTCGCCGCCGTCCTCGGCTTCGCGGTCGCAGTCCGCTCGGCTCCCGTCATCATCACCGAGAACAACTCGACGCGCGCCATCGCCGTCGATGCGGTGTCGCGGATGCGCGATCCATTCTCGACCGTCGCGCCGGGCTTGGTCGGCACGGATCGACGCGCGCGCGTCGTCTTCTTCGTCCTCAACCTCGACCTGCTGGCGGGCGAGCCGGCGAAGGCGCTCACGGCGGACGCGGAGGACGGCGCGGGCAAGCGGTACGAGCTGACTGTAGAAGACGTGCGCCCCGTGCCGAGCTTCGAGGGGCTTCAACAGGTGACCGTGCGGCTCGACTCCGCGATGGAGAACGTCGGCGACGTGCTCGTGCGCGTTAACCTGCACGGCGTATCGAGTAACCGCGCGCGCATCACGATGGGGCACGCGACACTGATCCCGGCGGACGACCTCGGCTCCGTGCCGCAGCCCGCGCCGCAGACGCCGCCCGCCGCCACCCCGACGCCGGCGCCCAACCAGTTCAACGCTCCCGCCTCTTCAGCCGACGCCGTCCGCTTCCTCGAACAGGCGTCGTGGGGCCCGACTACCGCGGAGGTCGCGCGCGCGCAGGCGTTGGGGCTGCGCGCCTACCTCAACGAACAGTTCAACGCGCCGCTCTCCAGCTACCCCGATCTGCCCTTCGTGCCCGACGCATCGGCGAACGGTTGCCCCGCGGGCTCGGCGGCGACCTGCGTGCGCGACAACTACACGATGTACCCGCTGCAAGTGAAGTTCTTCCAGAACGCTTTGACTTCGGGCGCGCAGTCGGATCAACTGCGCCAGCGCGTGGCTTGGGCGCTGCACCAGATTTTCGTCGTGTCTGGCCGCGACATCAACCTCACCTACGCGATGGGCTACTACTTGAAGACGCTCGACCGCGACGCCTTCGGCAACTTCCGCACGCTGCTCGGTGACGTGACGCTCAACCCCTCGATGGGCGAGTACCTCAACATGCGCGGGAACACGAAGACCAACCCGAACGAGAACTACGCGCGCGAGATCATGCAGCTCTTCTCGGTCGGTCTCGATCAGTTGAACACAGACGGCACGCCGAAGCTCGACGCGCAGGGCGTTCGCATCCCGACCTACGATCAGACGACCGTCACGCAGTTCGCGCGCGTCTTCACCGCCTGGAACTTCGACCCGACGCTGCCCGCGGGCACGCCGCAGGGCACGAACAACTTCCGCGACCCGATGGTCGTGCGCGTCGCGAGCAACCACGATACGGGTCAGAAGATTCTTTTGAATGGAGCGGTCGATCCGGCTGGGCTGACCGCGCAGCAGGACTTGAACGCCGGGCTCGACAACATCTTCAACCACCCGAACGTCGGGCCCTTCATCGGCAAGCAGTTGATCCAGCACCTCGTGACCAGCAACCCCTCGCCCGCCTACGTCGAGCGCGTCGCCCGCGCCTTCAACAACGACTGCGACGCGCTCTATCCCGATAACTGCGCGGGGGTGCGCGGCGACATGAAGGCTGTGGTGCGCGCCGTCCTGCTCGACCCGGAGGCGCGCGGTGACGTGAAGACCGATCCCAAATACGGGAAGCTGCGCGAGCCCGTGCAGCTCATCAACAACGTCCTGCGCGCCTTCAACGCTTCCGCCTTCGGCAACCCGGCGGCCCCGTCCGACGGCGTCATCGGTCAGAACTCGACGCGCGGTGATCTGCCGAACAACCTCGACGAGCCGGTCTTCCTCCCCGCCACTGTCTTCAGCTACTACACGCCGCTCTACCAGGTGCCGGGGACGAATCTTTTTGGCCCCGCCTTCGAGATTCTCTCGACCTCGACGACTTTGAAGCGCGCGAACACCGTCAACACGCTCGTCTATCAGGGCATCTCGACGAACGCCAACACGCCCGCGGGCACGCAACTCAACTTCGGCAACCTGATCGCGCTCGCCGATAACCCTCCGGCGCTGGTTGACGCGCTCGACGCGCTGCTGCTGCACAACACGATGGGTGCGGCGATGAAGACGTTGATCGTGAACGCGATCAGCGATCCGAATATTAAGTCGAGCGACGCGGGCTACCAGCTCAAGCGCGCGCGCACCGCCGTCTATCTCGTCGCCAGCTCGCCGCAGTACCAAGTCCAGAGGTAGAAAGAAAGCCATGTCACACACGCGCAGAGATTTCCTCAAGCACACGGGATGCGCCGCGCTCGGCACGAGCCTGCTCGCCGCAGGGATTCAGGACTTCGCGCTCGTGCGCGCCCTCGCAGACACCGCCGCCACCGACTACAAGGCGCTCGTCTGCGTCTTCCTGTCGGGCGGCAACGACGGCAACAACACGGTCGTCCCCGTTGACGCGACGCGCTTCGCGCAGTACAACGCGGCGCGGCAGGCGGCGGGTCTTGCCCTGCCCGCGCCCGGTCAGGCTGGCGGCTTGCTCCCCGTCAACCCCGCGAGCGGCGGGCAGTACGGTCTGCACCCGAGCATGGTCGAGATGCAGGCGCTCTTCAGTCAGGGCAAGGCGGCGGTCGTCTGCAACGCAGGCCCACTCGTCGAGCCGCTGACGAAAGCGACCTACCAGAACGGCGCGGGCAAGAAGCCGCTGCAACTCTTCTCGCACTCGGATCAGGTCAATCAGTGGCTGACCTCCGTCTCGAACGACAACAGCCAGACGGGTTGGGGCGGGCGCACGGCAGATCGCGCCGCCGGCTTGAACGGCGCGGCGACCTTCCCGCAGATGATCTCGATTGCGGGCGTCAACCTCTTCGTCACCGGACAGGTGACGCGCCCGCTCGCCATCGGCGACTCGAACACGGCGCTTGCGTCCGTGCTACCCTTGAACAATCCGGTGACGAGCGACGGCAGCACCTACAGCTCGGCGCAGAACACCGGGCGCCGCAACGCCTTCGACGCCATCCGCACACTCGTCACGACCGACAGGCTGCCGAAAGCCGCCGCCGACACCACGACCTCAGCTCTGCAAACGAGCGCGGCACTGGCGAGCGCGAACCCGGTCATCGCGACGGCGTTCCCGAACACGTCCATCGGTCGGCAGCTCTTGCAGATCGCGCGGCTCATCGCCCTGCGCGACACGCTCTCGATGAAGCGGCAAATCTTCTTCGCCTCCGTCGGCAGCTTCGACACGCACAGCAACCAGACGGCGGCGGGCTCGCAGGCGACGCTGCTC
>JBJMGS010000048.1:0-2331 GCA_045807785.1 Pyrinomonadaceae bacterium
CCCTTCTCCCGCTTCTTCTTCTGATAGAACTCCATCAAAGGCGTGTCAGTGCGATTGACCATCGCCAGCACTGCCTGAATGCAGACTGTGCGCAGTCGCTTCCGGCCCCGCTTGGTGATCCCGCCGTGCCTCGTCGTCTCGCTCGACTGCTTAGTTGACGTGGCGAGCCCCGCGTAAGAGACCAACTGCTTCGATGTCTCGAACAGGTTGATGTCGCCGACTTCTGCCAAGAGGCTGATCGCGGAGAGCAGGTTCAGCCCATGCACCTGCAGAAGTCGCCGCACGCCGCGCAGCGACTTGCCCCGTCTGACCACTTCTTCCTCAACTACCTTGATCTCTGAGTCGAGTTGTTCGATCTGCCGCAGGCCAGCCCGCAGCACCAGCAGGTCGGCATCGGGCAGGTCATCTCGGCGTAACAGTCGGGCGCGGCTCACAGCAGAAGCGAAGGCTGCGCGCGTCAAGGCGATGCCGTTTCTGGAGAAGGCCGCGTGCGCCATGTTCTTCAGTTTCGTCCGCATCAAGACTAGCGTCTCTCTGGCCTGAAGTAGTTGCCGCAAGCACCTCACTTGCTCATTCGGCACCGGCACTGCGGGCAGCCACCCTAACTTGAGGAAGCGTGCCAGCGCCGAGGCATCCGCCTTATCTGTCTTCTTCTTCGACTTAGCGACCACGCCGAAGCGGTAGGTGTCGACGACCGCTACGCGCGCGACGTGTGCCTTCACCTGATCGAAGAAGTAATAAACATTCTGCGTGGCCTCGACGGCGAGTTCGTCCGTTGCGTCGAGTTGCGCGACGAAGCGTGCAAGCTCGTCGCGCGTGAGCGGGTAAGTCTCTAAGCGTTGCCTGTCATCAGCCTCAATGAAGCAGACAACGAAGTTCGTCTTGTGCAGGTCAACTCCGATATATCTCACAGCCGTGTTCCTCCTTCTGATGAAGAGGAGGCTCGCGCCTGGTGAGAGACTGCTCGGCGTAACTCCACGCTCCTATCCGGGCTTCAAGATCCCACTCCGTGGTGCGGGCGGGGGCTCCAAAGGATGACCACACTGTTAGCCGGGCTCTGCTCTCGCGTTGGCCCACAACGGCATCCGGCCCTCGCCCCGTCTCTTACCCGCGGCCTCCAATCAGTGGCGCGGGTATGTTACACCGAACGCTCTGCTTGTATCACGACCTGTTAGGCTTCGTTCGATTTAGGACATCCCCACTGAGAACGAAACCTCTTTACCTCTCCATCTGCCCGCAATCTTGGGGGCGTAGCCGACGCCATCTTTGAAGACAGTCTCCACTCTCTCGACGTCGTCGATGTTTGTCGCCCGGTTACCGGCAAGGACCACCAGATCCGCAGCCTTTCCGGCCGCTATGGAAACGAGCGCCGCGAGTCCGTCAAATCGCCAGTTCAACGTCGCCTTCGAGCACCGATGTCTTCAGCTGCGGGCGCTCCCCGCTCTTCCACAGTGCAGCAGTGTGCAATACCCGATACCTGATTGGCCCGCCGTCCGGTCTTTCGCTCCGTGCAATGGGCCGCGGAATGCACACGAACTCCGTCCGCATTTCATTGCCCGTGAGCCGAACCTTCGCATAGCCATGGCCGCCAAGATCGACGAACTCGAGGTGCGGGGCAAGGTCGGGGTTCGACAGGGAACGCGCGCGCCGCAGATCGAAGCTCCGGGCATATTCAAGGCACGACCGGACGCCGTGCTTGACCAGCATGTTGTACGTCCAGTCGGGCCTCGCGCCGTCCGGCCGATCGGCGAGGAACAGCGGGCGCAGCGGATCGGTCTTGGAAAGATTGTGCTCGTAGGCTTCCATGGTTCCTGCGCTTGATAGCGAGGCGCCGACGAAGCTCAAGCCTACGGGATCGAACTTGCCTGGCGGCAGTTCCGAGCTCGCGTAGCCCGCCCAGAAGCTGTGGCGGTCGCCTGAAACGATCGCGAATCCGGTGATCTTTGCGTCGCGCACGAGGTCGTAGATCTCGGCGCGCTCTCTGTAGGCCGTGCCGTAATCGCCGGTGACGAGCGTGGCATAGGGGGTCTTCGGCCACGTTTCCTTGGTCAGACCCGGCGGCAGATTTTGCGGGTCGGCGCGCCAGTCGGGTGCGCCTTCTGAATTGCCCCAGATTTTCCACGTCGCGGTTGAATTGCGGAGCTGGTCTTTGAACCAGGCTTTCTGTTCGGCGCCGAGGATCGTCTGCGGCGGTGCGTTGCGCTGCAAATTGGGAACATGCGCGCCATTGAAGCTGACTTCCGCCGGCGGATTCCCGCCGTTGAACGCACGGCCGCCGTCGAGAACCTGCGCCACGTCCTCCGGAAACATGCCCGTGAACTCCGGCCCGAA
>JBJMGS010000049.1:0-11237 GCA_045807785.1 Pyrinomonadaceae bacterium
CGCCCCGCCTCTCTTCTTGCCTTCCTGGCTTTGTGCCTTAGCTCTGTTTGAGAGTACGTGGGTTAGTCACTCTCTGCCACGATGCCGCTCCGCTGGTTGTGGCGTGACCAGTACCAGTAAACCGGGAGACCAAGTGCCATCATAATAACGCTTGCGATAGGTGGCGCTTGTGCCGCAGCCCAAAGCCCGTGCGCGATCTGCCCGTTGAGAATCAAGCCCGCACCCTCCTTAGCCTGATCCCGCGCCGACCACAGCGTGTTGAGGAGTAATGCTCCGGTGACGAGCAGGAAGATGATCGGGATGACGGGATAACCCGGCGTCCGGTACGGTCTTTCAGCGTCGGGCATCCGTCGGCGGAAGATGAAGACCGAGTCGGTCGTCAGCCCGTAGAAAATCCAGAGCGCGAAGATGGCGTAGTCGGTCAGCGTGTCGTAAGAGCCCGACAGCGCGAGCACGCCCGACCACACCCCTTGCGCGACGAGCGCGCGCACAGGCACGTGCGTCCGTGGCGAGAGACGCGCGAGACTCTGGAAGAAGAGTCGGTCGCGCGACATCGCGTAGGGGTAGCGCGCAGAGGCGAGCACAGAGGTGTGGAGCGCGCCGAACGATGAAGTCATCAACGCGGCGGCGATCAAGGTGATCGCGGTCGCGCCCATGAAGCGGCTCGCCACTTCGGTCGCCACCGACGAGGCGGTCGAGACAGAAGCGATCTCGGTCGGCGTCAGGACATAGTAGTAGGCGAGGTTGACGAAGATGTAGAGCGCGCCGACGACGAGCATGCCTAACACAAACGCGCGCGGCAGATTCTTCTGCGGGTTCTTCACCTCGCCCGCCAGCGGTGCGACGTTGTTCCAGCCGTCGTAAGCCCACAGCGCGCCGAGCATTGCCGCCCCGAAGCCCGCCACGCCGCCGCGCGCCGACGCACTCACGCCCTCGCACGCGCCGCCCACGTTCGTCAGCCCGAAGTGATGCCAGTCGCCCGTGGCGAACAGAAACGCGCCGACACCGACCGCGAGCACGAGCGCGATCTTGACGAAGGTCAGTAGCGAAGAGAGGTGGCCGCTCAGAGAGACCGCGCCGCAGTTGATGAGGGTCGTGACGGCGAGCGTCGCGAGCGCGACGAGTTGCAGGTGACCGAAGGGGAGCGCAAAGCCGAAGGGGTGCAGCGTGAAGTAGGTGCCGGAGAGGGCGCCGCCCGTGAGGATGTTGAGGAAGATGGCGAAGCCGACGGCGAGCGCGGCTTGCGAGCCCGTGCGCGCGATGAAGAACTGCGTCCAGCCGAAGAGGAAGCCCCAGCGCGGCCCGTAAGCCTCGCGCATGAAGACGTACTCGCCGCCCGCGCGCGGCATCATCGTCGTCAGTTCCGCGTAGGTCAGCGCCCCGGCGAGCGCGAGTAGACCGGCGACGACCCACACGGCGATGACCAGGCCGGGCGTACCGACGTTGCACGTCATCACGCGCGTCTTCAGGAAGACGCCGGTGCCGATCATGTTCGCGATGTTGACCGAGGTCGCGGCGGTTAAGCCCAGTCCGCGAACGAGCGTGACGTTTTCGGGGGCCAGTTTGGTCATGATGTACGCGGGCCGGCGGCGTCGCCGGGAGACTCCTTACGAAGATGCGCCTTAAGAAGATGCGCGTTCGATACGAGGGGCTGCTTCGTCCCCTTGTGTCAGGCGCGGCGGCGCGCGCGGCGTGTGCCTGTCAGAGCTTCGGCTGCCGCCTCGCCCGTGACGACCGCGCCCTCCATGAAGCCCTGCCAGTCGGCGAGGTGCTCGCCGGCGAAGAGTACCTTGCCGTGGGGGCGGCCAAGCAGCGGGCGGAGCGTGAACCACTGTCCCGGTCGGTAGAGCGCGTAAGCACCCTCTGTGTATCGGTCACGCTGCCAAGGGTAAGAGCGGATCGCGCGCGCAAGGCTCGGCGCGCGCTGGTCGAAGGGGATGAGATCGCGTGTGATGATCTCCATGCGACGCGCGTCTGATTGCGAGGCGAGCACGTCGGCCTTCTCGCCGATGGCGTAGCTGCACAGAATGCCTTCGGGGCCGGGCTGATTCTGCGTACTGTGAAAATAGTAGTGCGAGGTCACGTCCGAGACGAGCGAAAAGTTCTCCGCGCCCCAGAAGCGCTCGCCGAAGAGCACCTGATTCTTGACGATGCGCGCGTACTGAAGCCGCTCCGCCGCGTCGCGCTGCGACGAGGGAAGCGGCGGATCGAAGCGAATCCGGTCGAGCACGCGCGACGGGACGGTACAGATGCAGGCGTCTGCGACGAATGTCCGGTTGCCCGCGCGCACCGTGACGCGGCCTGCGCGCTCTTTGATCTCTTCGACCGTCGTGTTGAGGTGGATCGAGTCTGCCCCGAGGCGCGAAGCCATCGCGCGCACGAGCGTGGAGTTGCCGCCCTCCATCTTGAAGTCCATCTCGTTCGCCGGACTCGACTCGAAATACTCGGAGGCGGCGGCGTAGGCCGAGACGTGGCGGATCGATTCGCCGAAGTCCGTGCTGTCTTGCAGGTCGCGCAGGAGCAGGTCGTCTGGCGTGAACCCGATCTCTTCGAGCCAAGTCCACCAGTCGAAGCCGTCGAGCCGGACGCGCCCGCTCTGCGTGAGCGCGTGATAGCTGTGGCGAAACTTCTCCCACGCTTTCGTCGCCTGCGCGGAGAAGTCCCACTGGCCTGGGCGCGAAACTTTGCCGTCGCGCATGAGCGTTGCCTCGAAGCGGTGATCCTTGAGCGTGACGCCGAACTCGCGGCACAGCGACTGGAGGCGCTCGTGGCTCGCGCCCACCCATTCGCCGCCCAACTCGCAGACGAGACGCGGGCTGTCGGGGAAACTGTATGAGAAGACGCGCCCGCCGATGCGTTCGCGCGCTTCGAGCACGGTCACGTCCCAGTTTGCGCCGCGCAGCGCGTGTGCCGCGGCGAGGCCGGAGAGCCCTGCGCCGATGACGACGCACGAGTATTTGCGCCGCGCCTGAACCGAGCCGCGGAAGAGCAGCGGCGCGCCCACCGCTGCCAGTCCCGCGTGCTTGAGAAATTCGCGCCGCGTCGTTGTCTGCCCGTGTGAAGACATGATTCTCTAGGTTCCTCCGGGGCTGGCGGTGCTACCAAACGTCGCCCGTTAACAAGTCTTCGTAAGTGTCGCGCCGCCGCACCAGGTCGGCGTGACCGCCTTCGCGGATCATGACGGCGGCGGGCAGCGGGCGACCGTTGTAGGGGAACGACTGCGCGAGCGAGTACGCCCCGCTATTCAAGAGCGCGAGCACTTCGCCGGGCTCGACGCCAGCGGGAAGGTTGCGGTAGTCGGGCAGACGCCCGCCGCCCTCAATGTCGAAGTACACGTCGCCGGAATCGCACAGAGGCCCCGCGACCTTGTAAGGCGTCGCGTGCGGTGCATCGGCGCGCGCGGCGGAGACGAGCTGGTAGTACCAACTGTAGGTCGTCATCGAAAGTAACAGGTTAAAGCCCGCGTCGGTTAAGAGCCACACGTCGCCGGTCTCAGGTCGCTGCTTGATGTTGCGCACGGTCGTTAAGACTAACCCGGCGTCGGAGATGACGCTGCGACCGGGCTCTAAGAGGATCGTGACGCGGTCGAGCAGATGTTCGGCCTCGGCATCGCGTGAAGACTCGCGCGCGATCTTCATCACGGCGGCGAGTACTTCCGACGGCTCAAGTTCTGCGCCGAGCATCTCGCGCTCTTGCGCGGGGAGCTGATCGGCTTGCGCGCGGTCGCGCAGGTAGTTGACCGGGATGCCGCCGCCGAGATTGATGTGCGAGAGCGTGTGCCCCGTCTCGCGGTGCAGCCGGACGAGATGCGACCACATCGCCTTGAAGGCTTCGGCGAACGGCTCCACGTCCGGCGTCTGCGAGCCGACATGGATGTGAATCCCCACGACGTTGAGCAGGTCGGGATTCGCAAGCGCACGACGAAAAGCGTCCTGCACTTCCGAATGAGTGATGCCGAACTTCGACGTTAAGAGCGCCGTCTGCAATCCGATGTGCGAGCGCGTGCCGATCTCCGGCACGAGCCGCAGCGTCACGTTCGCGCGCCGCCCCACGCGCCGCGCCGAGGCTTCGACCAGACCGATCTCGTAAACCGAATCGACGTTGATCGAGAGAATTCCGGCGCCGACGGCGTCGTCCAGTTCGTCGTCCGTCTTGCTCGTGCCGTTGAAGATGATCTGTTCCGGGCGGAAGCCGACGCGCAGCGCCTTGAACAGCTCGCCGCCGCTGTTGACTTCGATGTCGATGCCGGCGTCGAGCACGGCTTTTAAGACCGCCATGTTCGAGTTCGCCTTCGAGGCGTAGCAGAACCTGACGGGGCGATCCACAGACGCGGCGGCACTTCGCAGGCGCGCGACGTTCGCGCGGATGCGCGGCTCGGAGAAGACGTAGAGCGGCGAGCCGTACTGCCTGACCAGCGCGAGCGCGTCCGCGCCATTGACGTGGAGCGTGTGGTCGCGCGCTTCGAGATAATCGGGGATCGTCCACGCGGGCGCGACAAGCTCGGTCGTCATGTTGTACAAAACTCCTTCGATTAGGCGGCGAGCAAACTCGTGCGAAGATAGACGCGCGGGCTGGCAGCGTCAAGCAGTTCGGGCTTGAGAGGCTCATGTTGAAGCGGAGGTGTGGGCGGGATGTCCGACGGGTTCGACTGGCAAAGTGTGCGGCGCGATTTCCCGGTGACGGGCGAGATCGCGTACCTCAACAGCGCGGCGACAGGCGCGATTTCGCGTCAGGTGGCGGACGCCGCGTCGGGCTTCTACGCGGACGTGCTCGCCGCGGGCGACGCGCCGTGGTTCGACTGGCTGCGCCGCCGCGAGCGCACGCGCGAACTCATCGCCCGCCTCATCAACGCCGAGCCCGAAGAGATCGGTCTCACGACGAACACCTCGCAGGGCATGAACCTCATCGTGGACGCGCTCGAAGGGCGCGGCGAAATCATTTCGTGCGAGCTGGAGTTTCCCGTCTCGACGCTGCCGTGGATGCACCGCAGCGTTCCGGTTCATCTGCTCAAGGCGCGGGACGGCGAGATTCAACCCGAACAGATCACTGAAGCGATGACGGAGCGCACGGGCGTCGTCTGCCTCAGTCACGTGCAGTTCTCGAACGGCTTCCGCGCGCCTTTGGAAGAGATCGGCGCGGCGAAGGGGCGGCATCGGTTCGTCGTCAACGCGGCGCAATCGGCGGGCGTCTTTCGGATCGACGTGAAGCGCATGAAGATCGACGCGCTCTGCTCGACCGGGCACAAGTGGCTGCTCGCGGGCTACGGCTCAGGCTTCGTTTTCTTGAGCCGCGAGTTGTTAGCAGAGACGCGCGCGCGCGCGGTGAGCTGGATGAGCGTCCAACACCCGTTCGCGATGCGCAACGACGCGGTTGACCTCCGAGATGATGCCGCCGCGCGCGCCGAGACGGGCTGCCCGCACTTCGCTGGAATCTTCGCGCTCGAAGCGGCGGTCGAGTATCAACTGCGGATCGGCGGCGAGCGGATCGAGCGCCGCGCGCTCGAACTGAATCGGCGTTTGACCGAGCGACTGTGCGAGGCGGGCTGGAAAGTCTTGTCGCCGCTCGGCGAAGAATCGGCGCGCTCGGCTGAGACGCTCGTCGCGTGCGCAGACCCTGCGCGCGTCTTCCGACACCTGCACGAGCGCCGCATCGCCGTCACGCAGAAGCCCGAAGGCATCCGCGTCGCCACGCACTTCTTCAATGACGAGTCGGACATCGAACGACTCGTCGTCGCGCTCAGAGAGTTAGGCGGATGAATTAGCCGCTAAGCTTCGTTCCTCTGTGCTCAGGCGAAGATCAGCTTCACGCCCGCGACGACGAGGACGAGGGCGAGCAGCCGACGGATGGCGAGCGTGGGCAGGCGGCGGCTGCCGAGTTCCGAGCCGACGAGTCCGCCGACGAGTGCCGCGACGGCGAGGGAGGGAATTGCCGCGGGCAGAGACCTGACGCTCGCGAGGTTGCCGAGCAGCCCCGCCGCCGAGTTGACTAAGATGAAGGCAGCGGAGACAGCGGCGGTGCGGCGCACGTCCGCCCAGTTCATTAGCAGCAGCACCGGGCTCAGGAAAATCCCGCCGCCGATGCCCGTCAGTCCTGACAAAAATCCGATCCCCGCGCCGAGCAGGGAAGCCACCCACAGCGGCGGCAGACGCGGCTCCGCTTCCTGCGAGCGAGCGCGCGCGTGCATGAAGAGCCGAACGGCGGCGAAGAGCAGGACGACGCCGACGACGGGTTTATAGATGCCTGCGGGGATGGTGAGCGCGCCGCCGATGAAGGCGAAGGGCACAGAGGCAGCGGCGAAGGGAAGGAACGTGCGCCACGAAAAGAAGCCCGCGCGCCAGAACCGAAACGTCGTCAGCGAGGCGACGAGCAGGTTCAGGCAGAGCGCGGTTGGCTTCATCACGGCGGGCGCGAGCCCGAACAGAGCCATCGCCGCCAGGTAGGCGGACGCGCCGCCGTGCCCGACCGAAGAGTAGAGCGTGGCAGCACAGAGTATGAGCAGGGAGAGGAGAAGTACATCCGTGTGACTCATCGGCAGGATGTTTACGCGAACCGCGAATAAACTTCAAGCCCGACGCTTGGGGTTCGACCGAGCGCGGCGCGTGGCCGGTCAGTAGGGATGCTTGTGCGGGCGTGTGGGGAGAATCAGGAGCGTGCCCGGCCGGGCTCAGGCGGCGCGGACGGGCTCCGCCGCCGGCTCGCCGGAGATGGTGAGGTGCGCGACACGGTTCTTGCCGCTCTTCTTCACCGCGTACATCGTGTCGTCCGCCTGCCGGATCATGGTGTCCACCGTGCGCGGCGGGCTCGTCCACGTGACGACGCCGATGCTGAAGGTGACGCGCCAATTCTTCCGCGCGGCGAGCGCGCACACGTTCGCGCGGAGGCGGCTGACGGCGAGACGCCCCGCCGCTTCGCCCGTTTCGGGAAGGAGCACGACGAACTCGTCGCCGCCGAGGCGGGCGACCATGTCGATCTCGCGGACGTTCGCCTTGATCTCCCGCGTCACCTCACGCAGCACGGCGTCGCCCGACGCGTGACCGAAGCGGTCGTTCAGCGCCTTGAAGTCGTCAATGTCGAGGTAGGCGACGGTGAATGGGTGGTGGTGCCGCCGCGCGCGGTTGATCTCGGACTGCGCTGTCTCGAAGAAGGAGCGGCGGTTGGTCGCGCCGGTCAACTCGTCGGTGCGCGCCAGTTCCTTCTCGTGTTCGAGCGAGCGGCGGAAGGCGTCAACGAAGTGCGCGACGAAGAGGAACGCGGCGAGGCGCGCGAGCGCGTTGAAGAAGCCGAGGCGCTCGCGCCCGTCGAACTGCGTCGAGAGGAACGCGGTCAGGAAGTAGCCGGTTGCGCAGGCGAGGGAAATCGCGTAGCCCGCCCCGCGCCCGACGAGCCACGCCGTGAATGTGACGGGCAGCAGGTAGAAGAGGGCGAAGGAGAAGTCCGGGCCGGCGAAATAGTTGATCATGCCCTGCGTGGCGACGAGCAGGAGCGCGACCGTGACGAGGGAAGTCTTTGAAATCCGACCGAGTTGTTCCAGTACCTTCATGGGGAAGATTCTCCGCAGCTCTGTGCGATTCCAGCGGGCGGATGTTTGCGAGGAGCACCCGGGTTATCCCTACCTTTGATGCCCGCGGCGGTAATTTGGTTCGACCCCGAGCCGCCGCAGGGGAGTTCCGTTCGCGCGCGTCAAACGCCCGTGATAAACTCGCAGTAGTTGAACGCGTCAGGAGCGGCGGCTTGCGCCGGGGGGGCGAGCCAGACCGTAGATCAGGGTGAGGCGTCCGGCAAGAAGCGAGTGAGCGCCGGCGCGTCCCGTCATCCAAGCCACACATGAAGACGTGCCCACAATGCGGCGAAAGCTTCGAGCCGACGCTGAAGTTCTGCCCGCGCGACGGGCAGGTGCTCGAAGACGCGCCACAGGACCTGGTCGGGCAGGTGCTCGACGCGCAGTACGAGATCGAGTCGTTCGTCGCGCGCGGCGGCATGGGAGCGATCTTCCGCGCGCGCCACATCCTTTTGGGCGACCGCGTGGCGATCAAGGTGCTCCGGCCCGAGTTTCGCGCCAACCCCGAATGGCTGCGCCGCTTCCAGCGCGAAGGGCAGGCGGCGCGGCGCTTCCGCCACCCGAACGCCATCACGGTTTACGATCTGCGCACGAGTTCCGAGGGGCTCGTGTACATGGTCATGGAGTTCGTCGCGGGGCGCTCGCTCGACAAAGAACTGCAAGCGCGCGGACGCTTCACGCCTGCCGAGGCGTTCGAGGCATTGGAGCCCATCGGGCGCGTCTTGGAAGAGGCGCACGAGCAGGGCGTCGTCCACCGCGATCTCAAGCCAGAGAACGTGATGATCGACCGCGAGCCGGACGGCGAGCTGTGCGTCAAGCTCTTAGACCTCGGCATCGCCAAGCTGCGCGAGATTGCCGACGCCGCCGTCGGCGACAACGGCGCGCCGCTCACCGTCGCCGGGCAGATTCTCGGCACGCCCTACTACATGTCGCCCGAACAGTGGGGCGAACCGCAGCGCGACGGCCACGCAGACATTGACGGGCGCGCGGACATCTACAGCCTCGCCGTCATGTTCTACGAACTTGTCGCTGGCGTGCGACCCTTCGACGGCAAGACGCTCGTCGAGCTGCGCCACGCGCACGCCGTCGTGAAACCGCCGCGACTCGACGGGGCCGCGCCGGGCTCGCCCGCCGAATTCGCGCGCGCCATCGAGCGCGGGATGGCGAAGGATCGGGGCGACCGCCAGCCGACCGCCGCCGCCTTCATCGCGGAGCTGCGTGCTGCGCTCGATCTGCCAGAACTTGCTTTGCCCCCGCCGCGCGCCGCCGCGCCGACCGCAGACGGGGACGAGCCGACGGAGACGCCCGAAGCCGCGCGCGCCGCCGCCGACACCGCCGGGGAGGGCGAGTTCCTGGAGACGGTTGACACCATCCTGCGCGTGACACAGGAGGAGCCGCCGCCCGCCGCCAGCGTGGAACACGCGCCCACGAAGCCCCTACCCGCCCCGCCTTCACCCGCCGCCGCTTCCGCGCAGGGCAACGTCGCCCCGCCCGCACGGGGCAACGGGCAACAACCCCGCGTCGAAGTTGGACCGTCGCACGTCGCACCGAGCGGCGCGCCGCCGAACGCCGCGCCGCCGCACGTCACGTCACAGAACGTCGCCGCTACGAGCGTCGCACCGTCAAACGCCGCGCCGGTCTCCGCCGCCTCTCAATCTTCGCCCGCGCCGCAGCCCGCGCCCGTCTCGCAGTCGGCTCAGGCGCGACAGTACGCACAGCCATCGCCGTCGCTTGCCGCTGCGGCGAGCGGCGCGAAGAGTTCGCGCGCGCCGCTCGTCGTGCTGGGCGGCTTGATCCTGCTGTTCGTGTGCGCGAGCATCGTCGGCGCGGGCTGGTTTTTGTGGAGCCGCTGGCAGGCGAGCCGCTCCGCGATGATGGGCGCGCCGCCCGCGTCCGCGCCGGGGGTGAAGACCGCGCCGGTCGCCGACGCACCCGCGAGGGTCGAAGCGCTAAGTTACTGGATCGAGGCGTTCGAGGGCGCGGACGCGCCTTCGGGCGAGCGCGTGGCGAGGGCGGGCGCGATCTCGCTCGCGTCGGGTCAGCAGTTCAGGTTCCACTTCTCGCCCGGCGCGCGCGGCTACCTGTACGTGGTCGGACCCGGCAGAGGGAACGCGCCGACGACCTTCCTCACGGCGCAGCCGACCGTGGGCCTCCTGAAGACGAATCAGGCGGCGCAGGGGTCGGACTTCGCGTTCCCGTACGGCGCGGGGCAGGTCTTGGAACTCGACAAGAATCCGGGGACGGAAGAGTACACCGTCATCTACTCCGAGACGCCGCTGCTCGCGCCCGCCTTCCTCGCCGCGCGCGCCGGGCACGAGTTGAGCCCGGCGGAGTTGAAAGAACTGGACGACCTGCGGGCGCGGGCGCAAACCACCGCGACGTCGCTAGACGTAAAAGAGAAGGGCGCTGGCGCGGAAGCCGTCGCGGTGAGCGTGCCGGACAAAGACGCCGCGCGCCTCGTCGTCTTCGAGATACGCATCGAACACCAGTAGCCTCGTCCGTTGTGATCCCCCGCGCCCACACGTTCCGCGTTACATAAAGGAGAGTGCCGGAAATGCGACTCAAGTTTTTCAGCCTGCCCGCCGTCCTCGTCGTCACCGCGTGCGCGATAGCTGCGGGCGCGCAAGAGCAGCCGCAGGACGAGGTCGTGCGCGGCGCGTTCGTCACCACGCGACCCGGCGCGAAGAAGGAAGAGAAGAAGGAGACAACGCCCGCCGCGGAGACTGACGCGCCGACCACGCATCAGAACGGCACGGCCAAGACCGCGTCGAATCCCCCCGCCAGGCGCAAGGGCGCGGGCGCGAAGGGCAAGACCGGGACGCAGGTCGCGGGCGGCAGCGCGACCGCGAAGACGGACGAGGCGGCGGCGCGCGAGGGCAGCAAGACCGGCTTGAGCCCGGCGGGGATCGGCCTCGGCTACACACTCTTTTTGCGCGGCGCGTCGGGCGGGGCACAGCGCGTCAGCCCGGCGCGCGAGTTCAGCTCGGGCGAGGCGATCCGCCTGCTCGTCGAGAGCAACACGGATGGCTACCTCTACATCTTCGACGCGGAGAACGACTCCGTGCCACAGCTCATCTTCCCGAACGCGCGACTCAATCGCGGCGACAACCACATCGGCTCGCACGTCCCCTACGAAATCCCTTCGGCGAAAGAGGCTGACGACAACCTGCGCTGGTTCGTCTTCAACGACACGCCCGCGACCGAGCGCGTCTATGTCGTCGTCTCGCGCGTGCCGCTCGAAGGCGTGCCGGCGGGCGAGGCGCTCGTGCGCGCCTGCGCCGAGTCGGAGCAGACCTGCGCGTGGAAGCCGTCCGCTGAGCAATGGGCGGCGCTCAAGACGGCGAACGCGCGCGATCAGGTGGCGGTGAGCCGGGCGAAGGACGACGGGCGCGCGCTGGAAGCTACCGAACACGAAGCCGCCACGCGCGGCTTGGGCCTCTCGGCGGACGCGCCGCTGCCGTCGGTCATCTACATGGTCGCCTCGTCGAACGCGAACGTCCTCGTCACGACCGTTGACCTGATTCACAAGTGACAACCAGAGAGTGAGAACGCCATGAAGCTCAAGAACCGCATCGTCAGTTTTGCGCTCGCCTGCGCCGTCGGCTTCTCTTCCATCTCGTCGCTGGCGCGCACGACGCCCCATCTGATCGCGCCGCCCGATTCAGCGCAGGCGACCGAG
>JBJMGS010000050.1:0-4630 GCA_045807785.1 Pyrinomonadaceae bacterium
TCATCGAGGACAAGGGCATCGCGCTGCGCGGCCTCTTCGTCATCGACCCCGAAGGCGTCCTGCGCTACAAGGTCGTGCACGACCTGAACGTCGGTCGCTCGGCGGAAGAGACCCTGCGCGTCATCCAGGCGCTCCAGACCGGCGGACTCTGCGCCGCCGAGTGGAAGCCGGGTCAGGCGACGCTCAAGGCGTAAGAGCTGTGAGCTGTTAGCGATTAGCTGTTAGCCAGGCAGTCAGGCGGCAGGACGACTTTGACGACTCCGCTGCTGGCTAACAGCTAATCGCTAACAGCTCTTATGAGGTGACAACATGCCGATGAGGATCGGGACACAGATGCCGTCGCTTGACGGCGCGACTGAGTGGATGAACGCGACGGGCGCGCACGCCGCGCACGAGTCGGAGGGGCGCCCGACGCTCGTCCATTTCTGGGCGGTGAGCTGCGGCGTCTGCAAGGAGAATCTGCCGAAAGTCGCCCAGTGGCGCGACGAGCGCGGCGCGCAGGGCTTGCGCGTCGTCGCCGTCCACATGCCGCGCTACGAGGCCGACACCGACACGGAACTCGTGCGCGACGCCGTAACCGAGTACAACATCACGGAGCCGTGCGCCGTCGATAACGAGCACCGCTTGCGCGACGCCTTCCAGAACGAGCAGGGCTACGTCCCCGCCTATTATCTGTTCGACGGGGAAGGGAAGCTGCGCTGCTTCGCCGCGGGCGAGCGCGGCTTCTCAATGGTCGCCGCCTCGCTCGACCGGCTGCTGCCGAAGGCGGAAGAACAGTCAGCCTAGTCTGACGCGCGAACAACTCGCGGGCAGAAAAGTTAAAGGCGACACGCACCTTGCGTGTCGCCTTTTTCGTTGTCGTAGCTTAATCCCGTCTCGCCGCGCCTCAGAAGAGGCGATGAAGCCCGCCGACGAGCAGGCTCAAAACGTAGAACGTGATGACGACCGAGCCGACGAGCAGCGCGACGAGGCCGAACATGATGAACGCGACGAAGAGCCAGTCGCTCAGACGCCCGCGCTTCGCCTCCGCCGCCGAGACGGTCGCCCGCTCCTTGAGCAGCTTGACGTTCATCTGGTTCGACTTCCACGCCGCGTCGAAGAGGTCTCCGACGAAGGGCACGCAGCCGACGACGTAATCAACCGCGATGTTGAGCCCCATCCTGAGCAGCGTCACTTTCGGCACGCGGTAGCGCACGCCCGCCGCGAGGATGTAGAAGGAGACGAGTGTGGTGAGCGTGTCGCCGACGCCGGGGACTAACCCGACGATGGCGTCCAGCCCGAAGCGCCAGCCCGTGCCGGGGACGCGGAACAGTCCGTCCATCCAGCGGCTCAACTGATCGAGGCTCTGCTCCACCTCGGCGGGCTCGCGTCGCCGCGTCACCGTCTCGCGCGCGCGGGTCATCAGCTTTTGTCCGTGGCTGCTCACTTTGGTCATCGCACTCATCTACAGGAGCCCTCCTTTTCGTCCCAAATTAGATGCGTGGCGGGCGCGACCGACGAGGAAAATTTATGGGCGGGCGCACAGTGAGCATATGAAGAGAATGCGGCAAAGAAAGCAAGGCTTCGCCAGCGCGTCACGAAAGTGCGAAGGAGACTTTCGCGACGCGCTGGCGAAACAAGTGTGCGTGCGGTGGTTCGAGCAAAATCGTCACGAGCCGCCGCACAGACGCCGCGCGGATCGCCGTTCCGGCTAGAGCGATTCGAGGTACATGATGATCTGCTTCTTCTGCTGATCGCTCAGGTGACGGAAGAGGTTGATGACATCGTTCGCCTCGCCCGCGTGAGCCAAGATCGCCTCATTGAAGGTGAGCGCCCTGCCGTCGTGCATGAGCTGTGCGCGCGTGCGCACGCCCCACAGCGGCGGGGTGCGTACCTTGAGGCGCGACTGCTGTCCGGCGTTCTGCACGATGCCGTCGCCCGTGCCCACGTCGTGCAGGATGAAGTCGCTGAACGGGCGGATGATCTTGTCGCCGAGTGCGCGCGGCACGGTGAACTGTCCGCCGTTGATGATCGTGCAAGAGCGCGCCGTCAGCATGACGGGGATGTGACACTGGCTGCAACTATTGAATTGACGCTCGGGTGGTCCGTCGAGGAAAGTCGGCATGTGGACGAACAAGCGCTTGCCCTGCTGGATGTCGTTGGCGAACCTCGGATCGTTCTGGATGTCCGGGTCGGGCGGCGGCGCTTTCGTCGCGCGCATGAACTCGGTGAAAGTGCCGATGTCGAACTCCGGGTCTTCGCCGCAGTTGTGACCGTCGTCGCATTTTTGATTGTCCGGGACGGGATCGAAGATCGTGCCGAAGCCGACGAAGCGACCGAGCGAGGTGTTCTCGTTTAAGACCAGCCGGTTGGTGATTCCGATCTCGTTCAGGTAGGCGTCGCCAGAGAAGGAGAGCAGCGACGGCTGCTGATTCTTCCAGCCGAAGCGGCCGATGCGGCGCACGCACCGCTTGCTGAGGTCGGCGCAGTCGGGGTTCGAGTCGATGTTCGCTTCGAGCACCGGCACGCGCGGCGTCAGCCCGCTGATCTGACCATTGGTCAGCAGCTTCTGATTCTGCCTGATCCCTTCGAGCGTGCCGTTGGCGACCGCTTCGACGAAGCCATCGCCGAGCAGGTTAAGCGAAGTGCGCAGCGTCCGCACCGGCTCCTCGTGTGTGATCGGCGGCTGCTCGACGCCCGGTTTCTTCGGAATGATCCCGGCTGTAAAGAGCGGCGGCACGCGCTCCTGCGCCTTCGAGTTGGTGGCGCGCAGGTCTATGAGCGAGCCGCCGGGCGCGTCAATGAAACCTATGACGACGTTGCCAAACTCGTCACGAACTTTTCCGAGGTGTCCCGCTCGCAGCTCCATGATTTGGCTGATCGCGCCGGTCACAGGATTCTGGTGACATTCGCGGCAGGACTGCGCATTGTAGACGGGTCCGAGACCGTCGGGCTTGATCTCGTCAACCTTGGAGAAGATCTGCTTATCAGCTTCGAACGTGCCCGGCGTCGGGGTCGCCCCCGGCGGGATAGGATCGCCCTGATCGACCAGCCCGTTGGTCTTGTTGTCGAAAGCCGCGGGCGCTTCCGTGAAAGGTTGCGAGCGGCAGAACATGTCATCTTCTTCTGCCGGTGGATTCCCCACGCAATCAATGCGCGGGTCGCACGTCGGAGGGATGGCTCCGCTCGGTAGCACGTCCGGATCGTAAGAGAAGGTGTCTGTGGAATCGGGAGAGACGCCCTCCCAATCAATCTTCGAGTTGTTGACATCGGTGTCCGTGCTGGAAACCTTGTTAGCTTGATCGGTGGTTTGCGCCAGCGCGGTCGAATCATCCGCCGACAGCGTCGTGTCGGGGTAAGTGCTTGGGCTCTGGCTCTGACTGTGGACGGTGCGATTATAGGTGGCCGGGATGAGGAGGGCTGCGGCAAAGAGCAGCACGACCAGAAGTTTGAGACGGATCATTGTCATTCACCTCCCGTGTGACCGGAGTCGATCTTCGCATGGAAGCAACTCCGGGTGAGAAACAGTACCGACCGAAGCGAGGAGCGGTCGTATGTAGGTCTGGCGTTAGTCGGCGTGTTGGCAGTCTGACGAGATCGTGACCTTGCAACTTTCGGACGTTGTTGAGGAGAGATCGGCGAAGCCCTGCCGACGCCGTTCGGCGTTGGCGTGAGCAGTCTCTGATCTATCGCGTTAAAGTTTTATCGCCTGAGACAGTTCCGCATCGACCCGCTTGGCGGGCTAGTCATCACGCTTCCCGGAAAGAGGTATCTGCGGCGTGAGTGTGGATGCGAACGTACTCCTGTAAATTGAGGTTAACAGTATGTCAGCGAGTGCGAGAACCTGGCCGACGAGGACTTGCGCGTGAGAGATTAGGGGGAATGGTCTAAGGGGGTGGTCGGGGAGTTTACGACAGCAGACTATACACCCGGCAGAGATAATTATTGATGGAAAAACTTTGCAGTCTTTGTCACGGAATAACACGCCACGCGACTCGGCGCGGATAAAATCTCGTGGTAAAACTTTTCTCGGAGGCCGAAGGGGACAAGCGATGATGCCGGAGTCTGACAGGATTAACAACGACGCTGCTCGCGCCGAAGGCGGCGTCGCGGGCGACGTGGAGACGGCGGGCGAGACGACCGCCGCCGCGACCGTAGGCGCACATGGCGACAACCACAACCAGCCCGTCGGCGCAGACACAATGGTCAAAATCGCCGATGCGCCGCGCGACGCGAGCGGCGAAGACTAAGATCGGCTAGATGAGATTTGACAAGGTCGCCGCGCGCCGCGAGCAACGGCGTCGGCGACGGGGACAAGCAGGATGACACTCGCAAGACTAATCAACGGCGCGTTTCTCACTTCGCTCTTAACCTTTCTTCCCGCGTGCGCGCACGCGCAACAGCCGACGCGAAGCCAGCCGCCACCGCCGCTGCGTCAGACACCGCGCGCGCCGCTCGTGCTCCGCGCGGCGCGCATGTTGGACGTGCGGCGCGGCGAGCTGATCGCGGACGCGGTCGTCATCGTCGAGGGCGACAGGATCACGGCGGCGGGCAGCCGTCTGACAGTCCCGGCGGGCGCGCGCATCATCGATCTCGGCGACGTGACGATCCTCCCCGGTCTCATCGACGCGCACACGCACATCACCTACCA
>JBJMGS010000051.1:0-7779 GCA_045807785.1 Pyrinomonadaceae bacterium
CGCGCCGCCTGTTCCAGATTGTCGCCCGCCGCGCGCGCGCGCACCGCCACACGCGCCCGCGCCGTCTCGAACTCATAACCCGACTCCCGCGCTAACTCTCCGACCCAGCGCGCGTCCGCCGCGCCCGACTCCCCGCGCAGACCGTGATCGAGATGCGCGGCCTTCAACTCGACCGAGATCAACCCGCGCCGTCTCAACTCGCCGAGCGCTAGCAGCAGCGCCGTCGAATCAGCCCCGCCCGACGCGGCGACGACCACGCGCCCCGCGCGACGCGGCAAGTCGAGCGCGCGCCACTCCGCCAGCAGCGCCCGCGCAAAACCGCTCACCTTTTCGTCGGACTCGCTTCGCACGTGGACAGGATTGTAGGCGCGTGGCGCGTCTCGCAAAAGTTTTCCGCAACAAATACCTTGCGCAAAGAAGCTGGGACTAACGGAGAAACGGGCGGGCGATTGATGTGTCGCCCGCCCGTTCGCACTGGTCAACCCGCTTGTGCTACGCCACGATCATCGTGCCGGTGCCTTCGTTGGTGAAGACTTCGGAGAGGAGCGTGTTGCGCGCGCCGCCGTCGATGATATGGGCGCTGCCGACCCCGCGCTGAAGGAGGTCGGAGATCGATTGCAGTTTTGGGATCATGCCGCCCGTCGCGACACCGTCATTGATAAGCCGGTTGATGTCCGCGACCGTCAGGCGCGAGAGCTTCGAGCCCGCGTCGTCGCGGCGCAGGTAGATGCCGTCCACGTCCGAAAGCAGGATCAACTTCTCCGCTTCGAGGCGCACGGCGATCTCCGCGGCGATGGTGTCGGCGTTGATGTTGAAGACGCGGCCTTCGTCGTCCGCGCCGAGCGAGGAGACAACAGGCAAATAATCGTGATCGAGCAGCACGCGCAGCAGCCGGTCGTCGATCTCCAGAATGTCGCCGACGTGACCGAAGTCCACGCGGGAGCTTTCGCCCGTCTCACGGTTGACGATGTCCTTCGGCGGGCGGCGCACGGCGTGGACGATGTTGCCATCGATGCCTGAGAGCCCGACGGCGTGCGTGCCGCGCTGGCGCAGGGCGGCGAGGATGTCCGTGTTGATCTTCCCGGCGAAGATCATCTTCGCCATGTCGAGCGTCGCGTCGTCGGTCACGCGCCGACCCTCGATGATCGTCTGCTCGACGCCCATCTGCTCGGCGAGTTCGCTCAGTTGCTTGCCGCCGCCGTGGACGACGCAGACGCGTATGCCGACCTGATGCAGCAGCGCCAGCTCTTCGGCGAGCGACAGCAGGTTCTCGCGCTCCTCCGTCACCTTTCCCGACAGCTTGACGACGAACGTCTTGCCCTTGAAGCGCTGGATGTACGGCAACGCCTCGCGCAACAGATCAAGTCGCTGCTGTTGATCCATCAAGCCTCCAGAGTGACAAGTGACGAGTGACAAGTAACAAGCAAAACAGCCTTTGGTTCTAGCTTGTCACTTGTCACTCGTCACTTGTCACTGCCTTCATTATAGCTTTCTGCGCGTGCAACCTGTTCTCTGCCTCGTCGATGACGACAGCAGCGGGCGAGTCGATCACTTCGTCCGTGACGATGCAGTTGCGGCGCACGGGCAGGCAGTGCATGAAGAGCCCCGCGTCCGTGCGCGTCATCTTCGCGGCATCGACGATCCAGTCCGCGCGATACCGCGCGCGCATCTCGATGTCGTCCTGCGGCGCGCCGTAACAATCCTTGCTGCCCCAGCTCTTCGCGTACACGACCTGCGCGCCGTCGAAGGCTGATTCCACGTCGTCCGTGCGCGTGACGGTCGCGCCCGCGTCGAAGGCGGCGTTGTTGATCTCGCGCATCAGGTCTTCGTCCAGCTCGTAGCCGGGCGGGTGCGCGATGGTCAGGTCGTGCCCCATCTGCGCGGCGGCGAGCGCGAAGCTGTTCGGCACAGCCATCGGCAGAGGCTTCGGGTGCCACGCCCACGTGAGCAGAACTTTTTTGCGCCCCGCGCCGAGCTTCTCCTCGATCGTCAGCATGTCTGCCAGCGCCTGACACGGGTGGTGCATCGCCGATTCGAGGTTGATGACGGGCACTTCGCTGTAGCGCGCGAACGCGCTCAAGATGGGATCGGTGCGCTCCTCGTCCCAGTCCTTCAACGCCGCGAAGGTGCGTACGCCGATCATCGAGCAGTAGCGACCGACGACGCGCACGAACTCCGCGACGTGCTCCGTCTTGTCGCCGTCCATCACGGCGTGCTCGCGGTGCTCCAGAGTCCAACTCGTCCCGCCGGGCTCAAGCACGACAGAGTTTCCGCCCAACTCGTAGATGCCGACCTGCATCGACGCGCGCGTGCGCAAGCTGGGGTTGAAGAAGACGAGCGCCACCGAGCGACCCGCGAGAGGCTTCGACTTATCTTCGCCACGCTTGAAGCACAGAGCCGATGCAAGAAGTTCTTCAAGTTGTTCGCGCGACCAGTCAGACGTTTTCAGAAAATCTCTCGGCATTTCATTTATCACGCACTCGCTGACGCGCTTGATTTACAAGCTCTTGGTAATCGGACGTAAAAGGTTCGGTCAGTAATTCCTCTAACGCAGCCTGTACATTCCACAATGCTCTGGCTTCGGCTGGATCTTCAATCTGAAGCTTCTCCCGCTCACTGAACCTTGAGAGAAACTCAAACAAGACCAGCGCCTCATCGTGTGGAAGAACAATGCTGATCTGGTTATCCGACATTTTCATCTAACTAGATGCTGCTCAACACATCCGACAACGCCGTGACGAACAGATCAACTTCTTCACGCGTCAGGCACAGCGGCGGCAACAATCGCAGCACGCACGCGTCGCTCGACGTGCCCGTGATGATGCGCCGTTCGAGCAGAGACTTATGAACCTTCGCCGCGATCTCGTCTGTGAACTCGACGCCGAGCAGCAAGCCCCGACCGCGCAGGCGCGCGACCCGCGGCAACTCTTTCAGCCGCACGCGCAGGTAAGCTTCGAGCAGCCGCGCGTTCTCAAGCATCCCGTCCGCCTCAATAGCTTCGAGCGTCGCCGCGACCGCCGCCATCGCGAGCATCCCGCCGCCGAAGGTCGTGCCGAGATCGTTCTCCTTGATCGCCGACGCGACCGCGTCCGTCGTCAGGCACGCGCCCACTGGAACGCCGCTCCCCAGAGCCTTCGCCAGCGTCACCACGTCGGGCACGACGCCCCCGGCAGCCTCGCCCCCCGCGAAGAACCATTCGCCTGTGCGACCGACGCCGGTCTGCACCTCGTCGAAGATGAGCAGCATCCCGCGCTCGTCGCACAACTCTCGCAAGGCGCGGAAAAACTCCGGCTCAGCCTCGCGCACGCCCGCCATCGACTGGATCGGTTCGAGCATCACCGCCGCCACCGTTTCGTCCGCGAGCGCCTTGACGGATTCGATTGAGCCGAACTCGGCGCACAGGTGTCCGGGCACGTTCGGCCTGCCGATGTCTCTGTACTTGCCTAAGAACGTCGCGCTGATCGCGTCCGCCGTGCGACCGTGAAAGCTCCCCGTGAACGTGATGACGTTCTCGCGCCCCGTCTTCATGCGCGCCATCCGCATCGCGTTCTCGTTCGCCTCCGTCCCCGAATTGCAGAAGAAGGCTTTCGACAAGGAAGCGGGCGCGCACCCCACCAACTTCTCCGCCGCGCGCGCGCGCACCCCCGAATAGACGAGGTTCGAGTAGAACAACAACTCGCCCGCCTGCCGTCTCAACTCCGCGACGACGTGCGGGTGGCAGTGCCCCGTCGCGCAGACAGCGTGACCGCCGTAGAGATCGAGGTAGCGTTCGCCCTCAGACGTTTCGATCCACGCGCCAGCCCCACGCGCCGCGGCGACATGCATCTTCTTGTACGTTGCGAGCTGGAACTGCTCCTCGCGTGTGGCGATCTCGGCGAACGTCGTCGGCGTCTCTGTCTCCATTCCTGTTTTCGTCATCATCCCACGCGCGCCCCGTCGGGCACGTCCCTTTCGGTCACAGCGAGCACGGGCACCAGCCCGTCCGCATAGCCCACGTCGAACAACATTCCTTCAGACACTTCGCCAGCCATCCGCCGCGGCTCAAGGTTGACGACGAACAGCGCCTGCCGCCCCACGATCTCTTGCGGGTTCTCGCGCTCGCGCTTCATCCCCGCGAGGATGGTGCGCACGTGATCGCCGAAGCTGACGCGCAGGCGGACGAGTTTCGTCGAGCCTGCCACGTCCTCGACCGCCTGAATCGTCCCGACGCGTACGTCAATCCGTGCCAGCTCGTCGAACGTGATCGCGGGCTTGACGGGAGCGGGCGCAAACTTTTCCTTCGCGGCGTCGCTCAAGGGTTCGTCCCCATCAACATCAGTCCCGTCTTTTCGTCGAGACCGAACATCAGGTTCATGTTCTGCACGGCTTGACCCGCCGCGCCTTTGACCAGGTTATCAATCGCCGAGAAGACGACGAGCTGCGAGCCGCGCACGGCGAATCCGAGGTCGCAGAAGTTTGTCGTCTTGACCCAGTTGATGTCGGGCGAGCTTGCGACGAGCCGGACGAAGAACGAGTCTCGGTAAAATTCCGCGAACAACTCGCGCACGGCACCTTCGGTCAACGCCTGTTTCGTCTCCAAGTAGATCGACGCGAAGATGCCGCGCGCGACCGGCAGCGAGTGGGTCATGAACACCAGCTCGTTCGTCCAGTCGCCGACGCGGCGCAGCTCCTGCTCGATTTCGGGGACGTGCTGGTGCGTGAAAGGCTTGTAGGCGTAGAACGAAGTGCTGCGCTGCGGGTGGTGCGTGTTCGCCGCCGCCTTCGCGCCCGAGCCGGACGATCCGGTCTTGGCATCGACGATGACGCGGCCCGACAACAGATTGTTCGCGACGAGCGGCGCGAGACCTAGGAGCGTCGCCGTCGCGAAGCAGCCGGGATTCGAGATGAGCCGCGCCCGCTTGATCGCCTCGCGGTTTGTCTCCGTCAGTCCGTACACGAACTCGCGCTGAACATTCGTCGCCGTGTGCTCGCGCCCGTAGTGTTGCAGAAACTCCGCCGCGTCATTCAGGCGGAAGTCGCCTGAGAGATCGATCACTTTCACCTTCGACGGCAGGCGCGGCGCGATCTCCAGAGCCTGACCATGCGGCAGCGCGAAGAAGACGCAATCCAGTTCGGTGAGACTTTCGAGATCGTCCGGTGCGCGCTCGAAACGCAGTTCGGTCAGCCCATACAGATTCCGATGCACTTCGCCGACCGCCTTGCCCACCTGCTCGTTCGCCGTCACGAGCGAGACTTCGGCGTGCGGGTGCGCGAGCAGGATGCGCAACAGCTCCGCCCCGCCGTAGCCCGATCCGCCAAAGATGCCGATGCGGATTGGGTGTTGGGTGTCGGGTGTCGAGTGTCGGGGGTTTTGAGTTTCGTTCTTCATCAGCTCACTCTCCGCGAATCACGCCCGCGTGCGGCTTCATCCCTCCGAGACCACGACCGATAGCTCCGGGCTCGAAACCTCCACTGTCTTTCCCAGCCCCCAACCCCCGACACCCGACACCCGCTCTTTAACTATCTCAAACATCCGCGCCCCGTCGCGGCGCGCGTTCCCCGCCGCGACGCCAAACTCGCGCTCGATGTACTCCTCGCCCATGCGCGAATCCGTGACCGACCCCGCGACGAGATCGACCGCGAGCCCGCGTCGCGAGAACCACTCGCAGCCGCCCCACGCGCCCACATAGTCCGACGCGCAATAGACAATCGCCGCCATCGCTGCGCGCAGCTCCGCGTCGTCAAAGACCGACTCGACCGAGTAGCCGCCGATGATGCCGTCGCCGAGTTCGATGACGATGGCGTCGGGCGACGCTTCGTTGAGCCGCGCGATGATCGCCTTCGCCACGGGCGCGAGATCGCCGACGCCGACCGTCGAGGGCAGACCGCAGTCGAGGAAGCTCGCCGTCGCCACCGCGCCGTGATCCGCCATGTTCAGCGTGTCGCGCAAACAAGCCACGCCCGACAGCTTCGCCGCCGCCACGCGCAGACCCACACGCGACGCCTGCCGGATCAGCTCCGTCGCCGCGAACGTCTTGCCACTGTTCATGCACGCGCCCGCCACGATGACGAGCGGCGCGCTCGCGCCGAGACTCGCGCGCGGCTCAAGCGCCGCGTCCGAGATATTACGCACGCGCCCTGCCTCATCGCACACCAGGCCAAGCACCTCAACCTTGATCGCGTCGCTCAACGAAGAGTGATGGCCCGTGCAGAGACCGATGACGCCGCCCATGTTGAGCAGGTGCAACTCGTCGCCCGCCTGAACAATCGCGGGCACGTCGCCGACGAACCCTTTGAGCGCGCGCCGACGCCCCAGAGCGCCGACGAGCACGTCGCCCGGATTGACCTTGGCGAGCCTGCCCGTGGGGAGTTCGAGCTGATTGTACGTCGCGCTGTCGGTCAGCGCGCGCACCGCCACCACGTCGCCGGCGCGCACGCCGGTCGGTGCGGCGACGACGGCGAGCGTGCGCGGCAGACTCAGGTTCGACGTGACCGAGCCGATCTTGTCCGCCTCGACGACCGTGACGGTCGCGCCTGCATTGTTAGCGATCTTCATCATTTCTCTCTCCCCGCTCGACTGATCTCTGACGGTTGACTCGTCAACTCTGTCGCTCAAGTTGCGCACGCGAGCGTAGCCGCAGCGCGTTCAGCTTAATGAACCCTTCGGCGTCGCGCTGGTTGTACACCGTGTCCGCCTCGAACGTCGCCAGCCGCTCGTTGTAGAGCGAGCGCGGCGCACGGCGACCGACGACCGTGCAGCTTCCGCGATAGAGTTTCAGGCGCGCCTCGCCCGTGACCATCTCCTGCGTCGCGTCAATCGTGCGCCGCATCAGCTCGGATTCCGGCGCGAACCAGAAGCCGTAATAGACGCTCTCAGCGAACTTCAACGAGAGCGCGTCGCGCAAGCGGACGACCTCTCGATCCATCGTGATGGATTCGACCGCGCGGTGCGCCGCCTGCAAGATCGTCACGCCCGGCGTCTCGTAAGCCCCGCGCGACTTCATCCCGACGAAGCGGTTCTCCACCAGATCGACACGCCCCACGCCGTGCTCGCCGCCCAGACGGTTCAACTCCGTGAGCAACGCGACCGGGCTCAAGTTCTCGCCGTTGACGCTCACCGGCTCGCCTTGTTTGAAGCCGATGGTGACATACTCACTCTGCGCCTTCGCCTCTTCGGGCGAGCGTGTCATCTGAAAAATGTCCGCGGGCGGCTCGGCCCAGGGGTCTTCGAGGATGCCGCCCTCATAGGAGACGTGCATCAGATTGCGATCCGTCGAGTAAGGCTTCTCGGCAGTCGCCGTCACGGGGATGTCAAACTCTTTCGCATAGGCGATCAAGTCGCTGCGCCCCTTGAATTCCCACTCTCTCCAAGGCGCGATGACCTTGATGTCGGGCTCCAGCGCGTAGTAGGTCAGCTCGAAGCGTACCTGATCGTTGCCCTTGCCCGTCGCGCCGTGCGCCACGGCGTCGGCGCCCTCGCGCCGCGCGATCTCGATCTGCCGCTTCGCGATGACAGGGCGTGCCAGAGACGTGCCGAGCAGATAGACGCCCTCATAGACGGCGTTCGCCTTGACCGCCGGCCAGACGTACTCGCGCACGAACTCGTCGCGCAAGTCTTCGACGTAGAGCTTCGACGCACCCGTGGCGCGCGCCTTCTCTTCGAGCCCGGTCAGCTCCTCGCCCTGCCCCACGTCGGCGCAGTAGCAGACGACCTCGCACCCGTAGCGCTCCTTGATCCAGCGCAGCATGACCGACGTGTCGAGCCCGCCCGAATACGCCAGCACAACTTTTTTGATCTGA
>JBJMGS010000052.1:0-40019 GCA_045807785.1 Pyrinomonadaceae bacterium
GGCAGATCATTTTGTGGGTCAATTCTTTCTTCATACTTGGCGAGAAGAATTTGACCGTCATAGACGAGCATTCCAGTAAGACTCCTACGACGGAATAAAGCATAAGCCACCAGCCCCATCGCGGGAATCTGTATGTTTCTTAGATCGGCGTCTCCGGCGGGGGTACGAAGATGAAGATAGTATTCGTAATCTTCAAAATTGCACTCACCGTCATTCTCAAAAGGGTGTTTCGAGAGACTAAACTCCATCGCAAGGAAGCGACCGAAATAATCTTCCTCATCCCCCTGATACGGAGTCAGAGAACAGCCAAGCACTGAGTTAATCTCCCGCGCTAACTCATCAAGACGTTTCTCTGAGTTAAAGAAATAATCAACAGTGACGCTCAAGCTCTTCTCCCATGCAACCAGCGGCTAACTCTTCGGCGACTGGTAGCCTTCGCGCGCGGTGACTTGCGCGCCGGGGATGCCGCGCACCTCGACGCTGATGCGGCGGAAGGAGCCGTCGCGTGTCTTGTTCGTCGGGTAGTAGCCGAGACTGTAGAGCTTGCCGATCTCTTCGGCGACCTGCGCGAACGCCTGGCGCGCGTCGCGCAGGTCGAGCGCCGTGAAGGTTCTGCCGCCGGAGTCTTTCGCGAGCTGCGCCATCTCGGCGCGCGCCAGTTGGTAGAGCTTGCGGCTGATGTCCATGCGCTCGAACGAACCCATCTGGCAGAAGTTCGCGTAGTCGGCGGCGTCGGCGTGCGCGGCGTAGATGCGGCGGAAGCGCTGCAGTTGGACTTTCGAGAGCGAGAGACGTCCGTCGTCCTCGCAGTCGCGCAAAAGTCGCTCCTCGACGAAGTCTTCGGTGTTGACCTGAATGAAGTAGCTGATCACACTCGACTGGCGCAGGCGCGCGCGCGACTCCTCGAACTCGGCCTCGCTCGAAGAGTCAACCCCGTCCGTCAGGGCGACGAGCGCGCGCCGCCCCTTGACGGCCTCGCGCGGCGGCTCGCGGAAGACCTCCTGCGCGACCCGCTCCAAAGCGTCGTAGTAGGGCGTGCCGTAACTTGAGCCGATCTGTTCGAGCGCGTCGCGCAGCCGGGCGCGGTCGTCCGTCAGCGGCGACTTCACTTCGACGACGGGCACGGGTCGCGCGCCGTCCTGTTTGGTGTTGAAGGAGATGATGGCGACGCGGTCGCCGGGACGCAGTTGTTCGATGAAAAGATTCGCCGCGCGGCGGATGAGTCCGATGTCTTCGCGCGTCGAGCCGGAGGTGTCGAGCAGCAGGGCGATCTCGAAGGGCGCGTCCGTCGTCGCGAAGTTCGAGATGCGCTGCGGTCGCCCGTCCTCGTAGAGCACGAAATTGTCGGCGCGTAGATTCCCGACGGGACGCCCCGCCTTGTCGCGCACGACGACGGGCACGGGCACGAGCTGCGTGTCCACGCGCAGCACCTCGTCGTCGCCGACCTCGACGGGCGCGTTCGGCTTGTCGGCGTTCGTCGGCGCTTTCGTCGGCGCGGCCTGTGCGTCGCCTCCGGTCACGCGTCGCGGGCGCTGCTGCGGCTGCGTCGTCTGACCGTAGGCGACGCACGCGACGAGCGAGAGCGCGAGCAGGATTAGAAAGTAGAGCCGACCGACGTGGGGGGCGCTTGGGCGTTGCTTCGACATATGACTACACTGTTACGGCGCGGTGTGTGGATCATGATAGCCGCAAACTTTGACGATCGGAAGGAGCGGACGCGATGCCCGTCATCGGCAGACTCGACCGACAGGTGAACGACGTGCTCATCGAGCCCACCGGCCAGAACCGTAAGCGCGACGGGCAAGAAGCCCCCGCCGCGCCCGACGACGCGCCGCCGGACGCGTCGCGCGAAGACGTGTCGCGCGAGGAAGACCGCAGCCGCGACGAAGAACTGCCCGTCTGGCTGCTGTGAGCGAGCGCGTCGGCGTCGAACGATCACGCCCCTTTAACTAACTTCGCCGCGAGCGAGTTGCAAAACCTTCTGCTTCCCCCTTCGCGTCTTTGCGCCTCCAGCGTGAGAAATCATCCTCACGCTGGAGGCGCAAAGACGCAAAGAGAACACGAATGCCGCTCAGAAACGTCCTCTTCGATCTCGACGGCACGCTGACTGAGCCCGCCGAAGGGATCACGCGCTGCTACCAGTTCGCGCTCGAAGGCTTGGGGCTGCCGGCGCGCGCGCGCGCAGAACTGCTCAGGTTCATCGGGCCGCCGATGCGAGAGAACTTCCGCGCGCTCTTGGGAACGGACGACGCCGAACTCGTCGAGCGCGCCGTCGCACTCTACCGCGAGCGCTACGCGCGCGAGGGCTGGCGCGAGAACGAAGTCTATCCCGGCGTGCAGGAGATGCTGTCGGCGCTGAAGTCCGAGGGCTTACGCCTCTACGTCGCCACGTCGAAGACGACCGACTTCGCCGTCCGCATTCTCGAACACTTCAGCCTCGCGCCGTTCTTCCTCGCCGTCCACGGCGCGACGCCCGACGGCAGCCTCGACGACAAAGCCCTGCTCGTCGCGCGCCTGCTCCGTGAAGAGAGACTCGACGCGGCGGAGTCGTTCATGATCGGCGACCGCGAACACGACGTCCACGCCGCGCGCCAAAACGGCGTGGGCGCGGTCGGCGTAACTTACGGCTACGGGACGCGCGCGGAACTCGCCGCCGCCGGCGCGGACTTCATACGCGACTCGCCGCCGGAGGTCTCCACCCTCGCCCTTCGGCTAACTCGGCGCGCGTGACGCAGGGCGCGACTGCTTGACACCCGCGCGCGCCATCTCTTAGGATTGTGCCGCTTCCGGTTAAGGGTCTTCGCACCCTTTTTGGGGGCGCACAGTTCTTTGCAGCGGGCGCGTGTCGGTGAGGATTTTCAGAGGCACGTACTGTCAATGGTAGACGACCGCCCTTACAAGGCGGGGGTTGTGGGTTCGAGTCCCACCGTGCCTACCAAGCACACAGGCGCGCCCGCCGGGCACGCCGCACCAGCCCGCACGGTGGCGGAATTTTTGCGGAGTCGTAGTTCAGTTGGTTAGAACGCCGGCCTGTCACGTCGGAGGTCGCGGGTTCGAGTCCCGTCGGCTCCGCCACTAAATCATTGCGGTGCAAAGAGTTGCGCCCGCCGAAAAACGGCGGGCGCTTCTTTTTTGGCCGCGTGTCAGTAGACGTGTCAGTAGATTTTCCCGCAGAATTCTCCAACTCCTCGGCGATCAAATCCACCGTCTGCTGCTTGAACAAGGGACTCAGGTGCTGGTAGCGCTTCAACTCCCTGCTCTTGTGCCCCGTCATCTTCGAGATGATCGGGTCGGGGATACCCCTCACGAACAGCACGGTCGTGGCGTAGTGCCGAAGGTCGTGGATTCTCAGGCCGCTTACCCCCGCCAGACGGCATACCCTCCTGAAACGCTTGCCGATGTCCCAGGCGTGAGGCTTCGAGAACGTCTCCACGTCTTTGAACCTGACGTTGGGCTTGGCCGGGAACAGGTACTCGCCCTTGCCGAAACTCGGCAGCATCTTGATGGCGTCAACGGCAAGCTGCGGGAGCGGGATTTTGATCGGCTCGCCGTTCTTCGTGCGCTTGACGTGGACGTAAGGGACTTGGGCCGATACGCATCTACGGTCTTTCACCTTACGCAGAACAGGGCTTGCGTCTCGCCCTTAGCTTAACGGGCGACCGCCGGTTCAAGACCGTGCCCTGCAGAGCAGACTGTCCACTGCCTGACAACTACTTCTGGATAGCCTTGACCGAACATGACCCTGACGCGACGCGACGCGTCAAGGGGTTAACCTCTGACCCAAATTACTCGCTGGGTGAGCCGATCTACAGCGGCGAACCTCCAGAACGTCACATACTGATCCCCGTGCGGCGAGGGGAAGTCCGGTTCAGGCCGTCTGCACCTTGACGATGCTGAATCCTTTCACGACGTCCGTCTGCGCGTCGGCGGGGGCGGCGGCGAGGCGCGCTTCGGGTAGGAAGCTCTGGAGGAAGTAGCGGAGTTCTTCCGTCTCGCCCTCGGACGAGAGGCGCGAGAGGTGTTCGAGCGCCCAGCGCATCTGAGCGGCGGTGTAGGTGGCGATCTTGCCGGTGAGGATTTTCGGGTGGTAGGTCTTGGCGACGTGCTCTTCGGCCGTGTCCAGCTCCTCGAACAGCTTCTCGCCGGGGCGCACGCCGGTGAAGACGATATCTATGTCCTCGTAGGGGCGAAGCCCGGAGAGCGTAATCGTGTCCCTGGCGAGATCGAGGATGCGCACGGGCTCGCCCATGTCGAGGATGAAGATCTCGCCGCCCCTGCCCATCGTGCCGGCCTGTAGGACGAGCTGCGCCGCCTCGGGGATGGTCATGAAGTAGCGCACCATGTCGCGGTGCGTGACGGTGACGGGGCCGCCCTTGCGTATCTGCTCGCGGAAGATCGGGATGACCGAGCCGGTCGATCCGATGACGTTGCCGAAGCGCACGGCGATGAAGCGCGTGTCGAAGCGGCGATCCAAATCTTGTATGACCAGTTCGGCGACGCGCTTCGAGGCGCCCATCACGGAGGTGGGCCGCACCGCCTTGTCCGTCGAGATGAGGACGAAGGCTTCGGCTCCGAAGCCGCCCGCGATCTCGCCGACCGTGTTCGTGCCGAACACGTTGTTCTTCACGGCCTCCGCCGGGTTCGACTCCATCATCGGCACGTGCTTGTGAGCCGCGGCGTGGAAGACGACGTGCGGGCGGTGCTCGGCGAAGATCGCGCGCATGCGCCCGCGGTCGCACACGTCGCCGACGAGCGGCAAAATATTTACTTCGGGGAATGACGCGCGCAGTTCGCGGTCGATCTCGAAGAGAGCGAACTCGGCGCGCTCAACCAGCAGCAGTCGCGCGGGCGCAAACCGCGCCACCTGCCGCGCCAGCTCCGACCCGATTGAGCCGCCCGCGCCCGTCACCAGTACTGCCTTGCTCGCGAGCGTGCGGCGCACCTCGATCTCTTCGAGATGCACGGGCTCGCGGCCGAGCAAGTCTTCGATCTGCACGTCGCGGATGCGCGTGAACGAGACGCGCCCTTGCAGGATGTCATCGAGTCCGGGGATGACGCGCACCTTGACGGGGACGCGCTCGCAGATGTCGAGGATACGCCGGAACCGCTCGCGCGAGGCGTGCGCCACCGTGACGATGACGTGATCGATCCCGTGCTCTCCGACGAGCCGCGGCAAGTCCTGCATGCCGCCGAGCACGCGCACGCCCTGGATGAGCGAGCCCTGCTTGTTCGGCTCGTCATCGACGAAGCCGCGCACGGAGAGGCGCAGGTCGTCGCGGCTCCTGATCTCTTTGGCCGTCAGCATCCCGGCCCGGCCCGCGCCGATCAGCAGCACGCGCTTCTTGTCCACGGACGTCGGCTCGGCCTTCGCCTTGCGCCGCTGCTTCCCCTGCTCGTAGAGGACGCGACGCACGACGCGCGACGCGAGCACGCCGCCGAAGGCGAACACGGCGTCCATCACGATCACCGAGAGCGGGACGCGCCACTCCTCGACCGCCTCGGGCAGGCTCAGCCGCAGCACGAGTAGCGCGAGCGAAGACCACCACGCCGCAGCGCAGAAGCTCCTCACCTCGGCCAGCCCGACGTAGCGCCAGATGAACGTGTAAACGCCGGCGAGGATCAGCACGACGAGTTGCAGCAGCACGACGTAGGGGAGCTGTACGAGCCCCCTGTGCAGCTCGTCGGACGGCACGCGGAAGTCGAAGCGCAGCAGATACGCCAGCGCGAACGAAGAGGCGAGCACTGAGAGATCGACGGCGAGATGGTAGCGCTTCGTGTGCAGCCTGCGCAGCCCGAGCCTCGACGGGACTGATCCGTTACTGTTCACGTTTCTCATAAACTTTCGGCGCTCCGCCGCGCGCCGCACTGCGCGCCGGAACGCCGCACCTCCCATAATCGTTCTAGTTATCCCGGCAGCTAAGCAGTGGTCATCCGCGACTCCCCGTCGGCCCTCCGTGCCGTTTCGCCGGGGAGGGATTGGCCCGCCGCGTCGCACCGCGCCAGCACTTCGGCGACGGTTGGCGGCGGCGCGCTCCGCGGGAAGGCGACGGCGCGCGCCGTCGCCCACAAAATTTTCGTGTCCGTCTGCCAGTCGCGCGCGCACAGGTAGTCGGCGTAGCCGGCGAGCTTGAACGGCTGTAGCGCCTCCGTATAGAACCGCTCGCGGTCGCCGCCGGCCGCGGCGAGCAGCTCTTCCTCGTTGCGCAGCCGCAGCGTGACGGGATCTGTCAGGCCGGGCCGCGCCGCGAGCACGAGACGCCACTGCGCGCTCTGTGCGTCAACGTAGCGCGGCACTTCGGGGCGCGGCCCGACGAGCGACATCTCGCCGCGCACGACGTTCCATAGGCTCGGCAGCTCGTCGAGCTTCGCCTTTCGCAGAATCCTGCCGACACGCGTCACGCGCGCGTCCCCGGCCGCGGTCACCTGCGCGCCGCCAGCCGCCGTGCGCATCGTCCGCAGCTTGTAGAGCGTGAACAGCCGGCCGCCGCACCCGACGCGACGCTGACGGAAGAAGGCTGGCCGCCCCGACGTGACGGCGACCGCCAGCGCGCAGAGCGCGACGACCGGCGCGGCGGCCGCGAGCGCCAGCACCGCGACAAACGCTTCGACCGGCCGCGGGATTCCCTCTCTCACCTGCTGATCGTTTCTCACCTGCTGATCGTTCACCACAGCTTTCGATCCGGCTTTCCAATCCGACTCGCGCCCGTGCTCGATCTCTCAGGACGCACTGAGCAGCACGAAGACGCCGAACTCTGGTGCGCTCTGCGGCGACGCGGCGTGCGCGCCGACGGGAAGCGCAACACGGCGCGCGCCCACCGGCAGGCGCAGCGGCTTGCCGTCGTAAGTGCCCGCGACGACGGGCGCGCCGAAGTAGTTGCGCGCGTCGCGCACCTCGAACTTCGCGCCGCGCACGAGCACGCCGCTCACATCCACCTCGACCTCGCCGCGCCGCTCCCAGTTATAGACGACGACGTTGGCGCGCCCCTGCTCGTACAGGTTTGGGCGGACGAAGACCCTGACGCCGCACGCCTGCCCGCCCGCCGCGCTCCCGCTGCTCGTGCGATCGAATCCCGTCGCGCCCTGCCAGCCCGTGAAGTCGAGCGCGCGGCCCTCGAAGCCGAACGGCGACGCGGCGTCAGAGCCGCAGTAGGTGTTGCCATCCCACGCGTAAGCCGAGGGCGCGACGCCCTGCGGGAGCGAGAGCTCGACGAGTTGCTTCCGGCCCCGGAAGGTGTTGCCCGTCATCGTCACAGACAGCCAGCCGCCGACCGAGGCGACCGTGTCGCCGCCCGCGAAGTAGTTGTCCTTCGCCGTCAAATCTTTGTTGTCCGTTGACTCGTAGTTCAGCCGCACGTTCGGCTTTGTCTCGCCGCTGGCGGGCGTCTCGTAGGTGAAGTTCGAGACGAGCGAGACGCGCTCGGCGGGCTGACGCCCGCCGACGAGGATGTTGTCGTAGCGCGCGTCGGCCGGCGCTCCGTTGTCGAAAGAGACGTTGCCCTCGAAGTAGAGCCCCCGGAGCGCGCCCTCTTCCGTGTAGGCATGTATGCCCCAGCCGTACTGCTCGAAGATGACGTTGTCGCGGATGAGCTTCGTGCCCTCTTCGTTCTGCGTGTAGATGCCGTGGCCGTGGCCGCGGTCGATCCCGCTCCAGCCGTTGTGATAGATGAGGTTGCCGTAGAGTTCAGAGTCCACGGCCGAACTCCAGAAGCCGAAGCCGTTGCCCGTATCGTGCACGACGAGGTTGACGAAGCGCGTGTGCGCGCCTTCGATCTCGACGCCGGTCGGGCGCTCCGCCGTGCGATCCGCGTTCGAGTTCGTCACCTCGAAGCCCCAGTAGGTCGCCCAC
This sequence comes from Pyrinomonadaceae bacterium, assembly GCA_045807785.1. Lineage (GTDB taxonomy): Bacteria > Acidobacteriota > Blastocatellia > Pyrinomonadales > Pyrinomonadaceae > JAIVGV01. Next base: position 7,847 of record JBJMGS010000052.1, read on the forward strand.
TCGCCGAAAACCTTGAGCGAGCCGTCGATGGTCGCGCGCTCGCCCGGCGACTGCGCGACGAGGGTCGGCTTCTCTGCCGTGCCCGCGAGCCTGCTTCTGAACGTGCCGCGATAGACGCCGCCGCGCAGCCACAGTGTGTCGCCCGGCTTGAGCTTCGACTGTTTCGAGAGCGCGCTGCCCAAGTCCCACGGGCGGGACTTACTGCCATCGCCGTCCGCGCTGCCGTCGGGCGCGCTGTAGAACTGAGAGCCGCGCGTCGCGCGCGGGCGCGACGGCGGCGGGACGGCGTAATCGCCCGCGTCCGGAGGCTCAACGCCCGACGCTTCGCCGTCGCGAATGACGCCGCCGTGCAGCAGCGCGCCGCCCGTGCGCGTCGAGCGGACGACGAACGCCACCGCAACGAGCGCGCAGAGCGCGACGACGCACGCGAGGAGGAGGAGACTGTTTGAACGACGGGCGTGGCGCATCAAGCTTGTCGGGCGCGGCATATCAAAGTGAAAACTCGTTCGACGTAAAGGGGGCGACAGTCCCATGTGAAGCAAATACCGACTCAGCGACGGTGGCGCGCGCAGATCTTCCTGACCGTGCCGACGATGTGCGCCGTCTCTTCCCCGCGCATCCCCGGAAAGATCGGGAGACTGACGAGCCGCTCCCAAACGGACGTGGCAACGGGGAAGTCTTCGGGCTGCCAGCCGAACGTCTCGCGGTAGTAGGGGTGCAGGTGCAACGGCCGCCAGTGGACGGAGCAGCCGACGCCCGCCGCCTTCAACTCCTCGACGAAGGCGTTGCGATCAATCGAGAGCCTTTCGAGGTTCAGCCTGACGGGGTAGAGGTGCCACGCGTGGACGCGGTTCGGATCGTCGGGCGGCAGCTCGATCTCTTCCGCGTCGGCGAACGCCTCTGTGTAGAGGCGTGCGATCCGCTCGCGCTCCCGCCGCATCTCCTCCGCGCGCGCGAGTTGGTGGATGCCGACGCTCGCGGCGATGTCCGTCAGGTTGTACTTGTAGCCGGGCGCGACTATTCGGTAGTCCCAGCCGCCGCCCGAATAGCGCTCCCACGCATCGTGCGAGAGTCCATGCAGGGACATCAGGCGCATACGCTCCGCGAGCCGCGCGTCGCCGGTCGTGGCCATACCGCCCTCGCCGGTCGTGATCGTCTTGTTGGCGTAGAAGGAGAAGCAACTCACATCAGCCGTCGCCTCGCCGCAGCGCTGCCACGGCGACGCCTCATCGCGCCGCCACGCCGCGGGGAAGGCGTGCGCCGCGTCCTCGACGATCCACAGACGCTCGCGCGCGGCGAACTCGCGCAAAGCGTCCACGTCCATCATCAGCCCGCCGACGTGGACGGGCATCACGCCGACGACCGCCGACGCGCCGAGTGATGCTCCGCCGGGTACTTGGCCCCGGCGCGCAAGCGCGAGTTTCCGCTCGGCGTCTTCGAGGCTCATGTTGGCCGTCACGGGATCGCAATCGACGAGCACGGGCAGCGCGCCTTGGTAGCGGACGACCTCTGCCGTCGCTGCGAACGTCATCGTCGGCACGAGCACCGCCTGTCCCGCGCGCAGGCCGAGCGCTTCGACCGCGAGGTGCAGCGCCGCCGTGCAGGAGTTGAGGGCGACGGCGTGGCTCGCACCGACGGCGGCGGCGAACTCCTGCTCGAAGCGGCGGACGCGCGCGCCCGTCGTCAGCCAGCCGGAGCGCAGCGCCGCGACGACCTCTGCGACCTCTGCCTCGCCGATCTGCGGGCGGAAGAAAGGTACTTGCACCTTCGCCGCAGGCTCCTTCGACGCTGACTCGCGCCACTTCTCAGCGCCTGCCCCTGCGTCGCCGCCGGTGCGCTCCGAGTCGAACGTCGAGACGACGCTTTCGGTCGCGCTGTCGATTTCAACGGTTGGTGTTGAGTTCTTCATACGAATGATTGCCCGATCTATTCGGCGCCCTGGGCGCGCGTTTGAAGCTGTTCGATATGCCCGCGGCGGTCGCGCCAGCGGTTGCGAAACTTGACGAGGCCGGCGAGGAAGCCGAAGCCGTAGGCGAGGTGGAGCGTGGCGAAGGCCGCGGGCAGCAGCGGCAGCAGTCGCCAGCCGTGCTTTTTCGCCGTCAGGATCGAAGCGCACAGGTTCGCCGCGAGGTACGCCGCGGCGGTTGACGCGAGCGCGAGCCGCGCCGCGGCGAACAGCGGCGAGAGCGCGGCCGACACGAGGAGCGCGGTGGCGAAGAGCGGCGGCGCGAACTGTCGCGCGCTCATCTGCCGCGGGTGCTTCTGCATCACGCGCACCTTCCAGTAGCCGTACTGAAAATACTGCCGGCGCAGCTGGCCGAGCGTCGCGCGGCTGTAGTAGCGCGAGCGGATTTCCGGCGCCAGCAGGAGCCTCGCGCCCAACGCGCGCAGGCGGTAGTTGTACTCATCGTCCTGGTTGCGCACCAGCTCCTCGTCGAAGAGGCCCGCGCGCTCTATCGCGCGCCGCGTGTAGGCGGGGAACGCCACCGAGTCAACCAGCATCCGACGATCACGGACGGTGCGAAACGCCGAGCCGCCCACGCCGAAGTTTGAACTCATGGCGGCGGCAATCGCGCGTGCCGTCCGCGTCTGCCCGACTGTCTCTATCGGACCACCGACGCCCTCGACGTCCCCCCCTTCAAGGCACTCGACGCAGCGGTGCACGTAGTCGGGCGCGATCTCGCAGTGGCCGTCCACGCGAACGATCACGTCGCCGCGCGCGACCCTGAGCGCGGCGTTCAGGCCCGTCGGCGCGATGCGCCCCGCGTTGTCAACCAGGCGCACGCGCGGATCATGTGCGGCGTGCGAGCGCACGATCTCGCGCGTGCCGTCCGCAGACATCCCGTCGGCGACGACGATCTCCATGCGCTCGCGCGGGTAGTCCTGTGCCAGCACGGCGGCGAGGCTGCACGCGATGAACGCCGCCTCGTCGCGGACGGGCATGATGACGGTGACGAATGGCTGTTCGCTCAAGTCTCCCTTCCCTTCAACGACACGGCAGCAGCGCCGGCCCCATCGCGATCCCGGCGTCAGGAGCGTCGCCCGTCTGCGTTCCCTGTTCGTCTTTGGCGGTAGTTCTCCGTAAGGCGCGCGACACGTAAACCCCTCCCGCGTATCTCATCGCACCGCCCCCACACGCGCGCGCGCCTCCGCCGGAAGCTCGCAGACGACCGCGCGGTACTTCCCGTTCGCGCCGCGCGCGATCTCGTCCACGCGCTCCAGGACGACCTCGACCGGCCCCATCCGCTCGCGCATCGCGCGGACGATTGCCGCGCCCGTCGCCGCCGTGAACTCCGGCGCGGGCACGTAGCGCACGCGCACGCGCGTCAGCGCCTCCTGCACGATCTGCGCCTCGCGCACGGGCAGACGCGCGTCGTAGATCGTGTCGATGCAGCCGACGCGCCGTCCGTCGGGCGTGTAGATGAGATCGTCCGTGCGCCCCTCGACCGACGCGAGCGAGGGCAGCGTCCGCCCGCACGCGCAAGGGTCTGCCGTCGGCGGCGCGAGTGCGCCGCGGTCGCCGACGCGGTAGCGCACGAGCGGCATGTCCGCGTTCATCAGCCCAGTACAGACCAGCTCACCTGCCTCGCCGCCTTCCACCGGTCGTCCGTTTTGCAAAACTTCGACGACGCCCGCTTCGGGCCACGCGTGCAGGCGTCCCGCCTCGCACTCGCTCGCCGCCGCGACTATCTCGGCCATCCCGTAGGTCTCGCGCACGGGGCACGAGAAGGCTTCCTCAATCGCGCGGCGCTGGTACGCGTAAACCGGCTCGGCGTTGGTGACGACGACCGACATTTGAAGGTCTGTGCGGCCCGTGCGCAGCGCGCCTTGCGCGAGCGCGTAGAGTGAAGACGTGTAGCCGAGTAGGTAGCGGACGCGGTAGCGCGCGAGCGCGTCGAGATAGTGTCCGCAGAGGTCGGGCGCGAGGTGGTACGAAGACATGTAGAGCTGCCTGAGCGCCGCGTTCCAGACCCAGAACGGAGGCTTGCGGCTCCCGACCGGCGCGATGAGCTGGCCGCCGAGGATCGCCCAGCGGTCGCGCCGCGAGACGCCGTACCAGCGCCGCAGCCGCGCCTCGCAGAGCGCGTACCAGGCGCGCACGGTCTCGCGCGAGAGCCAGAGGTCGAGCGACTTGCCCGTCGTGCCGCTCGTGTGATCGTAGAACATGCGCCGCACGTCGCAGCCGTCCGCGACGAACGCGCGCGGGCGCTCGCGCACAGACTCCTTCTCAAGCAGAGGCCAGTTCTCAAGCAGCTCCCACGACGCGCGGTCGCCGCGCCTGCGCCGCTCGGACCACTGCTCGCGGTAGAACGGGACTTCTGTCGCCGCCCGGTGCAGCACGCACGCGAGCCGCTCCTCCCGCCAACTGCGCCAACGCTCCGCGCCCCAACGCTCGCGCTCAAGCGCCTCCCCGACGAGCCGCTCCGTCTCGCGCCCGTAGCGCCACGAGCGCAACTGGTAGCCGCGCAAAGTAGCCGCGACCGAGCGCAGCGGCGCGGGCGAGCGGTGGTAGAGATGCAGCAGCCTTCGGTTCATGATTCGTGTGGCGCGAACTCCGCCGATGTGAGTTCGCCCCCCGCCGGTTCGACATGCCGCGGCGCGGCGGCGGCTGATCGCTTGCGCGCCAGACGACCGCGCGCGGACTGCTGCCAGCGATAGGCGCGCTCGGCGAGCGAGCGTGCGCGCGCGAGCCAAGCGTAGCGGCTCCAAGTCCACTCGCAGAGCGTCGCGTCCTCGACCGCGCCGAACTTCAGCTTAGCGTCGCCGCCGCCCGCCATGTCGAGCGTCGTGCAGCCGGCATCCATGCCGCGCTGCATTGCAGTCCAAGTGAGAAGTTCCATCGGGCAGTACCAACGGAACTCTGTGCGGTGCGCCCAGCCCCACAGGTGCAGCTCGCGCCCGTCGCGCATGAAGAGTCCCGCCGCCGCGCACGCGCCGTCGGGCAGGCTCACAGAGATCGCCAGCAGGTTCCCGTCGTCGCGCAGTCGGCGGAACAGTTTGAGCACGCGCTCCTCTTTGAACGGCACCGACTTGCCGCGGCGCGCGAAGACCTCCCTGAGCTGGTCGCAGAACTCCGCGACGAAAGGCTCGTCCTCTCTCGCGCGCGCGACGAGCCCCAGCTTGATCGCCTTGCGGAGTTGGTTGCGCGTCTTCGCCCTGATGTTCTTCAGCGCGTGCCCTTCGTCGCCGGGGAAGAGCGGCACGCGGTAGGTCGAAAACCTCCTGCCGCGAAAGCCTTGCGCGGCCATCGCCGACGGGTCGAGCAGCGGGCTCGTCATCTCGACGTGATGCACGCGGTAGCGCGTCTTGAGAAACGGCGCGAGCGCGGCGCAGACCTCGCGTGGGGAGACGCGCTCGGCGTCGAAGAGCGGCCCCATGCTCTCAGTCTGCCAGCCGGCCATCGGCGATGCGAAGACTCGAAGGAAGAGCTTGCGCAAGAGGAAACCAGGCAGGCAGCCGACGACGCGGCCGTCGCGCTCAAGGACGAGGCGGACTGCGCGCGCGCCGGAGAAGGACTCGACGTAGCGCAGCCAGACCATCTTATGAAAGATGCGGCAGCCCTCGAAGCGCGCGGCGATCTCGTCCCACGACTCGACCTCGCGCGTGGTCGCTTCGCGGACGACAAGTTCCCCGTTGGTATGTAGCTCAGGCATCACTATTGAAACGACTAACGCGCAGGCAATCTCAGCCCCGCCTCGACCCGCGTCACGAAGTCCCGCCGCGCACTTTGCTCGCCAGCCAGCGCGTTTCGAGCCGCCGTAAGTCGCCCGTCGAGATCGTGCGCCCGGTCGTATCCTGACCGTCGCGTAAGTAGTCCAGGACTTCGGAGACGGGCGCGAACCAGCCGCCCGCGCGCGCGAGGTGTTCGAGCCGCCGCCGGAACTCCGCGTTCACCCTGCCGCCTTCGGCGAACCCGGCGGCGAAGTGGACGTAGGCGACCGACAGGCTCCCGCGCTCGATGAGCGCGTCGAGCCGCTCGTCGGTGAAGTTGTCGAGGAAGCGGCGCAGGCTCGAACCGTTCGACGAGGCGAACCAGTAGTTGACGAACGGGCGGGCGTCGTCGTGGTACGGCATCGCGGGGCACTGCGCGAGCGTGTCCGGCTCGTCGAAGACGAAGTTGCGGACGTAGCCGATGCGCTCGCGGCAGAGGTCGCCCCAGAAGTGCGGATCTTCAGGGACGTGGCCGCGGGAGTTGCGCGAGTTGCGCCCGCGCGTTAGCAATCGGTAGGTCGTGCGACGCCAGCCCGACAGGCGCGCGTCGCCCCAGTAGATGCTCTCGCGGCAGCCGAGGTGGTTGCAGTGCACAATCATCTGCCGCCCGAAGAGTGTGCCGAAGCGTTCGAGCCCGCGCCGCGTCTGCGCGCGCGCGGAGGTCGTCGGCGCGACGTTGTGCAGCCCGATCTCGAAGCCGCGCTCTCGCAGGCGGAGAACCCAGTCGAGGTAGCGCGCGTCCTCGCAGGTCTCGCCCTCGTTCTCCGCCGCGCCCTCGCCGCGCAGGACCCACACGGATTTAGTCGTCCGCATGCCGAGATCGGCGAGCAGATCGTAAACGGGCTTGACGCGCTCGACCGTCGCCCAGTCCGTGTCGTCGAAGACCGTGAAGGCGAACTTGTGCCCGCCGGGCCAACTGACTTTCGGCGCTGCCGCAGCCGCGCTCATCCGGCACGCTCCTCCCGCCCCGCGACCGACTCGAACAGAGACTCCCACTGCGGCATGACGAGCGACCAGTCGAACCGCTCAGCCTTCTTCAAACCCTCGCGCGAGAGCCGTTCGGCGAGCGAAGGATCGGCGAGCAGGCGCCTGACAGCCGACGCCATCGCCTCTGCGTCGCTCGCGGGGACGAGCAGCGCGTCGCGCCCGTCTTCGAGCAGGTGCGGGACGCCGCCGACGTTCGTGCTCACGACGCATAGCCCCGTCGCCAGCGCTTCGAGCACGCTGACCGGCGTGTTGTCCACGTCCGTCGTGTTGAGGAAGATGTCGCCGCGTTCGAGCCACGCAGGCACTTCGCGCTTGTGCACGCCGCCGGGGAACTCGATCCGATCCGCGACGCCGAGCGCGGCGGCGACCTCTCTCGTGCGCGCGAGACTGCCGTCGCCCTTGTCCCGCCCGACCATCGTCAGCCTCACTTCGGGGAACTCTTTCGCGAGCAGGGCGACGACGCGCGGCGCGAGAGTCGGGTTGTAGATTTCGTGGAAGGAGCGCAGCCAGATGAGGCGCGGTTGAACGTCGCGCCGCGCGCGCGCGCGGTACGCGCCGAGATTAATCGGGTTCGGCAGCAGACGCAGCGCACCGTGGTACGGGCGCATCTCTTCGAGCAGGTATGGCGAGGGCGCGACGACCGCCGAGGCGCGCGCCAGGCACGCGCGCACGCGTCGCGCGTGGCGCGCGGCGAAACCCGGCAGCGCACCGCCGCGCAGCACGAGCGCGAAGGGCTTGCCCAGAGAGCTGAGCACGAACGACAGCGCCTCGCCGATGAGGAACGCGCGCCCGCTGTAGAGATCGACGACCGCCGCGTCGTAGTCTGCGCGCCGCGCGAGCGCCGTCGCGACCATATGCGCGCCGCGCGGCAGCCCGCCGCGGTGGTGCGACGCGGTGACGAGTTCGTAGCCGCGTGCGCTCAGGCGCTCCGCCAAATCTTCGACGACCGAGCGGCTGCCGCCGGACGACGAAAGGAAGTTCGCGGCGATAAAGACGCGCGGCTGGCGCGCACGCGCGTCCCCAGCCGTGCGCGCGACGGTCGCCGCAGCCGCCCCATGCCCTTCGCGCGGCAGCGCGCCGCGAGTAGTTTCGTTTAAGCCTCTCGCTACCATGACAGGTTGTGCTCGCGCAGCCACAGTTCGAGCGCGAGGACGATGAAGACGCGTTGATACAGTCCCTCGCGGCTGATCGCCGCAGTCGTCGCGTTGCCATCGCGCGCGCGCGCAAGTTGGTTCAGCCAGAATTCGATCAGGTTAGTGTCGAGGAAGCCGCGCACGCGTGACCCCTGCGAGAGCAGCACGTCGCGCAGCGCCGCGTGGAACTGAGGCGAGAGCATCCGGTCGAGCGGAATGCCGAAGCCGTGCTTCGGGTGCGCGGCGACGCGCGGGGGCAGCCAGCGACGCGCGACGGCGCGCAGGACGAGCTTACCCTCGTGCCCGTCGGTCTTGAGCGCATGCGGGAGTCGCATGCCAATTTCGACCAGCTCCTCGTCGAGCAGCGGCACGCGCAGCTCGACGCCGCAGAGCATCGACATCATGTCAACCTTCCGCAGCATGTCGGACGGCAGAGAGACGTTGAACAGATTCTCCGTCATGCGCCGCGACAGCTCTTCAAGATCGGTCACGCCGGGCGGGCGGAATCCGTCGAAGCAGCGATAGACCGCATCGAGCCCGTCGCGCGCTTCCTCGCGCACCAGCTCGCGCTTCTGCTCTTCGCCGAGGTAGTTCGAGAGCCCGGCGATCAGGACGGATGAGTCTTCGCGCCCGGCGCGCGCGAGCCGCGCGGCTTTGCCGAGCTGGCGCCCGAGATCGCGCGTCACGCCCGTCAGCCGCTCGCCCGCGCCCGCCGCGGCGGCGGAGAACCAGCCGGGGAGTTTCATCAGCCGCGTAAACTGATTCGCGCGCCAGAAGCGTCCGTAGCCGCCGAACGCCTCGTCGCCACCGTCGCCCGAAAGCGCGCAGATGATGCCGTGCTCGCGTATCGACTTCGCGACCACGTACACGGGGACGAGGCTCGTGTCGGCGAAGGGCTGATCGAAGTGACGGAAGAGTCTGAAGACGACTTCGGGCGAGAGCGCGCCCTCGGCGTCAATCGTCCGGTGCGACGTGCCGTAGTGCTGCGAGACGGCGGCGGCCATCGGCGTCTCATCGTAACCGGCGTCGGGGAAGCGCACGTTGAAGGTCTCGAGCCCGCCCCCGACGGAGCGCGCGTGCGCGGCGACGACGAGCGAGGAGTCTATGCCGCCCGAAAGCAGCGCGGCGACAGGCACATCCGCGACCGACTGCCGCTCGACAGCGCCGAGCAGCGCCGCCTCCACTTCTGCGGCTCGCGTTTCGAGATCGCGCCCCGTGCGCTCGTCGCGCGCCGGGCGGACGGCGATCTTGAAATACTGCGAGGCGCTCTGCCCGGCGGCGTCCGCGATGAGCGTCGTGCCCTTCGGCAGCGCGCGGACGTTGGCGAAGGCGGTCGCGGGCTCCGGCACGTAGCCGAGCCCGAGGAAGTCGTAGCACGCCTGCCGGTCAACGCGCGGCTCGAAGCCTTCGAGCGCGAGCAGCGCCTTGATCTCGCTGGCGAACGCGAGCTGGCCGCGGTGCGTCGCGATGTAGAGCGGCTTGACGCCGAAGCGGTCGCGTGCGAGCAGCACGCGGCGGCGCGCGCGATCATAGACGGCGAGCGCGAACATCCCGCGCAGGCGTTCGACGAAACGCTCGCCGTGTTCCTCATAGAGGTGCGCGACAATCTCCGTGTCAGACGTGCCGCGCATCGTGTGGCCGCGCCTGATGAGTTCGGCGCGCAAGCTCCGGTGGTTGTAGATTTCGCCGTTGCAGACGACCTGCACCGTGCCGTCCTCGTTCGTGATGGGCTGCGCGCCTGTCTCGGAGAGATCGACGAGCGCGAGGCGGCGGTGCACCAGCTCGCAGCAGTCGTCGGCAAAGCGCCCGCGCCCGTCCGGCCCGCGGTGCGCGAGCAACGCGTCGGCGCGTACGTGCCACTCGGCGGCGGGCGGCAGCCCGTCGGCCTGAAATCTACCGGCTATCCCGCACATCTTTTTTCGTTAAACAGAACCGAACCGACGTCGCGTCTCTCTTCGAAACGGAGGCGTTCGTCTTCCCTCATTGTCTTCCGCGCCGCTGCACCGTCTCATCTTTTTGCTTCACTCGCCGCTACTTGTTCGCTTCGCCTGTCACTACTTCTTCGCGACGCCCATGACGACGTAGCGCCAACGAGGCGGGGCGACGCGGTTGAAGACGAGGCGGTCGAGCGCGCCGAGCGCGCGGCGCGGCAGGCCGTCGCGGCCGAAGACGCCGACGAAGCCGCTCGTTCGGTAGCTGCGACTGCCGAATGGAGCGAGGAGCTGCCCGATCTCTTCGAGAGAGAGGTAGCGCCAGAGCGTGCCGCGGCGTATGAAGCGGCGCGCCAGACGGTGGAGCACAGAGCCCGTCAGGTTCTCCGCGAACCACAGTTCGCCGCCCGGCCTGAGCGCCCTGTGAATCTCGCTGACGGCGCGCTCCTGTAGGTCGCGACGGCCGGCTCGCCCGATGTCGCCGAGCACAGACTTGAAGACGACGAGATCGAAGCAGCCCTCCTCGCCGATGGCGGTCGCGTCGAGCGCGCGGTAGGTGACGAGATGTGAGACGCCGTGCTTCGCGTGCAGCGCGCGCGCCTCGGCGGTCGCGCCGTTCAACTCCGTGCAGACGACGCGCGCGCCGTGCAAGGCGAGCCAGAGCGAGAGACCGCCGAGCCCCGCGCCGATTTCGAGCGCGAGCACGTTCGACAGATCGAGCGAGGTAGAACCGAGCCAGAAGTCGAGCGCGGGAGCCCAGTTCGGCAAGTCCCACTCGATGAAGTCCGCGAGGCCCGGCGCGGCGACCGGCGGATCGATGAGGCCGAGAGCGACGCCCGCGACGGCACAGACGGCGAACGCCATCGGCGCGAGGAACAAGAGTCTAACCACGGCCCCGTGCCCCCCTGTAAAAACTCCGCACGTTCGACCCGTGCCCCGCCGCCGTCGCGACGCGCGCTGAGGTCGCCAACTCGCCGGCATCATCCGTATCGCCTCCGCCGGCACCGCGCGCGGCGTCGCGTCCCGCGTCGCTGACCAGCGCGTAACTCCAAGTCGCGCGCCCGCGCGCCTGCGCCCCCGGCGCGTTGTCTTCCGCGAGCAGCCGCGCGAAGGTGAGCCCGATCAGAAACGACGGCGCGGCCATGCGCATCGCCACGCTCGCCATGAAGAGGAAGCCCCAGACGACAAATGACGACGCCATGCCCTTCGCCGTCGCACCCCGCGCGCGCCGCACGTTCCTCACCGCCGTGGCGAAGAGCAGCAGCATCGAGGCGAGGCCGAGCGCCGCGTGCTCCGCGAGCATCCGCGAGAACTCGGTGTGCGAAGCTGAGTCGCGGAAGAGCGAGAGGTGCATCAACGCCGAGCGGCCTGGCCCGACGCCCCACACGGGGTTCTTCAGCCAGATGATCAGGTCGGCCTGTATGAGTACGTCGCGGCCCGTCAGCGACGTGTCCTGGTAACGCTCCGTGAACGCGCCGCCCGTCATCGCGTCGAGGTGCGGTAGGACGAAGAAGAAGCTGACGAAGAGCAGCGGCACGACGATGGCGACGAGCGTCAGGCGCGCGCGCCGGGTCCTCATCAGGAAGAGCGCGGCGAGGAGGATGGCGCCCCCCGCCGCGTAGAGCCCGCCGCGCGAGAACGTGAGCGCGCACTGGACGACAAGGAAGAGCATCACGGCGAAGCTGGCGACGCGCGCACGCCAGCCGAGCCGGTCGTCCATCGCCAGCCAGAAGGCGATGAGGAAGCCGAGGCCGAGCGCGGCCGAGACCTGGTTCGGCCCGAAGCCGCCCGACGACGCCGAGTTCGCCGCGTCGCCGAAGCTCAGGTTCGCGGCAGTCGCCATGCCGAACAGCGCCACGCACGCGACACCGAAGACTGGCGCGAGCAGCGACAGGAACAGCCGCGTGAGCTGCGCGCGCGCGAGCTTTACGTGCGCGAAGAAGACCGCGCAGGCGGCGAGCGCGAGCGGCCCCGAAAGGTTGAAGCTGATCTGCTGCCGCGCGTCCTCAGCCGAGAGGTTCATGAACGTGAGCAGCGTCGCCGGCAGCAGCAGCGCGAAGTAGATGACCGGCAGCGCAGGGGGCTTCAGGCGCGGCAGGCGCACGAGCGCGGCGGCGAAGAGCGCGACGGTCGCGTACTTGCCGAACTCCCACGGCACGCGCGCGTCGCTCATGCGCCAGAGGACTTCAGCGCCGATGATGTAAGCGGCGACGTAGGCGACGTGCATCGGCTTGCGCCCGAAGAGCGCCACGCCCATCCCGAAGACGAAGACGAGCAGCGCGTGCGCGGTCGCGACCGGCGGCGAGTGCCGCATCACGATAGCGAGGGGCGCGTGCGCCGCGATGAGGAGCAAGGCCGCGGCGAGCCCCGCGCTCCGGGCGCGCCCGCGCGCTGGTATGGCAGCGACGTTGATTGTCCGCGCGCCGTGCGCGCTTTCGCTATACATGCGTCAGCCCCTTCGCCCGTTCGCGCCCGGCGCGCGCCCGTTCGCCCCTTCCGCACCGTGCGCGTTCAGGGAGTTCAACACCTGCTCATAGACCTCACAGACCTGTCCAACGATCCGCTCCGCGCTGTAGAGCCGGCGCGCGCGGCGGCGCAGAATCTCGCCGAGCACGACGAGTTTGACGGGCGAAACCAGCAGCGACGAGATCGCCTCGGCGAGCCGGTCGGGATCGCGCGGCGGCACGAGCAGCCCCGCGCGCCCTTCGTCCAGCACTTCGGCGCACTGGCCGACGCGCGTCGCCACGCTCGCTAGCCCTGCCGACGCGTACTCAATAAGCGCGAGCGGCAGCCCTTCGGCGACCGAGCTGAGCACGCCCACGTCGCACGCGCCGAGCACCTCGTGCACGTCGCGCCGTTCGCCGAGCAGCGTCACGCTGCGCGAGATACCGAGCCGCGCGATCTCGTCTTCGATCCGTGCGCGGTGAGCGGCGTCCGGCGACGCGCCGACGACGAGCAGGTGCGCCCCAGGGTGTCGCCTGACGACGAGCGCCATCGCGCGCACGAGCGTCAGGTGATCCTTCTGCGGCCGCAGGTTCGCCACGCAGACGACGCGCGCGCCCGCCGCGCCGGGCAGCTCCGGCAGATGCCCGTTCTGCCGCGGCTCGCACACGAAGTTCGGGATGTAGCGCACGCGCTCCGGCGGGACCCCAAGCTCTCGCCGCGACCACTCCGCCAGTGGCTCGCTCACGGTGATCACGCCGCGCGCGCGGCGCGCGAGCGGCCGGTCGAGCAGCGCCGAGCGCGTCTCCAGCGGCAGTCCGAAGTGGTCGTGCCAGACGAGCGCGGGCCGGGGTGGTAGCAACGACGCGAGGCCCGAAACGAAGAGTGCCGAGCCGTGCGCGTGCACGATCCTGATGTCGTGCTCCATCACGAAGGATGAAAACTTTCGTAACGCGCGCGCGTCGAAGCGCCAGCGGCGCGAGAGCCTGAGCCGGCCCACGTCCGGCGCCACGGAGTCCGCGAGCGCGCCGTCGCGTCGCGTCGTGCAGAGGTAGGCGCGAAAGCGCTCGCGCGGGAGCAGGTTGCACAGGTTGACGGCCACACGCTCGATGCCGCCCGCGTCCAGGGTGTCCGTCACGTGCATCACGCCGACGCGGCTCATAACGCCCGCGCCTCCCGCCGCTCGCCGACGCGAGTGACTTGCGGCGCGCTCGGCTCATCACCCATGCCGGAGTCCTTAAGTTGAGACTTCACGTCGAGAAGTTGGGGCTTCACTTCGAGCGAGACGTTCCACCAAGACGCGAGCAGCTCGCGCAGCGCGCCGCGCAAGCCTTCGAGCGAGTAGTTCCGCGCCCACGCCGCGGCGCGCTCGCTCATGCGCGCGCACTCTTCTGGCGAGGAGGCGACGCGTCGCAGCGCGTCGGCGAGCGCCAGGGCGTCGCCGGGCGGGACGACGCTGCCGCGCCCTTCGCCCAGCATCTCCGGCACGAAGCCCGCATCAGAGCCGACGCAGGCCAGGCCGAAAGCCATGCCCTCCGCGATGGCCTTCGGCCACCCCTCGTTCTGCGACGCGAGCACGAGCACGTCCGCGCGCTCGTAGGCGTCGAGCACGCGCTCGAAGTCAACGCCGCCCGCAAACGTGACTTGCCCGGTCAATCCGAGCCGCGCCGCCCGCGCTTCGAGCGACGCGCGCAGGTGGCCCTCGCCGACGATCTCACAACGCAGCTCGATCCCTTCGGACTTCAGCGCGCCGAGCGCGTCTATCAGCACGTCAACGTTCTTGCCCTCGTAAAGACGGCCGACGTAGAGAACGCGCGGCGCGCGGTCGAAGCGCCTGCGCCTGGCTGACTCGCGCGCACGCCCGACCTGTTCGTCAGTCATGATTGACGTGAAGAACGGGACGATGTGCGGCGGCTGCGCGGGCCAGCGCCCGTAAACCGTGACCGGCCCGCGCCACCAGCGCGAGCGCAGCAACGCGCGCTGAAGGCGCCCCGTCCACGGCTCGCCCTCGTAGCCGCACCACTGGCCCGCGAACTTGGCGACCAGCCGGCGAGAGCAAAGCGGCGCGAGCAGCAGGCCGAGCAGGCCGAGGTTGCCGGGGCAGCGGACGTGCACGGCGTCTGCGCGCAGCATCGCGCGGCACAGGCGGAAAACATGGAGCGGCAGCAGCAGAACCTGCACCAGCTTCGCGCGCAAGGTGTCGCCGCCCGTTTCCAACTGCGGCACGACCGAGATGTTCGAGCGCGTGAACGGCAGGCAGTCGCCGGGCGGTCGCTCGTTGCGGCAGGGCGCTGCGATGAGGACACGCGGAAAGAGGTCGGCCCACACGTCGATCTCGCGCGCGTAGGGGCCATAGGCGAGGAGCCGACCGCCCCAAGCGTAGTGGACGACGTGGCTGACAATGAGGAGTGTGCGGGGTCGTTCGTTCATGTCGCGCTCGCGCCAAACAACTGCTCAAGCTCCGAAAGAATCTCGCGCGCGGTGAAATTCTGTTCGCGTCTGCGCCCGACGAAGGTGACAGCTGAGGTGGAGATCATGTCCCTGCCACCGGACGGCGACAGCCGATCCAGCCACTTCAGCCAGCCGAACAGGAACCTCGATGCGAAGGCCGACGCGAGGCGAATTTGCCGGACGGTGGTAGCCTCGACCAGCAGCGAATCGAGCTGGTATGCGAGCGCACCCCACGGCCCCATGCACTTCCCGATGTAGATCGTCTCCGCAGAGCGGAAGAGCGCGCGCAGCCCCGACGGCGAACAGCGGAAGAAATCAATCGGCGCTCCGTGCCACGGGAAGCAGAACGGCACCCTTGCCAGCAGCAGGCCGCCCGGCTTGCACACGCGTTCGAGTTCGAGCGCGGCCCGACCGGGATCGATGATGTGCTCCAGGACCATCTCGGCGACGACGATGTCCATCGAGGCGTCAGCGACCGGCAGGCCGAGCGCGTCGGCGACGAGCTGCGCCCCGTAGCTCAGATCGACGTCCGTGGTCAGCCAGTCAACGCCGGAGAAGCGATCCGCCATCGAGCCGGTACGCTCGCCCGCGCCGATGACGAGCCCGCGCGGCTGATCCTGCTTCTGGCGCAGCTCGCGGCGCACAATCTCGTCCACGCTCGCGCGCGTGTACTCCTTAGCCAGTGCCGGGAGGCCGCGGCGAATCCGACGCTTCAGGCGGTTCTCGCTCGCGGAGTCGGCGAAATAAGTTCCGTCCGATGACGCGACCTGCTCGGCTGTGAAGGCGGAGTCGCGGTGCAGCAGGACGGGCGTGCCGCCCGCCAGCGGGTAAGTGCGCCCGCACGCGGCGCAGTCAATCCGCGAATCGCCGGAGGCGCGGAGCGCGCCGCGGCAGTCGGGGCAGACGATCACCCCGTCGCTCAGTAGTTTTTCGACAACACTGTCCATTTCTCTACAGCCTTCGGCCCTCTACAGCTTTCAACTTCGGGGGTCTGATGAAGCAACCGCGCCATCTCCCACAGCCGGCCCGCGATTTCCGCAAGCGCGTCGGTGCGTCGAGGCCCGCGCGCCACGTCCGCCAACTCGCACAACGCGAGCAGAAGTGTGGTGGCCCACCAGCGCGTGCGGGCGCCGAGCGGCGGGCGCGGGTGGCGCCTGCGCCAGACGAACCAGCCGTTACGGACGACCATGCGCCCGTAGCGGAAGCGGCTCGGCCTTCCGGCGGGCGCGTGGTAGTGCGCGAGGCGCGCGCGCGTCGCCAAATAAAGCGGCGCGTCAGCGGCGGCGCGCACGCAGAAGTCCATGTCCTCGTAGAGCCCGTAGCCCTCGAAGAACGAAGAGAACCTGTGGCGCGCGAAGACCTCGCGGCGGAAAGTGAACGAGCAGCCCATCAGGAACTCGACCGCGTAATCCCCGCCGTCGGGCGGAAGGTAGGCGACGGGGCGTCCGTGCCCCTCCGAAGGCATCCAGCCGGGCGGCAGCTCGCTCGCCAGCCCCAGCGCGCCGCGCAGACGCCAGCGCAAAGCCTCTCGCCGCTCCCACTCGCCCCAGCGGAAGACCGACGCGGGGACGCGTGAACGCGGTGACGCGGTGACGGAAATCACGACGGAAGACGCAGTAGGATCGCTGTCGCCGTCGGAAGATTGATCGTGCTTGCCCACGCTCTCGTCGGCGCGCCGCCATTCGACTTCGTTGGTGATGAAGCCGCCGACGCCGCAGGCTTCGGGGTGGCGCGCGAAGCAGGCGAGCGTTTCGGCGAAGTAGTCGGACTCCGGCACGGTGTCGTCGTCGAGGAAGGAGACGAACGATCCGCGCGCGCGCTCGACGCCGTAGTTGCGCTGCCTCGTCAGTCCGCGCTCGGCGGGCGGCACGCGGAAATATTTGAGACCGCTTCCGAGATCGCTGACGGCGTTGCCCCCGCCGCGCGCGCTCTCATGGATGAACTTGCGGACGACGCGCTCGGTCTCGTCGTCCGGCGAGCCGTCAACGATCAGCATCTCATCTGGCATGCGCGTCTGCACGGCAATGGCGCGCAGCAGGCGCTCGACCTCGTGCGGCCGGCGGTACGTGCAGACAACGAGCGAGAGCGTGTCGTCGCCGCTCACCTCGCGTCGAGCTGCCCCGCCCCGCCCCGCCCGTCCGCTTGATTCCCTCTCATTCATGTCAGTGCCGTTTCGAGTGGTTCGTCGTTCTCCCCTCAGTCGCGCGCGTTGAGGAGTCGTTCGTAACGCTCGACCGAGCGACGCGCGACGCGCCCGGCGGTGAACTGCGCCTCGACGCGCGCGCGCGCGGCGCGACCGAGTCGCAGGCGCGCGCCCTCGTCTCCGAGCAGCGATTCGACCGCGCGCGCGAACGCTTCGACGTCGCCCACGGGCGCGAGCACGCCGCTTATTCCGTCCTCGACGACCTCGCGCGCCCAGCCCGTCGCATAGGCGACGAGCGGCTTGGCGCAGGCCATCGCTTCGAGCCACGCGAGCGGAAACGCCTCTGCATAGGACGGGAAGACGCAAAGGCTCGCGCCTCGCACGTGATCGCGTACCTCGTCGTAAGGCCGCGCGCCGAGAAACTCCGTGCGTTCGCGCGCGGGCGTGGAGAGCGAATCGCGGCAGAGTTGTAGTGTGGAGCGCGCGCCGGTGCGGGCGTCGGGTTCGTCGCGCCCGACAAGGCGCAGGCGGGCACGCGGGCGGCGCTCGGCGACGAGCGAGAAGATGCGGCAGAGATCGAGCACGCCCTTCTTGCGCGCGAGCGTGCCGAAGTAGAGGATCGTTTCGGGCTCGACTTCCGTCGGGTCGGCGGGCGAGAACTGCTCGACATCGATCCCGTTCGGGATGACGCCGACTTCCGCGCGCAGGCGGAAGAGGCGGCGCGTGAGATCGGCGGTGAAGCGGCTGACGGCGACGACGTCGCGCGCGCCGCGAAGCGCCAGCGTCTCGGTCCAGCGCACCGAAGGGCGGACGCGCTCGCCGAGCAGGTGCGCGAAGTAGGTGGCCGCGCCGTGGCAGCGCACGCTCAAGGGGCGCTCCAACCGGAGGCCCGCCGAGGGGCCGCACCAGTCGTGCGCTTCTATGACGTCAACGCCGTCGCGCCGGACGAGATCGTTGAGCGCGCGCTGAGCGCGCCGCGCGTCCCACAGCCAGCCGACCTTCGGGACGCGCGTCTCGCCCGCGAAGCGCACGCACACGCCACCGTCGTCGAACTCGCGGCCCTCGCCCGCGACGAGCACGGTCGCGCGGTGGCCGTCTGTGACGAGAGCGCGCGCCAAGTTGCGCGTGCTCGTGCCGATGCCGCCGCAGGGCAGCGGCGGGTATTCGGTTGTCAGAAAAGCGACGTGCATCTGCTCCTTGTTCGTTATGACTCTCTGACAACTGAGCGCCTCTCGAACAGCATGATCTTGCGCGGCGGATCGGAGTCGAACACTTCGATCAGGCGGAAGTCTTTTTCCATCGCGGCGGCGAAGTTGTCGGCGTCGTACCAGTCGCGCCGGTGCGCGTCGCGCGCGGGCACGCGGCTCGCTTCGCGCGGGACGAACTCGACCGCCGCGTGCCGTCGCGCGTAAGACGCGAGCAGCTGGGCGACGCGGGGGAAGCTCAGGTCGAGGTGGAAGACGAGGCGGTCGAGCGCGCCGAAGAGCAGCACGAGATCGCAACCGAGCCTTTCGGGCGACGACGGGAACTCACACTTGCGGCCGTGCGCGGGCGTCGGCGTGGTGAAGTCGAGGAAGAGCGGCAGCACCCTGCGTCGGTCAGATTTGACCCTCGCGTAGAGCGCGTTGACGTGCGCCTCGTTGTCGTCGATGGCGACGACCTTCGCGCCCGCACCCGCGGCGAGCAGCGCGCGCCCTCCCTCGTGGCAGCAGACGTCGAGCACCGTCTGCGGGCGGAGTCGTTCGAGGAGCGTTTGCAGAACCTTCGCCTCGCCCTCGCGCGGCTCGCCGTCTTCGCGCCCGTCGCACAACGTCTCGCCGCCGACTTCGGCGCGGCGCGGTAGCGGAAGGTTTTGCAGCTTGCCGCGCAGCCGCTCGAAGAAGCGTTGCGGGTTGCGGCGCGCGTCGCGGCGCAGGGGGACATACCAGAGGGGGAACCAGGAGAGTTCGCGCCGCTTGAAGAGATCGTCGAGCGGTTCGCCCACGTCGGGCGTGCGGCGGAAGCTGCGCGCGAACCAAGGGTGGCCGCGCGAGATGAGCGCGAGCGGCAGCGCCCAGTAGTTGCGCATGCGGCCCGCCATCTCGCCGAGCCAGACCTCGTCGAGTAGGGCGACTGCGGAGAAATCAACGAAGACTGGGCGCGCGAAGTCGAACAGCACGTTCCACGGGTGGCAGTCGAGGATGGCGCAGCCGTGCCCCAAGAGTTCGAGGTTGAGATCGCAGAGCATCACGGCCGCGTCGCGCAGCATCAGCGACGGCCACTCGTTCCAGTAGGAGACGAAGTCGATGCGCTCGTGCCGCAGGACGAGAGGGTAGTCAGCCGAAGCGATCTCGGCGCGCTCGGTCGAGACAAGTCCGCGCGCGAAGAGCCGCTCGACGGCGGGAGAGGCGAGCACGCGCTCGCAGAACGGCGCGTGCGCGGGCAGTATGCCGCGGAAGAGCTGGCCGCTCATCTCCAGGAGCCGGCCCTGCCGGTCGCTCATCGACTGCGGGTGGATTGAGAACGTCATCAAAATTACTTTGCGAAGTTGTTCGCGCGGGCCGCGCGTCTCGTCACGCCGGGCGCGTGTGTGCGCGCCGTTTCATTCAACCGCGAACGTCCGCGCGCCAGAGCTGTTCGAGTTTGGCGCGATTGATCTCGCGGCGGATGAAGCCGAGAAATTCCGCGAGTGGCTCGGACGGTTCGCCGCACGCGGACTGGTTCTCACGCGCCCACTCTTCACGCCTGTCCAGTTCGTCGGGTGCGAGCGCGCGCCGGACGCGGCGCGGGTCGCGCGTGAGCGAGCTGGTGTCGAAGAGCCGCAGGCGGCCCTCGTAGAGCGCCCAGTTCTTCAGGCCGAGGACAGCTGTCGGGGTCTCGAACGTGACGCCGCGCCGCCAGAGGCGGTGGTGCGCCTCGACGATCTCGCGCCAGTCGAGCGAGCGCAGGCCCTCGCTTCGCTCGAACAGTCGCGCGGCCCGCTGCTGCTTCAGCACCGGGCCGCGGTACGTGAACGTCTCGCCGCCGACGCGCAATTCGGTCTCGGCGTCGCGCGCTATCTCGCAGGGGAGCATGATGTCCGACAGACCGTTCGCGCACATGAACTCGACTAGCGCGAGCATCGCCTCGAACTTCTCCGCACTCCTGCGCCTG
Source organism: Pyrinomonadaceae bacterium (assembly GCA_045807785.1). Classification (GTDB taxonomy): domain Bacteria; phylum Acidobacteriota; class Blastocatellia; order Pyrinomonadales; family Pyrinomonadaceae; genus JAIVGV01. The sequence continues at coordinate 27,778 of JBJMGS010000052.1, forward strand.
AGCCGCGCCGCGAGCAGCCGTCGCCCGGCGGGCAGCCGCGGGAGCAGCGCGTGCAGAGCCCTCGTCAACAGATTCTCCGATCTGAACCGCTGCGGGTGATCGAACGGCAGGACGTAGCCGAAGGCAGCTGGGATTTTATAGACCCACTCGCGCGCCTCGCCGCGTGCGGAGACGAAGACGTGCTGCCACGTGCCCGTGGCGAGGAAGTCGAGTCGTAGCGTACCTTGTTCGATCAACTGCGTCTTACCCTTGCGTGTTATCGGGCGACCGCCGCTTGCTCGCGCGCGAGCGTCCAGCGCAACGGCGGCGCGAGCAGCGCGCGATCCTGCCCGTGGTTGTTAAGTCGGCCAGTGACGTTGAGCGCGACGCGCTCCGACGTGTGGCGCTGCTCCTCGCCCGTGGCCTTGCGCGCCGTGAGCTTGAAGAAGAGCGTGTAGATGCCGGGCTTGAGCCACAGCGGCGGCACCTCAAGACCGACGCGATATAGCCCCTCGCGCAACTCGCCGCCACCCAACTCGTCGCTGTTCGTCACGTTGTAGATCAGAGTGTTACCAGCGGCGTCGTCCACGCGACACTTGAGGCGTGCCTCGACGAAAGTGTCACACACTTCGAGCCGCGCCTCGACGCGCAGCGGCTCCGTGCCCGCCACCTCCGGCATCGAGCCCGGAGCGACGCCGCCGACGCGCAACTCGCGCCAGCGCGTGCCGCGATCCGTGACGGTGTCGCCGTCATCGCTCGCGAGTGTGTCGCGGCTGTAGTAGGCGACGCCCTCGACCGCCGGGCCGCGGAAGACGACCACGCCGTCTTTGAGCACGACGGCGCTCTGGCAAAGCTCCTTGACCGCGCCGAGGTTGTGGCTGACGAAGAGCACCGTGCGCCCCTCAGCCGCCACGTCCTCCATCTTGCCGAGGCACTTCTTCTGGAACGCCATGTCGCCGACGGCGAGCACTTCGTCAACGAGCAGTATCTCCGGCTCGAGGTGCGCCGCGACCGAGAAGGCGAGCCGCAGGTACATGCCCGACGAGTAGTGTTTGACCGGCGTGTCGATGAATTTTTCGACCTCCGCGAAAGAGACGATCTCGTCGAACTTGCGGGCGATCTCCGAGCGCGTCATGCCGAGGATCGCGCCGTTGAGGAAGACGTTCTCGCGGCCACTGAGTTCGGGGTGGAAGCCCGTGCCGACTTCGAGCAGCGAGCCGACACGGCCCTCGATGTCCGCGTAGCCGGAGGTCGGCTCCGTGATGCGCGAGAGGATCTTCAGCAGCGTGGACTTGCCCGCGCCGTTGCGCCCGATGACGCCGACCGCCTCGCCGCGCCTCACCTCGAACGAGACATCCTTGAGCGCCCAAATCTCGTTCGCGCGGCGCGCGTGTCCGTTGCCAGCTGCGCGGCTGAAGGTCGAGCGCAGGGCTCGAAAAGGGGCCGTAGCAGTCGCCGTCATCGTCTCGCGCAGCGTGCGATACGATTCCTGCCGCGCGCCGATGCGGTAGTGCTTGCCGAGTCGTTCGACGGTGATGGCGGCGTCGTTACTCAAAATTCGAATCTTATCCTTTTGCCGCAGCTGAATCTTCCCGCTCACACCACGTCGGCGAAGGTCTTCTCCATGCGTCGGAAGTAGAAAGCGCCGCTGGCGAGTAAAAGCATTGAGACGAACGCCGAGAGCGCCGCCATCGCGCCCGGCCGCGTGTTCGTGCCGAGCAGCGCCCAGCGGAAGCCTTCGACGACGCCGGCCATCGGGTTCAAGCCGTAAACCGTCCGCCACGGCTCCGGCAACAGACTCGACGGGTAAGCAATCGGCGTCGCGAAGAGCCAGAACTGCACGGCGAAGGGCACGACGTAGCGCACGTCGCGGAACTGCACGTTGAGCGCCGAGAACCAGAGCCCCGTGCCGAGCGAGGTCGAGAGCGCGAGCAGGAGGTACACGGGCAGCCAGAGCGCGTTCGCCGTCGGCACGACGCCGTAGTAGAGCATCATGCCGACGAGGACGGCGAAGGCGATGGCCAGGTCAACGAGTCCGGCGAGCACGGCCGCGACGGGGACGGCGAGGCGCGGGAAATAGACCTTCTTGATCAGGTTCGCGCTGCCGACGAGGCTGTTCGAGGATTCCGTCAGACCGTTGGCGAAGAACGTCCACGGCACCAGTGCGGCGTAGGCGAAGATCGGGTACGGTATGCCGTCCGACTTGACGCCGGCCAGCCGGCCGAAGAAGAGCGAGAAGACGACCATCGTGCAGAAGGGCTGGATGATGGCCCACGCCGCGCCGAGCGCCGTCTGCTTGTAGCGCACCTTGATGTCGCGCCAGACGAGGAAGTAGAGCAGCCCACGGTAGGCCCACAGCTCGTCGAGCCTGAGCGAGACCCACCCGCGCGAAGGCTGTACGCGCAGCACCGCCGGCCTCTGCCTTTCGGCCGCCTCGCCTTTTTGAAGTTTGCTCCCGCTCGCCGTCGCCATCCCTATCCCTATGATTCGTTCGCTCGCCCGATGATGGTAGTGGTGGAGCTCGTCCGCGCCACTAAAAATATTCTCGCGCTGTGTGTTCACAGCCACAGGCGCGCGCTCAGGAGTGGTAGTAGTAGTTGTAGCTGTAGTCGTGCGCGTGCAGATCGACGTTGTTGAGGACGACGCCGAGGATGCGTGCGCCGGCGCCCTGCATGACCTGCCGCGAGCGGCGGACGAGTTCGCGCGAGGTCTTGCCGCCGTGAACGACCATCACCACGCCGTCCACCATCGATGAGAGCAGCACGCCGTCTGTGAACGAGCCGACGGGCGGCGAGTCTATGACGACGTGCGTGAAGACCGACTGGAGGAAGGAGAGCAGCTTGCTCATCTCGTCCGAGCCGATCAGCTCGGCCGCGTTGGGCGGCATCGGCCCGGCCGTCAGGACGTGGACGCCGGTCGCTTGGTGGCGCTGAATGAGCGAGACGATCTCGAAAGCCCTCTGCTCGCCGGCGAGCACGGAGCTGAGGCCATCGGAGTTCGAGAGGCCGAAAACTTCGTGCAGGCGCGGGCGGCGCATGTCGGCGTCGATCAGGAGGACGTGCGCGCCGGTCTGCGCGAGGCTCGTGGCAAGGTTGATCGCCGTCGTCGTCTTGCCGTCGCCGGGCTGGCTCGAAGCGACGAGGATCGTGCGCACGGCGCGGCCTGCGCGCGCCAGCAGGATCGACGTTCTCAGGTGGCGGTAGGCCTCGGCCATCGGCGTCTGCATCCCGCCGTCGATGATCAGCTCGGGGCGGACGCGCCCGTTGCCGTGCCCGTTGCCATTTCCGTTCCCGTTGCCGTTGCCGTTTCCCGCCTGTAGCTCGCCCCGCGGGGCTTGCAGTTGGCGGCGGCGCGAGCGCGTGAGCCTCGCCGCCGCAGGGATTGCGACGAGGGTGGGCAGTTGGAGGAAGCGTTCGACCTCCTCGGTCGTGTGCACCGTGTTGTCGAGCCTTTCGAGCAGCAGCGCAAGGCCGACGCCGAGTGAGAGCGAGAGGACGAAGGCGAGCCCGACGTTCATCAGGCGCTGCGGCGCGACCGCGACCTTCGGCGGGATGGCGTGATCGGTGACGTGGATGTTGTTGAGGGTGCCGGCGAGCGCGACCTCGTTCTCCTTGGCGCGCTGCAAGAGGCCGTCGAGCAGGTTTTTGCTCGTCTCGATCTCCTGCTGGATGAGGCGCGCGTTGATCCCCGCCTCGTTCTGCGTCAGGGTCGCCGCGCGCTGCTCGTCGAAGGCCGCGCGCAGAGACTGCTCGCGCGCGAACGATTCGCGGTAGCGCGTCTCAAGGTTCGTCTTGACGGTCGAGACGGCGCGCGCGCGCGCGTCCGCCACCTGTCGTTCGAGCACACTGATCTGCTGCGTCACCTCTTTGACCTCGGCCCACTCCTCGGTGTTCTCGACGAGCAGTTGCGCGCGCTTAGAGCGCAGCTCCGCGAGCTTGCTTTCGAGATCGGCCGCCTCTTTCGCGCCGCCCTCGGAGAGAGCTTCAGCCGCGCCGGGGGTGAGCGCGGCGCGGTAAGCGGCCTCCGCCATCTTGCGCTCGTTCTCGGCTTCGAGCAGTTGCTTGTTGAGGCCGACGAGGCGATCCACGACGGTGTTCTGGCTGGGGTCGAGTGAGAGTATCTGGTTGCTGCGCGAGTAAGCCATCAGCCGCTCTTCGTCGGCGCGTATCTGCGCCTGCAACTCCGCGACGCGCTTCTGCAGGAAGTCGCCGGTCGTCGTGTTCGACTCGGTCTTCTTCTCCAGGTTGGTCGCGACGAAAACGTCCGCGACGGCGTTGGCGACCTGCGCGGCGACTCTGGGGTCGGGGTGCGCGAAGCGCACGTCGATGAGGTGCGTCTCCGTCACCTTGAGCCGCGCCTCCTTGACGGGCTCGGCTTCGAGTCCGCGCGCGAGTGACTCGACGTAGGGCGCGAGCCGGGCGGCCTCCTGCAAGTCCTCCTGCGCCGCCGCGGGCGCGATCTGCGCGGGCGGCGGCGACTCGACGAGACTCGGCGGGACGCCCGCGCCTTTGCCCCTGCCGCCGAGGCCGAACGTGCGCGTCAGGTTCTCCCACGTCGAGCGCGTCTGGCGCGGGCGCAGGAACGCCTCGTTGTGTTCGAGGTCGAGCGTCTCGGCGACGCGGCGGAGCAACCCGTCCCCGGTGAGAATCTGGAGTTGCGTGCTGAAGTAGGTCGGGTCGTTGAAGACGAGCACGTCGGTCTTCGTCGCGCCGAGCGCGGGGTTCGAGCGCTCGGCGTCCACCTGCACGCGCGCGCGCGCTTCATAGATGTCGGGCTTGCGCGCCATGTAAACCGCGGTCAGCCCGGTGACGACGACCGTCAGGCAGGCGACGAGCCAGAGGCGCTTGCGCACCGCGTGCCAGTAGTTGCGCAAGCCCAGCTCGTCATCAAGCCCGATCTCGGAGTAGCCGTATGAGGGCGGCGGCGGCGTGATCACTTCGATGGGCACGAGGCTGCGCGCCTCCACCGGCGGCCTCATCAACTCGCGCGCTTCTTTCATGCTTTCACCTCGAATCCCCGGCTGATCAAACCCCCTCGTGCTCTGTCCCCGCGTGTGTGAAAACGCGTGCATCAGCGGCGGCGCGTGGCGGCGGTCGGCACCTGCCCGGCGACAGCCTGGATCGGGAGCTGGCCCGCCGCGGGGAAAATGCTGCTCAGCAGGCTACGCAGCGCGCGCTTGCCTCCGGCGACCGGCACGTCAACGATGTCGTCCGCTTGCAGCACCAAGTCCTCGGCCTGCCGCCGTTCGACCGCCGAGAGATTGACGACGATCTCTTTCCTAGCCGCAGACCCCGTCGCCTGGCGCAGGATGCGAACCTTTTCGCGCTTGGTGTCGGGCATCAAGCCGCCCGACATCGCAATCGCGCGCGAGACCGTGACGGGCTCTTTGAGATCAATCGCCGAGGGGCGCAGGACGTTTCCGACGACGAACGCCTGCTCCGCCTCCGGCAGGTTCACGATGTCGCCCGGCCTGACGAGCGGGTTCGACTGCTCGACGCCGCGCAGCGTGTCGTTCAGCCGGTAAGACGACATCACGTCCGTCTCATCGTCTGCGGACTTCTCGTCCGGCGATGTCGCGTCGGGCTGCGACTCGCACGGTGAGGGCGTGGCGGCGTGAGCGACCTGTACGCGCGCCCCGGCGCGCTCGCTCGGCCCGCCCGCGAAAGAGATCAGTTCGAGCAGGCGCATGGGCCGCTGGAGTTGGAAGCGGCCCGGTAGGTTCACCGCGCCGATGACGGCGACGGGCTGCGACTGAAACTCCTTGACGAAGACGTCCACGTGCGGGTTGCGCTGGTACTTCAGGTAGCGCGTCTCGATCTCGCGCGCCAGCGCGGCCTCGGTGCGGCACGCGGCCTGAATCTCGCCCTCGATGAGCGGCATGCGGATCGTGCCGCGGCCGTCAACGCGCGCCGCGTCTCGCGAGAGTTGCGGGCGGTTAAAGACGCGTATGTCGAGCACGTCGCCGGGGCCGATACGGTAGCTGTCGTCGTCGCGCGCCTGCGCCGAGGCGTCCTGCTGCGGGGCGGAGACAGCCCGCGTCCTTTCGGCCTGAGCGGGCATCGCGGGCGCACCGACAGCCTGTGCGCGCGCCGTCGCGCCGCACACGGCGGCGAGCAGCGCGAGCGACGAGCACGAGCAGATCAGGCGCGCGGAGCGGGAGGGATAGTTTGCGGAGCGACGTGAGACGGGGCGGGTCATGGCTCGAACCTCGGATTACTTGAATGCAGCGCGGCGGTGCTTCTAAGCAGGCGGTACGCGGCCTCTTAGCGCCGCCGGATCATGCGGCGCGCGAGCATCGTCTCGCGCAGGTGGTTGGGGGCGGCGAGGCTGAGCACGGTGTGGTTGAGCAGGATCAGCACCTCCTCTTCCTCGCGTCTGAAGACGCCCGTGAGCGGGTTGTCCTGCGTCTTGACGACCACGCGATCTCTGACCCATTGCCAGAACTCGGTCTGCGTCGTCCAGTACTCCTTGCCGCTGTGGCAGACGACCAGCGCCGTCCGCTTCTTTCGTTTTTTTTCCTTCTTGTCGTCCAATTCGGAACGCCTCCGTCGGCAGGGCACACGCCGCCCGACGCATGGGCGCGTGCCAGCCTCTGTGGGCAAAAGCGACACGTAGTCATGCAAAACCCCGTAGGGAAGCCTCGTTCGTGAGGCGGCGGCTATGATGTTCGATTATAGTAAGATGAGTAATGGGCTCGGTCTTCCCGCTCTATTAACATCTTTGCGGACCGTGCTACCGACGGTACCGTACCGATCTATTTGAGGCAGGTGCGCAAACATAAGCTGGACGGCGCGGCGGCGGATTGGATCACGAACGTCCGTTCGACAACAGCGATAAATCAGCGATCCTGATAGAAGTAGATAATCACCAAAATGTGATTGGTTAGGGAAACTTACTCTATGCTTACCGATTAACTTGCATCCTCGTTGGAGGAGCGCTGTGGTTCTGGTTTCGGGGGAACGCCGGGCTACAGCCGATAGTCATAAACCTTGCCTCGGGCGTGAAGGGGGAAACGCCGGAGGCAGGGTTTTTGACTATTCAAACCTTCGTAACCAGAAAGGGCGGACAGTCCGCCCGCAGACAAAACGACAAGGGGGAAGACTATGAGCGCAACCGCAACGCAAGCCGCCTCACACACGCAAGAGGCACAGCAGCATACGGAAGGGGCAGTCGCCAGAACCATCGAGCAGCAGACGGCGAAGCTCCCTTCGGACACATTCCTTTGGGCGGCCGTCGGCTCCATCGGGGTCTCGGCCACTCTCCAACTACTCGGCAAGCAGAAGGCGAGCCTCTTCGTGGGGCAGTGGGTCGCGCCCTTCCTGCTCTTCGGCGTCTACAACAAAATCGTGAAGGTGGCCGGCTCCGACAGGCTGTCGGCATAGACGGTCACGCCAAACCTACTCGACGCGAAGACCCCGCATGGGCGCGGGGTCTTCGCGCTTTAGAGCGGGTTGCAGTCGGACATGGACAGGGCGGCAGGCTGCCGCAGGAGGATAGTTTGATTAAGGCTGTTATTTTTGATGTGGACGGCACTCTGGTCGATTCAAACGACCTACACGTCGAGGCCTGGCGCGAGGCGTTTCGCGGCTACGGCAAGGAGTTGAGTTTCGAGGAGTTGCACGGGCAGATGGGCAAGGGCGGCGACCAGCTCATGCCGGTCTTCTGCACGCGGGAGGAACTGGAGCGCTTCGGCGAAGAGTTGGAGAGTCGCCGCGTCGAGCTATTCAAGCGGGACTACCTGCCGCGCGTGCGCCCCTTCCCGCGCGTGCGCGAACTGTTCGAGCGCATCAAGGCCGAGGGGCGACAGATCGCCCTCGCCTCTTCGGCCAAGCAAGAGGAGGTGGAACGGCATAAGAAGAGCATGGGCGTCGAAGACCTGCTCGAAGCCGCCACGTCGGCTGACGACGCCGAGCGCTCGAAGCCACACCCGGACATCTTCCAGGCGGCGCTCGCGGAGTTCGAAGACGTAGCGCCCGCGGAGGCCATCGTCGTCGGCGACACGCCTTACGACGTGCAGGCTGCGGCGAAGGCAGGGATGCGCACGGTCGGGCTCCTCAGCGGCGGCTTCGCCGAGGAGGCGCTGCGAGAGGCGGGCGCGGTGGCCGTCTACCGCGACGTGTCTGACCTGCTTGACAACTACGACGAGTCGCCGCTGGCTAACGCAAAGGCCGAGGCAGTGAAAGGGCAGGGCTGATGGAAGGGCTGACTCTGCTGGGGCTCTTGGCGGGGGGCTTGACGACCGCGTCGTTCGTGCCGCAGGTGTTGAAGATTTGGAAGACGAAGTCGGCGAAGGACGTGTCGCTGCTGATGTTCGTCGCCTTCTGCGTCGGCGTCTCGCTCTGGATCGTCTACGGCTCCATCAAAGGCGAAGTCGCCATCATCGTGACCAACGTGGTGACGCTCATCCTCGGCGCGGCCATCGTGTGGATGAAGCTGAAGTTCAAGTAGCATCTCAGACGGCGCGCTGTTCGAGGAGCCACGTCAGCAGCCCCGGCTCGGCGGCGGCGTTCAGCCAGACGTCGTGCCCGACGCCCTCGCACTCGCTGTAACGCACGCGGCTCCCTTCGACGCGCCGGAGCGCCTCGACCATCCCGCGCGACTCCGTGACCGGCACGACGTGGTCGTCGCTCCCGTGGAAGACCCAGACGGGCGTGCGGCCGATCTTTCGCGCGACGGGCGTGAAGCGGTCGCCGCTCGTCAGCGTGCTGCCGCCGCAGATAACGGCGAGCGCCGCGAACTTACCCTGATGTTCAGCCGCGAGGTGCCACGCGCCGAAGCCGCCCATCGAGACCCCGACCAGATATAGCCGCTTCGAGTCGGCTGAGAACTCCGAGGCCGTCTGCTCAAGCTCTGCCAGTACCATCCGCTCCATCTCTGCGTCGTGCCAGTACCGCCCCCCGCGACACTGCGGGAGCAAGACGACCGCGGGCACCTGCTCAAGATACTGCCGGACGAATCCGCCCGCCGCGCCGCCTGCGGGCAGGAATCCGCCCTCGCCCCTCTGTCCGATGCCGTGCAGGAAGACGATGACGGGCACGTCCTTCTTCCCGGCGAGGCTTGCGGGGACGAAGACCTGATAGGTGTAGAACTCGCCGCCGACCTTCACGGTGCGCGTGAGGAGACCGGCTTTCGCCTCCTGCGCGGCGGTGGTGTTCGGAGCGGCGGCCAAAAACCCGCTCAGCAGGAGCGGGAGGATAAGAATGTGCATGGAAAAATTAACTCCCCTTGTCGGTGTGTGGTTTAGAGGCAGCGCGAGGCTTTGATGTTGCCCTGGAGAGTGAGGGGCTCTCATCGCCTGTTAGCGGTGTCCCGTAAGAAGACCGGGCAGGCGCGCGGCGTTCGGTGCAGCCGCTACCGCCTCGACTCGCTGGCCCACAACGCCGGGGCGGAGGCGGGGTTGACCGCGGGTCGCGGGATTTGCCGGCGGAACTCTTCGGTGAAGCGACCGTCTACCCGCACGCTGAAGGAGAGGCCGTCGCAGGGGTCGGAGCCGTGGTACTGGTTCACCGTGTCGAACCAGGCGGAGTAGGAGGCGACGTACTGCTTCTCGCCCGTGTGTTGGTTGAGCATGTAGAAGGGCTTCGAGAGGTTCGTCCTGAACCAGACGAACTCGTGACAGACCTCTGCCACGTCGTGATCCCTGTGCGGCGTGACCGGGCGGGGCGCGTGGTCGTACATGATGAGCATGCGCCCCGTCGCTTCGAACGGGAGCGTGCGGATGAAGGACATCAACTCTGAGAACTCTTCGACCGCCGCCGTCGGCTCCCACAACTCCGTCCGGTCGAGGTCGTAGTAGCTGTCGGGCTCCTTCGACTGCGAGAGGTAGATCATCCGCGTGCCGGGGCGGGCGGGGCTCTGCCGTTCGAGCGTGAAGGGGCCGGTGTAGAACTGAGAGTCCTGCTGCGCCTCGACGTGCCGCCGCACCCTCTCGGCCACGTACCCGTCGAGCGACTTCAACCACCCAACGTCGATGAACTCATCGAACGATTTATAGGACGGGTAGGTGATCGTCGCCTCGACCTGTTCCGACTCACATACCATTCAGAGTCACCTGTCTATGTTCAGGGAAGTGGACGGCTAAGGTAGCAGCGGGCGCGGGCACGGTCTGTACACATCTGTACGGCGACGGCATTACGGTCAGGTACATCTCTCGTCCTTCGCCGCCACAGGGCGAGCGCAGTACTTCCGCGTTCTGCTCACGCCCGCGGCCGCCCGTCTGCTCGAAGAGCAGCGGAGGCTTGCTCACATTGATTAACTTCTGCCTCACCATCCCTTATATCGCCTCGTCCAAATATACCTGTCAGCGCGGGCGCCCCGACGTACTTTATTGTACAGACACTCTTCACCGCGCCCTGTTATTTATAAATACCTCCAATGTCGGTATCAGCAGCGGCTGCCATGTGTGCCGTGCAGGTGTGCGCGCCCTTGGCGGTCGTTCTTTTCGTAACCAACGCGCGAGCAGTTCTTAACTGGCGCACGTGCCGGGGCGGCGTGCGGGTCTGTTCCTTCAGCGCCCTTGAGGAAGAGATGAAGATTTACATCAGCGGACTTTATTGCGGGTCTAACCCGCAGCCCGGCGTCGGCATCGCGCGCTCGCTGCGCGCCGGATACCCGCAGGCCACACTGGTCGGCGTCGAGTATTCGAACCGCAGTTCGGGGTTGCACTGGACTGACTTCGACGAGCTGTGGCTGCAACGCCCCTGGGACGAGCTGAGCCTTGAAGACTACGGCGCACGCATCGGGGAGATTCTCGACTCCGGCGCGCTGTGGATTTCGGGGAGCGACCTCGAATCGCTCTGGCTCTCGGACGTCTTCCCCGACGGCCACAAGAACCTTCTGATCCCGTCGGGCGGCGCTCTGCGGCAGATCACCAAGCCGTCCGTCCGCGCCTCGGAGGGGCTCCCCTTACGCATCCCCACCTTCATCTCGACCGACTGCTCGGACTGGGAGATACACGCCTTCTGCCGCAAGCAGGACTGGCGCGTCTGGCTCAAAGGCCCCTACTACGACGCGGCGCGCGTCAGCAGTTGGCCCCACTTCGAGGCCGCACGCGCGGCGCTCTCGCACGTCTGGGCGACCGACCGCCTCTTCCTACAGGCGCACGTCACCGGCTACGAAGAGTCCGTCATGCTCTCGGCCTACGAGGGCGAAATCAACGGCTGCGTGCGGATGCGCAAGCGCGAGATCACGTCCGAGGGGAAGACCTGGGCGGGCGACGTGACCGAGCCGTCAGAGGAGTTCCTCGCGCCCCTGCGCGAGATCGTGCGCCGCCTCAACTGGACGGGCGGGGCGGAGCTGGAGATGGTGCGCGACGCGGCGGGTCAGCTCTGGCTGCTCGAATGGAACCCGCGCTTCCCCGCCTGGGTGCACGGCGCGACCATCGCCGGGCGCAACCTGCCGGCGCTGTTGGTCGAGGCCGTGACCGGCGTCCCGGCGCGGCCCGCCGGTCAGGTCAGCGAAGAGTTCACGCGCGTCGTGCTCGAAGTGCCCGTGCGTTCGCAGCTCCCGCTGCCGCCGCTGCCCGAGCCCTTCGCGGGCGCGGTCGGCCATTCGCTCAAACACCCTTCGGGCCTGCCCGCGCTGGCCGACCGGCTGCACAAGCTCAAGCCCGAGCTGTTGCAACTGACCGCCGAGGTCAACACCAACGGCAACGGGCATGCGAGTGGGAACGGCAACCACGGCGTCGAGATGACTGCGGGTTTGAGCGGCGCCGCGAACGGTAACGGCAAAGGTCACTCCGTGAACGGTCACTCGAAGGCGGAGGTCTCATGCGCGCCGGGCGTGCCGGCCTCCTTCTTGAGCGACCTGTCGAAGTACGAGTTCGCGGAGGTCGCGACGCCCTCCTGGCTCTTCCTCGACGGCACGGCGGCGGAAGTCTTCGGGCGCGCGGCAGGCCTGGCCGTGCGACTCACGACGCCGGACGTCAAGGTCACAAACGCCTACAGCATCAAGACGAACCCGGACGCGCGTTTGATTAAGCTCGCGCTCGAACGCGGCTTCCTCGCCGAGGGCATCAGCCTGCTCGAAGTGCAAAAGGCGATTGAAGTCGGCTTCCGCCCCGGCCAGGTCATCCTCAACGGCCCCGGCAAGTGGTGGCCTGAAGGGCTCCTGCCGAAAGATCAACTGCGCGCCGTCTTCTGCGACTCCATCGCAGACCTCCGACGCACCGTCGCGGCCACCGGACGCGGCGAGCTGAGCGCGAAGACCTTCGGCGTCCGCCTGCGCACGCCGCACATCGCCTCGCGCTTCGGCATCCCCGTCGA
>JBJMGS010000053.1:0-9321 GCA_045807785.1 Pyrinomonadaceae bacterium
CCAGCACTTGCGCTTGCTCACCTTCCGTCTTCCCGTGCTCGTTACTGAAACCCACGTCTCTCACTCGCCCGCGGCGAGTTTCAGGCACGCGCGAAGTTTCGCGCTGCGCGCCCGCGGGTTCTCCGCCAACTCTTCCTCGGTTGCGACGACCGGGCGCTTCGTCAAAATTTCAACCACCTTCCGCGCGCCGCAGGAGCAGACGGGCGCGCGCGGCGGGCACTCACACTGCCCGGCGAGGCGGCGCAGCGTGCGCTTCACGATCCGATCTTCCAGCGAGTGGAAGCTGATCACGACGAGCCGCCCGCCCGCCTGTAAAAGATCGACTGCCGTCTCGACGAACTCGCCGAGCCCTTCGAGTTCACCGTTGACCGCGATGCGCAGCGCCTGAAACGTCCGCGTCGCGGGATGAATCCGCTCGCCGCGTTTGTGGCCGACGGCGCGCGCGACCAGCTCAGCCAGTTCCGTCGTCGTCTCGATGGGGCGTCCCTGCTCTCGCCGCTCGACGATCCAACGCGCGATCTTGCGCGAGCGCCTTTCTTCTCCGTACTCAAAGATCACGCGTGCGATCTCTTCTTCGGGCAGCCGCGCGAGCATTTCCGCCGCCGTCTCTTCGTCCCCGCCCGCGTCCATCCTCATGTCGAGCGGCGCGTCGTGCCGGAAGCTGAAGCCGCGCGCGGGCGAATCAAACTGGAGCGATGAAACGCCGAGATCGGCCAGGACGCCGCTCACCTCCCGCTCGCCCGCGTCCGTGACGACGCGCCGCGCCACGCGAAAGTCTGCGTGGACGGCGCGGAAGCGTGCGCCGAAACGTGCGAGCCGCTCACTGGCGAAACTGATCGCCGCCGTGTCGCGGTCGAAGCCGATGACGCGGGCGTCCGTGCTCGACTCCAGAATCGCCTCGCTGTGCCCGCCGAGCCCGAGCGTGGCGTCGATGAAGAGACCGCCGCGCGCGGGCGCCAGGTACAGCAACGATTCTTGGAGCAACACGGGGCGGTGGGGCGCGCCCAGCCCCCCTCCGGACGCAATCATCGCCACCGCCCCGCGAGCTTGTTCAAAGAGCGAAAGATTGTGCTAGGTGACCGGCGACGGGCGACAGGGTTCATACAGAGATCGGATGACACGCCGCGTCTTCCGCTGTTCTTTTCGTCACCCGTCACGGTTGACCTGTTGCAGCTTCTCAGATTCCGAGCCGCGCGATCGACGCTTCGTCTTCCTCTGTGTAAGGATCGGCGAGCAGTCGCTGTTGGAAACGCTCAAGCTCCCAGACTTCGAGGTATGTCAAATAGCCGAGCACGGTCACGTCGCCGACGACGCCTGCGCTCTTGCGTAGCAGCGGGTGAATCAGGACGCGCCCCTGCGAGTCCATCGCCGCCTGCTGCCCGTAGTAATTCGTGCGGTCAAGGAACTTGCGGCGCGCCGGGTCCATCGAAGGCAGCAGCGCCAGACGCTGCTCGATTGACTCCCATTCCGAGAGCGGGTAGATTCGCACGCTCTCGCCTGTCAAACTGGTCACGTAGACGTCAGCCCCGTGGTTTTCCTGTATGTGACGGCGAAAAGTGGTCGGTACGGTTAAACGCCCTTTTGAATCAATGCGCGCCGTGTAATTGCCTCGTAACATAGGGAGCCCGGGCAGTGTGGGGGAGGTGACATTGCTTAAAAGTTAAAGTAGAACTTAAACCTTCGTGTAAATTCCTCTGGCGACCCCACTTTAAGCCACTTTCCTCCACTAGTCGCGAATAGTACGCTCTACTAAAAGAGACTGTCAAGATAAAACACCCGGCAAAACGATTATTTTTAAGCACGATATAGTGTAAGAATTTTAGTGATCTGAGCCATAAGTTGCTTAAGGGAAGGTCAGCTTGAAGGGTTTTAAGCACTTTTGCGGGCGGGCAGTGTCTATTAGTTTTCGACCGTATCTTGTATAGTTGCGCGCCGCGAGTGTGGCAAAATGAGTAGAAATAAGATAAATCGTTGTTTTTCATGACCGTTTTCGGCGAACTACTCTTTTTCGGGACTCTGGTGGCGCTGGCTAATATCCTAGGCGGCTGGCTGCTGGCGCGACCCGGCTCGGCGGTGCGCGAAGGGCGACTCCTGCGCTACCTGATCGCGCTGGGCGCGGGATTCATGCTCGCGGCTATCTTCATAGAGGTCTTGCCGGAGGTCGTCCGGCTGTGGACGCCTCGCGAGCCGCCGTCTGAGCTGAATCACGCCGTGATGGGCGCGATGACGCTGCTGTTGTCCGGCTACCTCCTGATCCACCTGTTCGAGCACACCGTCGCGCCGCACTTCCACTTCGGCGCGGAGACGCACACGGAAGCCATGCTCCCGCCCGCGGCGGCTTACACCGCCATTGGGGGGCTCTCAATTCACACCTTCTTCGACGGGGTGTCGGTCGCGGCAGCTTTTCTCGTCAGCGCGAAGGTGGGGCTGCTCGTCTTCGTGGCGATCCTGCTTCACAAAGTGCCGGAGGGGTTCACCGCCGCGTCGATCATGCTGGCTTCTGGGCGTTCACGGCGGCAGGCGCTCGTGGCAACGACGATCATCGGCGCGGCCACGCTCGGCGGCGTGTTGAGCGTGGCGGGGTTGCAGGCGCGCCTCGGCACGGCGGTCATCTACGCCCTGCCCTTCTCGGCGGGCGTGACGCTCTACGTGGCGGCGAGCGATCTCATCCCGGAGGTCAACCACATGGAGCGGAAGAACCCGATGGTCTCCATCGTGGTCTTCGCGGGCGTCGCGCTCTTTTACGTCCTGCACCTGTTGATCGAAGGTTGACGAGACGCACGCAGCCCCACGCGGCACAACTTTTAACTTCCACGATGCGCCCCCGACCTGTATTATTGCCCGCGAACCCAATGCCAACAGGACGCGCACTCAGACTAACGCTCTTTCTGGGCTTCCTCTTTCTCTGCGGCTCGCACGCCACAGCGCGCGCGCAGACAGCGCAGTCGCCGCTCCCCGCGCCGACCGGCTACGTCAACGACTACGCGAACGTCATCGACGCGGCGACGAAGAGTCGTCTGGAGACGATCCTGACGAATCTGAAGAGCGTCGCCGACATTGAGATCGCCGTCGTCACGGTTCGCACCACGGGCGAGCGCGACATCTACGACTATTCGCTGGCGGTCGCGCGCGGCTGGGGCATCGGCTCGAAGGAGGGCGATCAGGCGGGGCTGCTACTGCTCGTGGCGATTGACGACCACAAGTATTTCACGCAGGTCAGCACGCACCTCGAAGGCGATCTGACGGACGGCATGACCGGGCAGATTCAGCGCGCGCGCCTCGTGCCCGCCTTCAAGGCGGGCGACTACTCGAAGGGCGTCTCCGACACGGTCGAGACCTACGTCGCGACGCTCGCCGAGAAGCGCGGCTTCAGCGTCGAAGGCATCGACCGGAGTCGTGCTTACCGCGAGAGCGCCAGCCGGCAGCCGAGTCGCACTGCGGCGACCGGCATCCCGCCACAGTGCTGCGTCATGCTCGTCGTGCTCTTCGTAATCATGACCATCCTGTCGAAGCGCGGCGGCGCGGGACGAGGCGGCGGGAGCGGCTGCATGAACATGCTCCTGCTCAACGCACTCTTTAACGCGGCGGGCAGTGGCGGGCGACGTTCGAGCGGCTGGGGCGGCGGCAGCTTCGGCGGCGGCGGCTGGGGCGGCGGAGGTGGCGGAGGCTTCGGCGGCTTCGGCGGCGGCGGAGGCTTCGGCGGCGGCGGATCGGGCGGCAGTTGGTAACGAGAGCGATTAGCTGTTAGCCGTTAGCTTTTAGCTCAGCGGCTGAGCCTCGAACCTGCTTTTTGGATTTGCTGATAGCTAATGGCTAACAGCTAACAGCTCGTCTCGGAGGACTGATGGCGAACAAAGTGGCGCAGGAGGCTTTCAACCACCTCGTCGGCGACTTGCGCGCGACGCACGGCGACAACCTCGCCTCGGTCGTGCTCTACGGTTCGGCGGCGGCGGGCGATCACGCGGGCGAGGATTCCGACTACAACCTGCTCATCGCGCTCAGACGCATCACGCCGGAAGATTTGCGGCTCGCGCAGGCTCCCGTGCGCGAGTGGCAGCGCCTCGGTCATCCGCTGCCCGTCTATTTCACGACCGAGGAACTGCGCGACGCGGCGGACGTCTTCCCCATCGAGTTCCACCAGATGCGACGCGCGCGCGTCGTGCTCCACGGCGACGATCCGTTTGCGTCGCTGGAGATCAGCGACGAGAATTTGCGCCACCAGACCGAGTACGAACTGCGGAGCAAACTGATCCAACTGCGCCGGCTCTACATCCCAGCGTCGGTCTCGGTCGATAAACTCTGCGATCTGATGGCTGACAGTTTGACGAGTTTCGCGACGCTCTTCGCGCCCACGCTGATGCTCCACGGCGAGCGCGAGCCGCCCGTGACGAAGCGCGAGATCGTCAACGCGACGGTGCGCCGCTTCCGCTTGGACGCCGTGCCCTTCGAGCGCGTCTTCACGCTGCGCGAGTCGGGCGAGAGCCCCGCGTCCGAGCGCGCGGCGCACGAGCTGTTCGCGTCATACCTCGCGGAGATCGAGAAGGTGATCGAGGCCGTTGACGAGTTGAAAGTGGGCGGGGCATGACGGGCGCGCGAGTTGCAAGTCGAACCTTCGTTGCCGATCGTTCGTAAATAGAGTTGAGGAGAAACGCCTGATGAATAAAAGAAGAATCGCGCTGCTCGCGCTGGCCGTGTTCGCCACCGTGACAGCCAGCGGGTGCGGCTATAATACGCTGCAAACGAAACAGCAGAACGTCAAAGCGAGGTGGGCCGTGGTCGAGAGCCAACTGCAACGCCGCGCCGATCTCATCCCGAACATCGTCTCGGCGGCGCAGTCGGCGGGCGTGCAGGAGCAGGAAGTCTTCGGGCAGATCGCGCAGGCGCGCTCGCAACTCTTGAACGCGAAGAACGCGCAGCCGCAGGGCGACAACGGCGACAAGACGCCGGAGCAGAAGCAGGCGGTCATCGACGCTAACAACAGCTTCGGCGGCACCATCGGTCGCCTGCTCTCTCTGCAGGAGGCTTACCCGGTGCTACGCTCGAACGAGAACTTTTTGAAGTTGCAGGACGAGCTGACCGGCACCGAGAACCGCATCAACACGGCGCGCAACGACTACACCGCGGCGGCGCAGGACTACAACACCTCGCGCGGCAACTTCCCGATGGTCATCGCGGCGAAGCTCTACGGCTTCAAGGAAGAGCCCTACTTCAAGGCGGACGCGAGCGCGCAACAGGCCCCGCGCTTCGACCCGAACACGATGCGCCGCCCGCAGGGCAACGCGACCCCGCAGGGCAGCACGAACAGGTAGAGACTCCGGCGGAGTCAGAGGACGCAACCGCGACGGCTCAAGACTCTGCCGGTCGAAGTCTGCAACTTCAGTAACAACGAAAGAGGCTCACTCTCGAAACGGGAGTGAGCCTCTTTTATTTCGCTCGCGGCGCGACCGAGTTCGCTGGACTAGAACCCGCGCGTGCTGCACATCGCGCAGTGGTCGCACGGCTTGCCGCCCGGCTCGACCGTGCAGACCTTTTCCTTCTCGAAAAAATCCACCAGCTCCGTCACCGCGTCGTCGATGCCGAAACGTTCCTGGCTCGGGTGCGTTGCAGGGACGTAGGTGCTACTCAGAAACCTCTGCGGCTGCGGCGTACGCGTCTCGCCCGCCGCTGACGATCCCGCGCCGGAGTGCGACGCGCCGCCCGCCGCTTGTTGTCCGCGCGCGCCGCCGCCCGCGACGCGCGACTCGATCTGCGCGAGCCGCTGCTGCACGTCGCGCAGGTTCGCGCGCAGTTGCGCGAGTTCGTCGTCGCCGCCGTCCGACGCGCTTGCGCTCGCCTCGCTCCCCGCGCCCTGTGAGAGCCGCTGCGCGATGCGCTCCGCGATTGAACGAACCTTGTCCTGCTCCGCGCTCAACTTCTTCTCACCCCTCCCCGCGTTGTGTCTCCGGCTTCAGCAGATCGATCCTGTCAATCACGCCGACGATGGCCGAATCAATCGCCGCGCCCGCCTTGCCCGTCGCCGCCGTCGAAGCGCCCCAGCCTTCCTGCACGACGAGCACCATGTCGCCAATGCCTGCGTCCACCGAGTCGAGCGCGAGCAAGGCGACGCCGGTCTCCGCGCCTTCAGGCGTCAACGGCTGGCAGAGCATCACGCGCCCGCCCGCGTAGCGCTCGTTCTTCTGCGTCGCGACGACGTTGCCGATGACGCGCGCGATGATCAAGCGCGACCTCCGACGTCCGTCACGTGCGCTTCGGAATCCACGATGCCGACGATGGTGCAGTCGGTCGGCGTGTCGTCGCGGCGGAAGGGAAAGCTCGCCTCCTTGCCCCGGCACCAGAAGACCAGCTCGCCCACGCCGGCGCCGATGGCGTCGAGCGCGACGAGCGGCTTCCCGCTCGCCTTCAAGTTCGCGTCGAGCGTCTGCACGACGAGGAGCTTCCGCCCTTCCAGAGAGTCGTTCTTCACGGTCGCCACGACCGTCCCGATGACGCGCGCGAGTTGCATGGGAGCTATGAGCGGTTAGCTGTGAGCGATTAGCTTTTCGGTTTGGCTGAAAGCTAACCGCTCATAGCTAATCGCTACCAATGTCCACCGTGTCGATGACGCCGACGATGGCCGAGTCCACCGGCGCGTCCTTCATCCCCTGCGCGAGCCGCGCGCTTGAGCCCGCGACGACGAGCACGCGCTCGTGGAAACCCGCGCCGACGGTGTCAACCGCGACGGTGTAGCCGCTCTGATCGGTGCCGTCGAGGTTGAGCGGGCGGACGATCAGCAGCTTCTTGCCGCTGAGCCGCTCGTCCTACTGCGAAGCGACGACCGTGCCGAGGATGCGCGCGATAATCATGTGCTCGTCAATCGTGAATCGTGAATCGTGAATCGTAAGAGCAGACGACCGTCTTAACTATTTACGATTGACGATTGACGCTTCACGGCTCCTAGCTGTTGCCGATGGGCAGAGCCTCGTCCACGCTGCCGTGCGGGCGTGGGATGACGTGGACGCTGACCAGCTCGCCGACGCGACGCGCGGCGGCAGCGCCCGCGTCCGTCGCGGCTTTGACCGCCGCCACGTCGCCGCGCACGATCGCCGTGACGAACCCCGCCCCGATCTTCTCGTAGCCGACAAGCGTGACGTTCGCCGCTTTGACCATCGCATCCGCCGCCTCGATCATCGCGACCAGACCCTTCGTCTCGACCATTCCCAAAGCTTCCTGTGGCATTCGCTTCCGCTCCTGTTTTCGTGAAATGAAAGAAGTGGTTTACAACTTTTGCTTCAAGACTTCAACCGCGCAGCCTCCGACAGCAATTCGATCAGCTCCTCGCGCGACAGGCTGATCTTGCCCGCGCCGTTCCCTTTCGCGCTCGTCGCCGCGCGTTGTGCAGTCAGGTTCGGGCGATCACCCGTGGGGCAGACGACGTTCGTTTCGTGCAGGTAGTTGCACACCTGACAGCGCGCGCTCTCGTCGAGGTAGCCAGCTTCCTCGCGGACGTTGATCAGCTTCTCAATCGCGTCCGGGGGAAGATTGCGCGAGCCGCCGAGCGCGCGGGAAAGTATGGCGATCTTCGCCGTGTGCTCCAGAGTTTCCAGCCGGTCGAACGCCTGCCACACGTCCGCGCCGTAGGCGACCGCGCCGTGGTTCGCCATCAAGAGCGCGTTGTGGTGTTTGACGAGCGGGAGCATCGCCGCCGTCAACTCGTCGGTCGAGGGCGTGCCGTACTCCGCGAGCGGTACGCAGCCCAAAGTTAAAATTACTTCCGACAGGATCGGCTGATCAATCGCCAGCCCCGCGACGGCGAACGCAGAGCCGTGCGGCGGGTGCGCGTGGCAGACGGCACGCACGTCTGAACGCTCGCGGTAGATAAGCAGGTGCATCGCCAGCTCGCTGGAAGCGCGCCGGTCGTTCAGAGGCTTTCCTTCAAGGTCTGTCAGCGCGAGCGAGTCCTCACTCATGCGCCCCTTCGAGGTCTGCGTCGGCGTGGCGAGCACGCGGTCGTCGCCGAGACGCACGCTCACGTTGCCGTCCGAAGAGACGACGTAGCCGCGCCCGTACAACAGATTCCCCACGCGCACGATCTCGCGCCGCGCCGTTTGCTCATCCATTGCTCTGTTCGGCGATCTACTCACCGGATGTCGAACCTGTAATCTACCGTCACGAACTGCGAGACCCGCTGTCCGTCTTGCTCTGCGGGGATGAACTCGATCCGCTGCGCAGCCTCGACCGCGCTCTCGGTGAGCCCGTCGGGCAAAGTTGTGAGCGGCTCAATCTGCCTCACCTCGCCCGACGCCGACAGGAGTAGCCTTAGCCTCACCTCGCCCGCCGTGCCACGACGCCGCGCCTCGTCCGTGTAGAGCGGTTCAGGTTTGGCGAGGATGACTGCCTTGCGCGTCACGTCTGCGAGCGCGGCGCTGTTGGGCGCGGGCGCAATGAACACCTTACCGCCATCGTAAACTCCGCCGTAAGCTACGCCCACATCACTGTGACGATAGTGTCGTCGGTGCTTGAACAAGCCGCCGAGCGACAAGCCGACGATCAGGGTTAGCAGAAACGGCAAGGCTCTTTTGAGAAATCTCATCATGTCTTACTCCTCTCGCGCCGCCTGCTCGTCTTCAAGCTTCTCGACGCGCGAGCGGACGTCAATCGAGTCGCGGATCAGGGTTCTAAATTGACGGTTGAGCGTGGTCATTTCCTTCTCGATTCCGGTCAGGCGCTGCTGCACGCCCTCCCAGATCGGTCGCGTCTCGCGCAGCCGCGCGTCAACTTTGTCTTCGAGCGAGATCAGGCGCGCGTCCACCGAAATGAAACTCGCCCGCAGCAAGCTGCGGGGTATCAGAAGAGATTGAGTTGTCCCTCGTAGAGTTGCTCGTAGTGTGACTCAGCACCCTGTTCCCGGATGTACTTCTTAATCACACTCTCGTTGCCGTGTTTCCCGACCGTGCTGATGAAGTACCCGTCCGACCAGAACTCCCCGCCCCACAACTGCTCCCTCACCTCCGGGCACGAGGCGAGGATTCTGCGGGCGGTGACGCTCTTGATGGTCTGCACGATCTTCTTCGGACTGTACGTCGGCACCGATTGCACGAGAAAATGCACGTGGTCTCGGTCTGTCCCGATCTCCAGAAAGCTGATCTCGTATCGCTTCCCTAGCTCCAGACAGACCTCTTTGAGCTTCCGATCAACCTCGGCACTGAACACTACCCGCCGGTACTTGGCCGGGCACACGATGTGATACATCAGAACTGAGACGTTGTGGCTCTTGTGGATGAACTTGCTCACCCACACACTTTAACGCAGCAAGCTGCGGGGAATGTACCCGCTGAGATTCAA
>JBJMGS010000054.1:0-47401 GCA_045807785.1 Pyrinomonadaceae bacterium
CAAGTCGAAGATCGGCGAGCGCAAAGAGTCGCTCGCGCACGCGGTCGCCCTAAACAGCGACGAGGCGAAGTCGGCAGCCGAGACCTTCTTCAAGATGAGCGCGCGCCGCTTCGTCGTCGGCTACGGCGTAGCGGAGACCAAGTCGGACGTGCGCGTCGGCAACTACGTCAACCTTAAAGAGCTGGGACCGCTCTTCAGCGGCAAGTATTACCTGACGGAGACACGGATTCTCTTCGACAACGCCAAAGGCATCCGCACCGAGTTTCGCGGCGAGCGCGCCGGGATCAGTCGCGGGGAATGACGACCATTGGGGAGTAGTACGAGAAACGATGAGCGCACCAGACGACAAGCCGCTAGGAACGACGGGCACGACCGACGAGGAGTTGCGCCGTCTGATTGCCGCGCTCGCCGACGCTTTGCGGCGCGGGGCGGAGCAGCAGCAGCCCGAGAGCAACTTCTCGGACAAGTTCTGGAATCGCCTCTCGTCGGTCTCGACGTTTGTCGGCAGCGTCGTGCTCGGCGCGGTCGCGCTGATGTTCAACAGCAACTACAACAGCCAGCAGGCGGCGGAGCGGCAGGCGCTCTTCAACTTCGAGCAGCAGAAGTTCATCGCCGACGAGCGCGACCGGCAGCGCAAGACCGTCATCGAGTTGAGCCCGAAAATCCTCAGCGAGAAACAGGCCGAGCGCGCCAGTGGACAGGCTTTGCTCTCCCACTTCTTTCCCGGCGACGCGCCGCACATCCTCAACGACCTGGCGAAGGGCAGCATCGAAGGCGCGTCGCAGGAGAACGTGCAGCAGGTGTCGAAGCAGCTTGATCAGGAGATCAAGAAAGCCACCGAGCGCGCGCAGGAAGCTGGAACGTGGGGCATCGTCATCGGGCATGACGATAGCCTCGCCAGTGCGCAGGACGAGCTGAAGCGCGCCGAACGCCTCGGCTTCACCTGCGCCATCTACAAGAAGGCCGGGCGCAACTGGTACATCACCGTCGCGCAGGCGCACGCCGGCGAGAACGCCTTCACCAGCGAGTCGGACGCGCAGGCGGCCAACTACACCATCCGCGGGCAGCTTCGCGACAGCGCCTACACCGTCAGCCTCAAGAACTGGTGCCAGAACCCGCAGCAGTTAGAAGGCTACACACAGTGCTCGAACCAGTGAGCAGGCAAAACAATGTTCGACGGAACTCCACTAGAGATGATTTTGGACGCGCGCCGCTCGACCGGCTTGGGCGGTCGCTGGTACGGCGTCTTCCCGGCGCTCGTCTCGGACATAAAAGACCCGGACGGGCAGGGGCGCGTCAAGATCAAGCTGCCTTGGTCGCCAGACACGGCGGGCGGCGAGTATGAAGCCTGGGCGCGGCTCGCGACGATGTTGGGCGGAAACAACCGCGGCAGTTGGTTCGTGCCCGACGTCAACGACGAGGTCTTAGTCGCGTTCGAGGCAGGCGACGCGCGACGGCCTTACGTCGTCGGCGGCTTGTGGAACGGGTCGGACGCGCCGCCCGAGACGATGGACGGCGGGGGCAACAACTACAAGAAAGTCCTGCGCTCACGCAACGGCGTCAAAGTCACGCTCGACGACACGGACGGGCAGGAGAAGTTCATCTGCGAGACGCCGGGCGGGCAGAAGATCACTCTGAAGGATGGCCCCGGCACGGTCGAGATCGTCGATAGCAACGGCAACTCGATCAAACTTGAGGCAAGCGGCATCACTGTCAACGCCTCTGCGAAGGTGACGATCAACGCGAGCATGGTCGCCGTCTCCGCCGGGATGGTGACGGTGGACGCGGGGATGTCGAAGTTCAGCGGCGTCGTCCAGTGCGACACGCTGATTAGCAACTCGGTGGTGAGCGCCTCCTACACGCCCGGCGCGGGCAATATCTGGTGAGCGGGAGGCGAGGGAATTCGCGCGCCGAACATCATTCGATGAGCGGCGGCAGGCATTGATGAACCGACGATGAGAGACATAGTGCAATGGACGACGCCCGCGCCTCTGTGGGGCGCGGCGGCTGGGGCGGAAGCGGGCGCGACGCGGCGCGCGGCTTTGCAGCGCCCGGCGATCCTGCGCTTCGCCACCGACGCGTTCATGCAGGACGTGCTCGCGCTCCTCGAAAACGATCCGGCGCGTCTCGGCACGCTCGTCGCGCAGCCAGAGACGTGGCGCGATCTTGTCTCGGCGCCCGCGCCCGTCCAAGTCGCGCCGAAGTTCGCGCTCCCGCTCCAACGCCTGCGCCTCGCCGCCGAGAACAAGCGCGCGCGTCTGCTCGGCGCCGCGCCGTCGCCGGAAGTCACGAGCCTGTCGGCAAACGCCAACGCCGGGAGTTTCAGATCGAGGAAGCCGCGGACGCTCAAGCTCTACCAGCCCGCGCACCAGCGCTACTACATGGTCGCCTCGTGCCTCGTCTGCGGGCGCGCGGGTCTGCCCGACAAGGCGCTCGACCGCGGGCGCGAAGAGAGCACGACGTTCGTCATCCGCCGAATGTTTCCCGCGTCGGTCGTCAACGCGAGCGGTCAGACGGTGCCCTTCGTCAACCCGCTGACGGGAGCGGTCGATTCGTCAATCCCTCTGCCCGCGTTCGACGCGACGTGGGAAGAGTACGCGCACGTCTCGACGCCGGAGGGCGACGCGGGCTGGCAGCGGGTCTCCGGCGCGTTGAACGCGACGGGCGAAGCGGTCGGCGACGTGCTAGTCGAAGGCGAGGAGCCGTTGCCGCTCTTCCCACTCAACTACACGGACGACGCGGGGCGGCGCAGGCGCTTGCTTGCCGGGCTCGTCCCCGTCGGCAAGCGCGAGGCGTACATGGGCGCGGCGTCGCTGCTTCAATCGCAGCTCTCTGCGGCGGCGATGAACGCGGCTGCGTCGGGCGGCGCGACCCAGCCGGAGAACGAGATCGTCGATCCGCGCATGATGGCGCTGTGGCGCGACGTGACGGAGCCGTGGAAAGTCTTGCTGCAAAGAGCCGATGCCGCGCGCGCCGCCGTGGAGCCGGACAAGTGGACGCCGTCGCACGCCGTGAGTCCCGCGCCGCCTTCGACTGACAAGCCGATGGATGCGGACGATCCGAACGCGAAAACCGCTTCCATCAAAGCGACGCGCGAGCTGATCCAGACGGGCTCCTGGTACATCCTGCTCGACTTCGCGAAGTACCTCGAAGAGAACCTGCCGAGCGTCTGGGCGGCGATCACCGCGCCCGGCGCGAGCAGCCCCGCCGCGCTCTCGAACGACCCCCCCGCGCTCGCCGTTTACAACGCATTGCACTCGACCAAGCTCGCGAATTGGCGCGCGAAAGCGCTCGAACTCAAGCCGCTCCCGTACCCCACGGCGAAGGTGAAGAAGAATCTGGTCGCCGCGCTGCGCGCCATCGCCCTCGAAGACACTAGCCCGACGGCGGAAGATCGACTAGAGAGCGCCAAGGTGTCCTACAACCGCGACAAGATCATCGCCGGTGATACGACTTTCCCCAGCTTCCTCTTCCCGCTCGCGCACGCGGAACTCGACGCCGCGCACCCGACGGATGAGGAACTCGCGCCGCTGCCCGTCGTCACGCTCAGCCCGGCGACCATCACGGACGAGTCGAAGCTCGACGTGTCGGGTCGCAAGATCGACGCGCTCGCCGACCTGATCAAGCTCGCGCTCGCGCCCCGTCCCGCACCCGTCGCATCCAGCCTCCCGCTCGCCGCGCAGAAGCCGATGGACACGCGCGAGGGCTTCTTCCGCATCCGCTGCGTCTATCAGCGACCGCTGTGCGGCCCCATCGATCCGCCTCTGTTGAGCGCGCCGACACGCGAGTTCCAGTTGGCCGGCTTCTTCGACCCGGACGCGCCCGCGCGCCCGATCCGGATCGGGCTGCCCATCGACACCTCGCCCGCGGGCTTGCGCAAGTTCGACAAGAACACGGCCTTCATGATGTCCGACATGCTCTGCGGTCAGGTCGCGCGGATGAAGGGTCTGACGCTCGGCGATCTCATCCGCACAGTGCTGCCTTGGCCCCTGCACAAGGATTTGTCCGTGCCCGACGGGGGTGCGTGCGTGCAGGGCGGGCTCGAAGTCGGCATGATCTGCTCGCTCTCGATCCCGATCATCACGATCTGCGCGCTCATCCTGCTGATGATCATCGTGAGTTTGCTCGACATCATCTTCCACTGGATGCCTTTCTTTTTGATCTGCTTCCCCCTGCCCGGCTTCGCGTCGAAGGCGAAGGGCGCGAGCTGATCGCGAGGAGTTTCGGCGTTGCTCAAGAGCGGACAGATTTACGGCAAGGGCCTGAGCTTCCCCCCGCGCGTCGGCACGGACGGGCGCACGGTGTGGTCGGAGGGCGAAGAGAACGTGCGCGAGTCGATTCGCATCATCCTGCTCACGGACAAGCGCGAGCGGCTGCGCCTGCCGGCTTTCGGCGGCAGCCTCAGCCGCTACCTCTTCGAGCCGAACACAGTCACGACGCGCCAGCTCATCCGCGACCGCATCACGAAGGAGCTGGCGCAGTGGGAGCCGCGCGTCGCTGTCGAGGACGTGAGCGTCGAGCCGGACGAGACAGACCCGCAGGCGGCGGTCGCGACGATCAAGTACCGCCTCGTCGCGACGCGCAAGCAGGAGTCTGTGAGTTTGAACGTCCTGCTCACGGGATGACCCGTTAAGGTGAACCGATGCCCATCACGATCCCAAATCTAGACGACCGACGTTACCAGGATTTGCTGGACGAAGCGCTGGCGCGCATCCCCGTCCACAACCCTGAATGGACGAACTTCAACAAGAGCGATCCGGGCGTCACGCTCGTCGAAATTTTCGCGTTCCTCACGGAGAATCTGCTCTACCGCTGCAACCAGATTCCCGAACGCAACCGCCTTAAGTTTCTCTCACTCCTCGGCGTGCCCCTGCAGCCCGCCGCGTCGGCGCGCGGGCTCGTGCAGTTCACGAACGAGCGAGGTCCGCGCGCAGCGGTGACCATCGGCGCGGGGCGCGAGGTACGGGCGGGGTCGGTTCCGTTCTACACAGACCTCGGCTTGGACGTGCTCCCCGTTGACGCGCAGGTCTTCTTCAAGCGCGAGATGAAGAGCCCCGCGCAGGAACTCAAGGACTACTACAACCTCCTCTACGCCTCTTACAAGAAGGACGAGATCGACCCGGCGAAGCTTGAGCTGTACGAGACCGTCCCGCTCGACGGCAAGATCGCCGAAGGCGTCGATCTCGGCACGGACACCATCGACGGCTCGCTCTGGATCGCGCTACTCGCGCGCGCAAGTGATAAGCCGGTCGAGAACACCGACAAGTCGCGCGAAGAGCTGCACGAAGACATCCGCGCCGCGCTCGCCGGGAAGACTCTGAGCCTCGGCGTCGTGCCCGTGCTCTCGACCGAGACGCGGCGGCTCGCGCCGGGCGGTGAGGCGAACCAGCAGGCGCGCTCCCTGCTCGCCTACGAAATCCCGAACGTCGCGGGCGGCACCGATCTGCCCGACGATCCGAAGGCGCGCCGGGCGAGCTACAAAGCTCTCGTCGCCTCGGCGGCGAACGACGTGCTGACGATGCCCGGCGTCGTGCAGATCACGCTGCCCACAGACAAGCGGGAACTCAGGCTCTGGACTGATCTCGATCCATTAGAGCCGGGCGTCGGCGACTTCCCGCCCGCGCTCGAAGACACGAATCTGAACGACCGCCTCGTCACGTGGCTGCGCGTGCGCCCGCAGGAGAGCGCCGCCGCGAAAGCGCGCCTGCTCTGGGTCGGCGTCAACACTACCTTCGCCACGCAGCGCGCCCACGTCGCCAACGAGCAACTGCCCGACGGCACGGGCGCGCCCGATCAATCGAGCGCCCTCTCGCACACACCCGTCGTCCCGGGCTCCGTCCGCCTCTCTGTCACCACCCGCGGCGCGGACGCGTCCACCCAGACGCGCGCGTGGGTCGAGATCGATGATCTGACGAGCGCGGGCGCGGAAGTTCCGACCGCAGACCCGCGCCAACCGCCGGGCACGCCCGCCGCCCAGAACACGCTCGTCGAAGTCTTCACGCTGAACCGCGAGTCGGGCGAGATCAGATTCGGCGACGGCACGCACGGCAAGCGCCCGCCCGCGGGCTCGATCATTCGCGCCGCCTACGACTACGGCGTCGGCGCGGCGGGCAACGTCGCCGCCGGCTCGATCAACACGTCGCCGACGCTGCCCGCCGGTTTCAAAGTGACGAACCCCGTGCGGACGTGGGGCGGCACGGAAGCCGAGACGGTCGCCGACGGCGAAAAGCAGATCGCGCGCTTCCTCCAACACCGCGAGCGGCTGGTGACGAAAGCCGACTTCACTTCGATCACCCTGCGCACGCCCGGCGTGGACATCGGGCGCGTCGAAGTGCTGCCCACCTACAACCCCGCGCTCGACGCGAGCGAGCCGGGCGACGCGGCGGGCGCCGTCACCTTGATGGTCATCCCGCGCTACGACGCGCAGCGCCCGGACGCGCCCGTCCCCGACCGCGTCTTCCTCGACACCATCTGTCGCTACCTCGACCCGCGCCGTTTGATCACGACCGAGGTCTTCCTGCGCGGCCCCGACTACGTGCCCATCTGGGTCTCGGTCGGCGTCAACGTCGTGGCGGGCGCGTCCATCGCCGAGACGTGCGAGGCGGTCAAGCAGGAGTTGTTGAAGTTCCTCGCACCGCTCCCGCCAGCGGGACAGAGCCAGCTCGAAGCCGAAGCGGCTGTCCTGACGGCGACGCAGTTCGCCTCGGCGCAGAACGGCTGGGCGCTCGGCAAGAGCATCGCCGCGCGCGAGTTGCTCGCCGTCGCGAGCCGCGTGCCGAACGTGCAGTTCGTCAACGACGTGTTCATCGCCAGAGACAAGGACGCGGCTTCCGATCCCATCGCAATCAAGGGGCTGCAACTGCCGCGCGTCATGGGGATCACGGTCGGCGTCGGCGACCCTCTATTGATTGATGCCCTGCGCGGCACCGAGAAGAAGGACGACACGGGTGGCGGCAAAGTGGTCGTGCCCGTGCCTGTCATACCGGAGGAGTGCTGACGCGGTGGACGTTAACGGCACACGCTATCAACTGCTGCTCGGCGAAGGCGACTGGCGCGAATGCGCCGACGCTTCCGGCGTCCCGCTGCGCGTCAGTTGGAAAGACGCGCCCCCCGCGGACGCTTCAACCAAACTCGCGCCCTCGTCCAACCCGTCGCAGCTCGCGTGGGATGCAGACCGCCACGAGTTGACCTTGCAGCCGCGCCTTTTCCGCTTCGTCGCCGCGCCGGACGATGTGCCGCCAGACTTCGCGCGTCGGCGCGGCGCGGCGCGCGACCGCTACGAGAACTGGTACTGGATCGACGAGACGCGCGCGCGCGTGTCCGTGCGCTCGGCGGGCTCGCTTCGGACGACGGAGTTCTGGTCGGCGGCGCTGTGCGCGTCCCTCTGTGCGGGCGAGGGGACGACGGCGGATGACGGATCGTTTCGCGCGCAAGAGATTGAGCCACTTCCTTCGTTCGTCTTCGGCGGGCTTGCCGTGACCGAGGATCACTACCTCGTCGTCGGCACCGTCGAGCCGCGCGGCTTCCTCGTCTTCGATCTGCACGCGGGCGGCGCGCCGCAACTACGGCGACTGCCCGTTGATGTCGAGTTCGAGCCCTTCGACATGGGGGCGCGCGCCGGCGGCGGCGTCGTGATTCTCGACCGGCGACACAAGCGCATCTGGGAGTTCGACCGCACTTTCTCGGTCGTCACGCGCGACGAAACGGACGACGCACAGGAAGATGAAACGACGACGCCCGACGCGTTCCATGCGGAAGACGAGCAGAGCGACGGCGGCACGCCTGCCGTAGAAGAGCCTCGACGGATCACGAAGATGAGCGCGACGCAGATTGATGACACCGATCCGGTCGCCGTCGAGTCTCTGCCCGACGGCTCCGTGCTCATCCTCGATGGGCTCGCCGACCCGCAGTTCGCCGAAGTGCGCCGCTACCGCGACGGTCGGCAAGTCGGCGCACCCGGCTCGACGCGTGTGATGCTCGATCTCATCGAGGAAGAGCGGCAAGCGGATTTTCGTCTCGCCGCCTACGACTTCGCCTGCGTGCCCGGTCGCGAGGCGCGCGGCAAGGACGAGGGCGTACCCGACCGACTCTACGTCGTCGCGGCGGATGGCAACCAGTCGTACTCGTTCCGTCTCGGCTGGCGCGGGCTCGAACAGTTCGAGCTTGTGCCCGAACCCGTCTACCTGCCCATGCGACTCTTCGGCGGCGCGGGGCTCGTGCGCGCGGGCACGGGCGCTTACTACGATTTCGACGACCGCTGGATTCCGCTCGCCGAGCAGCGCCGCCCGCGCTACGTCGAAGCGGCGACGCTCGTCACGCCGATCAAAAGTCTCGACGCGAACGAGCCCGACCGCACCTTCGACGGTCAGGAGCCAGACTGCGTGTGGCACCGCCTGCTGCTCGACGCCTGCATCCCGGCGGGCACGCGCGTCGAGGTGTGGAGTCGCGCGGCGAACGACGAGAGCGATCTGGAGATCGCGGGCTGGAGTGAAGAGCCCCGTCTGTATCTGCGCGCAGACGGATCGGAGCTGCCCTACGTCGGTCGTCTCGACAAGCAGGCGGAGGCGGCGTCGAAAGAGCGCGCGGGTGGCGACGGCACTTGGGAACTGTTGTTCCAGCGCGCGCGCGGTCGCTACCTGCAGCTCAAGCTCGTCCTGACGGGCGACGGGCGCAGCACGCCACGCCTGAGGGCGCTGCGCGCCTACTACCCGCGCTTCTCTTACTCGGTCAACTACCTGCCCGGCGTCTATCGCGAGGACGAACAGTCCGCCTCGTTTCTCGAACGCTTCCTCGCCAACTTCGAGGGGACGTACACGGCGCTCGAAGACAAGATCGGGGCGGTGCAACTTCTGTTCGACGTGCGCAGCGCACCGTCCGACGCGCTCGAATGGCTCGCGGGCTGGTACGGCGTCGCGCTCGATCCGGCGTGGGACGAGCCGCGCCGCCGCGTCTTTATCAAGAACGCGATGCACTTCTTCGCCTACCGCGGCACGACGCACGGGCTGGAACTCGCGTTGCGCCTCGTCTTCGACGAGTGCGTTGACGATTCCGCGTTCACCGTGACGCCGCCCGACGAGGTGCGACACAACATGCGCGGCATCCGCCTCGTCGAGCGGTTCCGCGCGCGCAACGTGCCCGCCGCGCTCGTCGGCGATCCGTCCGACACGGATGCGCCGGGCTTCGTCCCCGTCGCACGCGAGACGCGTTGGCAGCCTTCGGACAGCTCCGAATGGCTGCACAAAGCTTATCGCGAGCAGTTGAACCTGACGGACGCAAACGAGTTTCCCATCAGCAAGCCGGGCGGCGAACGCGGCGTCATGTGGGAGGAGTTCGCGCGGCGCACTCTCGGCTTCGTCCCTTCCGCCACGGCAGCTGACGCCGGCTCGTGGCGCGACTTCCTCGCGCGCCGCTACCGCACGGTCAAAGCCTTGAACGCGGCGCACGAGAGCGTTTGGGGCTCGTTCACAGACGTGACGCTGCCGGCGTCGCTGCCCGCGCGCGGCGCGCAGCTTTTCGACTGGTACGGCTTCGAGTCAATCGTCGTCGCGATGCGCCGCGCCGCGCACCGCTTCACGGTGCTCTTGCCCGTCCCACGCACAGACACCTTCGGCACGGACGAGCAGCGGGCGAGAGTCGCGCTCACGCAGCGCATCATCGATCTGGAGAAGCCCGCGCACACGAAGTTCGAGATCAAGTTCTACTGGGCGATGTTCCGGCTGGGTAGCGCGCGCCTCGGCGAAGACACGCTGCTCGACTACGGCAGCCGCGCCGGGGCGCTCGCGCCGCCGCTCGTCCTCGGCCTTGAACACCTCGCCGAGAGTCGCCTCGCGCCCACGCACCCGTGGGACGTTCAAGATCGCACGGTCGTCGGGCGCTGCTAACCGAGCGCCGACACTTTTCGTCAACCCGCAGAGGGAGAAACCGAGATGGATAACTTCACTTCAAGCGCCGCCACG
Source organism: Pyrinomonadaceae bacterium (assembly GCA_045807785.1). Taxonomy (GTDB): domain Bacteria; phylum Acidobacteriota; class Blastocatellia; order Pyrinomonadales; family Pyrinomonadaceae; genus JAIVGV01. Next base: position 9,957 of record JBJMGS010000054.1, read on the forward strand.
ACCACCGCAGCGCCCGACCTGTCCAAGCACGTCAACTACTCCTATGGGATGGTGCTCGGCGTTGACGATCTGACGCAGGAGTTCGCCTACCTTGCGGGTCGCGACCAGTGGATGATGCGCGACGCCATCGGTTATGGCACGCTCTCCGGCCTGCGCGTCGCCGTGGACAAGGACAAGAACGGCGACACGGAAGTGACGGTGGATGTCGGGACGGCGCTCACGCCGCGCGGGCAGCTCGTCTGCGTCTCGCCGCGGCAGTGCGCGAACCTGACCAAGTGGCTCACCTTCGAGAAGAACCGCGCAGGCGTCGAAGACCAGGTTCACCTCCCGCCCGTCGCGCCGCTCCGGCTCTACGTTGTGCTCTGCTACCGTGACTGCCCGACCGACAACGTGCCCATCCCCGGCGAGCCGTGCCGCACCGAGCAGGAGGCGACCGCGCCCTCGCGCCTCAAAGACTCGTTCAGCTTGGAACTGCGTTTCGCGCCGCCCGAGCAGACCGAAGAGGACGCGCTGCGCGACTTCATCAAGTGGCTCAACGATCACCTCATGCTCACGGACGAGCGGGGCGATCCGCTGACCGATCTGCCAACCTTCATCGAGCGTCTGCGACAGGCGGCGCGCGACTCGGCGCTCAACCCGCAGTCGCCGCCCGACTTCATGTACGACTCGCCCTTCGACGTGATGAACGTCGGCGCCGAAGACGCCTGCCGCTTCTTCCGCACGGCATTTCGCCTGTGGGTGACGGAGCTGCGCCCGCTGTGGCGACCCGCGCGCTACGGCACGTCAACCTGCTGCGCTGGTGAAGCCGACGCCAAGCAGAGCACGGACGACAACTGCGTGCTGCTCGCCGAACTCTCCGTTCCGCTCGACGCGACGGGCGCGCTCGACGCGGCACAGGAGATCGTCATAGACGAAGAGCGCCGCCCCTACGTCGTCCACCTGCGCATGCTTCAGGAGTGGCTGACGTGCGGCGCGTTCGACAAGTTCGAGGAAGCGGCGGATGAGATTCCCGCCGGGCCGTCGGCCTCGTCGGAGTACGTGCTCCCCTTCGTCTCGATCATCCGCAAGCAGGGCGACCCGGAGCGGTTCCATCTCTGGTTCCAGTTGGACGCTGCGGACAACGACGTGGCGGTCGTCAAAATTGACCCGAACGCGCTCAAGGCGTTCGCCGAGCAGGACGACCCGAGTGCGTACCCGGATCACCTCAAGCCGCTCCAGATCGAGGTGCTCGATCCCCAGCATCAGGGCCCCGGATTCCGCCGCAACCGTTTCGACGTGAGGCTCTATGCGGCGGCGAGCGGCGACGCGTTGCGTCTGAAGTTCGACCTGAGGGGCATCCACGTCCGGCACGGCGCCAAGAAGGGGACGGTGACGCTCGCCAAGTACATCGTGGACGAGAAGGTCAGGTTCGTCGGTCAGGGCGGGAAGACTATCGTCACGGTGTTCCTCCCCTTCGACGCTTTGGCGCAGTGAGGGTGAAGTTATGAGTAGAGTCGAACTGCTTGAGCCGCTCTTTGACGGCGGCGTCCGCAACACGAACTTCTTCAACGGTCGCCTGCTCGCGGCGGAAGATTTGCGCACCGAGCAGGAGTCTGTGCGCGAACGGCTCGCGCACGTCGGTCGGGCCGCGGGCGCGGGCGTCGTCGCGGGGTTGTGGGTGGAGAAGGTGCCGAGCGGCTCGCCGCCGGGCGACGCGTCGCACGCCGTCGTCTCGGTCACCGCCGGGCTTGCTGTCAGCCGCTCCGGTCAGGCGCTCTCGCTCCCCGCCGACACCGAAGTTGCGCTCGTCAGCGAACTCGATCCGACGCAGGCGGAAGACGCGGGGCTCTTCAAGGTATGCCTGCCGCCCACGACCTCGACCGTGCTGACGGGCGCGGGCGTGTACGTCCTCGCCGTCACGTCCGCTTCCGGGTACGAAGGCAAGGCGCAGGCGAGCGGGCTGCGCGACGTGTCGGCGGGGCGCTGCTGCGGCGCGCGCTACGCGGTCGAGGGCGTGCGCTTCAAACTCGTCAGCCTTCAGATTGATAAGAACCCGTCGATCGACGCCGTGACGCGCGCACGTCTCGTCGCGCTCACGAAGAAGACGGACGCGGCGAGTCTCTCTTTGCTGCGCAACGAGCTGGCCCACGCCTGCTTCGGTGGCGCCGATTACCAGGACTTCGTGCGCGATCCGTTCGAGGTGGCAGACAGCCCGGCAGGCGGCGCAGGTGATTACGGCGCGCTCGCGGCGCTCAGGCAGTCGGGCGCGCTGACGAGTTGCGACGTGCCGCTCGCGCTCGTCTATTGGTCGAAGAACGGCATCGAGTTCGTCGATCCGTGGGCGGTGCGCCGTCGCGTGACGCGCGCGGCACGCGCGGATCGCTGGTCGCAGGTGGTGGACGAGAGGCGCGCGAGCGAGGGCGAGGCGCGGTTCCGGCAGTTTCAGGATCAGCTCGAAGCCCTGCGCGACGCTGGCGTCTCGGTCGCAGGCGTGCGTGCGCGCGACAACTTCCGCTACCTCCCGCCCGTCGGCTTCGTGCCGCTCGGCGTGAAGGGCGAGGCGGCGCGCTTCGCCTACCCGAACTTTTTCGAGGGGCTCACCTGCCATCGGCCCATCTTCATCGAAGGCGCGCGCGTCGGCGCGCTCGTGCGCCTCGCCTGCACGTTCGCCGCGCACGATCTTAACCCCGACCCGTTCGACGTGAACCGCCCGCAGATGCTCTGGCTCTACCGCGTGAGGCAGAACCGAAAGGCGTTTGACGAGGGCTCTGCCGCGGCGCGCGACTACCTGATCTTCACGAGCGGACACGTGCCGTTCGCGGGCGAGGCGCGCTACGACGTTTCGCTCTGGGACTACAGCAACTACGTCTGAGAAATGATCCGCGCGGGCGCGGCTAAGGAGCAACGAACATGATCGAAGAAGAAATGATGACGGACGCCAAAGACTCTTCGGCGGGCGAGATCATCACGCGCCGGATGCTCTCCGGCAAGAAAGTCAGGGAGAGCGACTTCGAGCGCGCGGTGAGCTACGACAAGGTGCAGCCAGGTGATCTGATCACCGCCGAGTGGATGAACAAACTGCTCAAGCGGCTCGCGCGCCTCGAACTGCTCTTTGCCAACTCGCGCCCCAGGGGTGGCGGCGCGGCTGACTCGTTCACCGTCTTCGGCGAGACGCTGGTGGAAGCGCTCAGGCTGATCAAGCTGGCGGACTCCGACTTCCAAGTCGGGCTGGTGCTCGACGTGGAAGGCGTGGAGGTGAAGCCCAACGCATCGGGTGCAGCCGGGCGCCGGGTGCTCGGGCAGTTTCTCGCGCTCGACGAAGGCGACGGCACGACGGCGGTCAACCTGCTTGTCTCCGCCCCCAACGCCAACGGGAGGAGTCGCTACTCCGCGCTGGGCACGGACGCCAAGGAGTTCATCGCGCAACTCGTTTACACGGCGCTCGAAACACAGCTCTCGAAAAGATTCACCCGGGGGGCGACTTTGGACAACGCGACGAGTGATGTTGATAAGCAGCGAGCGACGGGCGCGCAGACGCCGAACAGCATCATCGCCGAACAGCCCGCCGCATCCGCCAAGTCGCGCGCGCGCAAAGGCGGACGCAAGGCGGGTAAAAAGGTTGACGGCTAGGGCGCTTTAACTCTTCGCCCGCGCGCCGTGCGGGGCGCGCGGCTTTCAAAGATGCTTCAACTCCGCCCGAACGAGCAGACGCTGGTGCGCCGGATGCGCGTCGTCGCGGCGGGCGTCGATCCGCTCGCCGCGAGCCTGCGCGTGCGCAGCGCCTTCTCGTCTGTGCAGATGGCTCCGGCGTGGCTCGCGCCGTCAGCGATCCTCTGCGTCCGCCGCCTGCACGCCTCGCGCGGGGCGCGCTGGCGGCTCGAAGCGGGCGCGCTGCGACTGACGCGCGAGTTGGACGACACGCTGCGCGCCGAAGTCGAGCGGCTGGCGCGCGGGGCGGCAAGACCCGCGCGCGGGCACGTCCCCGCCGGTGCCGAGAGCGTCGTCTTCTCTGACCGCGCGGAACTGCTCGTATCGCTCGCGGCTGACTGGTGCGAGCGGCGCGAAGGCGCGCGCTGGTGGTGGCGCAGCCTGTTCGGCGGCACGCCCGACCGCGGCACGATCCTGCGTGCCTTCGCAGACGCGCCGGAGTACCTGCCGGGCGTGTTCGCCGGACTCGCGCGCCTCGGCAGGGCGCAACGCTTCGCCGCCACACTCGGCGACGCGCCTTCGCGCGCGCTGCTCTCGTCGGTTGCGCGCAAGTTCGGTCTGGGCGAATTGGACTCGGCGCTCGCTTCAGCATTCGCGCAAGCGACGCGCGCGCCGGAATCGGGCGTTGACGTGGCGGCGCTGCCGGGTTCGACACGCGAAGCGCAGCCGCCGTGGGCCGAGGTCGCGCCGGAAGGGTGTGACCAAAATCTCGGCACGGCAGAGCGTTGCCTGCTCGGAGTCGGGCTCACACTCGCGCGTACGCCCGCGCTCATCACACGGGCCTCGTTCGCGCCCCTCGCCTCCGCCTGGTTGCGCGCCGCGCATGCCGTCAGCGACGAAGAAAGCGCGACCGGCTCGCGTGCCTCCGTGTTGATCTCGCCCGACACGACGCGGGAGCAGCAGATCACGGTTGCGTCGTCAGGGCGCGTTCGTGAAGTCGCAATGATGGGCGATCAGTCTGGCGGCTCGGCGGCGGCAGAAGGTTTACCCGCTGCGACGCGGGCCGGCGGGCGCGACAAGTCAACGCGTGCCGCGCACGACAGCGTTGGTGATGCTGAGAAGGGAAGTGATGGCGAGTCAGGCAGCCCGACGCTTCCGTCAGCGAAGTCGGCACCTTCTGTGACGTCGGCTGACGTGGGCGATGTCGTCAACATGTCCGCCACGCGGAACGACGCTGACGGAACTGACGTGCGGCAAGATGAGCACAACGTCGTCTCGCCGCCGTCGCTGGCGACGACTGACCAGGAGACTGATGCGCGCGCGGCGTGGCGGGAGCAAGAGTTTGAGGCGCAGATCGAGACGCGCTACGGCGGACTCTTCTTCCTCGTCAACCTCGCGCTCTTTTTAGAGCTGTACGGCGACTTCACCGCGCCGTCCGCGCCCGGCTTGCCGCTGCCCATCTGGGATTTCGTCGCGCTCCTGGGTCGCGCTCTCTGCGGAGCCGAGGTCGAAGCCGATCCCGTCTGGAGTCTGCTGGCCCGACTCGCGGGGCGCGATCCGCGCGCAGATCGACGATCCGCGCCGGGCGAGGGCTTCGAGCCGCCCGCGGAGTGGCGCACGCCTGTCGAGTGGCTGAAAAGTTTTACCGACGGCGGCAACTGGCGCTGGTCTGCGGCGCGTGGTCGCCTGCGCGTCAGCCACCCGGCAGGCTTCCTCGTCTTCGACGTTGCGCTCGCGCGCGACGCGACTCGCGCGCAACTCACGCGCGAGTTGCGACCGTACCTCGAAGCCCGCCCCGGCCTGAGGCTGCGCCGCGTCGCGTCGCGTCGCGACGGGGAGGGATGCGATGCGCGCGGGCTCTGGCTGCGGCGTCTGACTGAATACGTGCGCGCGCGACTCTCACGCGCGCTCGGCGCCGAAGGGCCGAGAGAGCTGTCGCGCCTGTTGTGCGAGCGCCGCGCGCGCATCTTCGTGACGGCGGCACGCGTCGATGTCTCGATGCGGCTCGCGGAGCTTCCCGTCGAGATTCGCTTCGCCGGGCTCGACCGCGATCCCGGCTGGGTGCCCGCCGCGGGTCGCCACGTCGCTTTCCACTTCGAGTGAAGGCGAACGCGAGATCATTTCGTGCGGAGAATTCTCCGACACGTTGCCGGTCACTGTCAGTTGAGGTGTTAAGCAAAGATGGCGCACACGCCTTTCGACGATCTGCCGCGCGCGCCTTCGGGGCACTTCCGGCTCTACTTCTTCGCCGCCGTCGCGCGCGTCCTCGAAGGGCTCGCGCACGCACTCGGCTCGCACGAAGCGATGTGGGAACAGTTCCCGTTCCTCACGCTCTACCGCGACGAGATGGACGGGCGCGTCCCGGCGAAGGCGACGCAAGAGTGGTGGCGGCGTGCGATCAGCGCGTGGGAGAAGAACGCGAAAGCACACCTGCCGCTACGCGCCCTGCGCGAGACGGCGGGGCTCGACGACGACTGCCTGACGCTGCTCGCCTGTGCCGGACTCGTCGAAGAGGACGCGCGCTTCGGCCTCGTCTTCGAGGCGGCGCAGGAGTCGCCGGGTCAGCGCCGCCCGACGGCGGGACTGCTCGCCGCTTGGTGGCGCGAGGGGGAAGACTACGGCGCGGCGCGCGCGAACCTCAGACGTTTGCAGATGTGCGGGCTCGTGCGCGTCGTCAACGCCGACGCGCCGCGCGCCGAGTGGGCGCTGCAAGTCCCGCCCGCGCTCTGGGATTTGCTGCGCGGCGATGCGGCGGCGGAGATCGCGCCGTGGGCGCATTACCGCGAGCCCGGTGCGCTGGCGGAACTCGACACGCTCATCCTCCCGCGCGCGCTCAGAGATCAGCTCGCACAAGTCCCCGCGCTGCTCGCCTCGGGCGAAGCGCAGGCCATCGTCCTGCGCGGCCACCGGCACAACGGGCGACGCACGGTCGCGGGCGCGATTGCGCGCTCGCTCGGCAAAGGCTTGCTTGAAATAGACGCGTGCGGCGCGGGCGCGGCGAGCACGCAGGTTGATGAAGAGCGTTGGCGGCTGGCCGGCGCGCTGGCGACGTGCCTGAACGCGTTACCCGTCGCGGAGTTCGATCTCGCGTCGGGCGAGACGCTCGCGCTGCCGCCGCTCGCGTGTCACGCGGGCGCGCTCGCCGTCGCGCTCGGCAGTCAGGGCGGCGTCGGCGGCGACTCAGTCGAGCGCGCCCTCGCGCTCACCTTCGAGATGCCCGCGCTCACAGAGCGGCGCGAGCACTGGCGACAGTCGCTCGGTGGGCGTGCGTGCCGTGACGTCGAAGTGATCAGCGAGAGCTTTCGTCTGACCGGCGGGAACATCCGGCGCGCGGCGAGTCTCGCGGGGGTTTACGCCGCGCTCGCGGGGCGCGACGAGGTGCGCCTCGCGGACGTGCGGCAGGCGGCGCGCGCCCTGAGCCGCGAGACTTTGGAGACGCTCGCCGCGCGCGTCGAGACGGAGGGCGACTGGTCGCACCTCGCCGTCTGCGCCGACACGCTCGAAGAGTTGCGCGATCTGGAAAGCCGCTGCCGCAACCGCGAGCGCCTGCCGCGCGAGGTGGGCGTGTGTCTCGGCTCGCAGATGAACAATGGCGTGCGCGCGCTCTTTGGCGGCGCGAGCGGGACGGGGAAGACGCTCGCCGCGCGCCTGCTCGCCGCGAGCCTAGGGAAAGATTTGTACCGGCTCGATCTCTCTTCGGTCGTCAACAAGTACATCGGCGAGACGGAGAAGAATCTGAATCAGGTCTTCGCGCGCGCCGAAGAACTCGACGTGATCCTGCTGCTCGACGAGGGCGACGCGCTGCTCACGCGGCGCACAGACGTGTCGAACGCCAACGACCGCTACGCCAACCTCGAAACCAACTACCTGCTGCAACGTCTCGAATCCTACGAGGGCATCCTCATCGTGACGACGAACGCGAGCGACCGCATCGACGCGGCGTTCCAGCGGCGCATGGACGTGCGCGTCAACTTCAACGCGCCCGACGCAGGGGAGCGCTGGTCGATCTGGCAGATGCACCTGCCCGCCGCGCACGAGGTCTCGCGAGGGGTGCTGGACGAAGTGGCGCGCCGCTGCGAGCTGACGGGCGGCGCGATCCGCAACGCCGTGCTCCACGCCACCGCGCTCGCGCTCGAAGATGGCGGCGCGGTCGCGGACGAACACCTGGCGGCGGCCATCCGGCGCGAGTACCGCAAGTCGGGCGCGGTCTGTCCGCTCAGACAGCCCGCGGGCACGCGCGTCGCCTCCGCGAGTCGTTGGTGACTTTGGTTACCAGGGCGACGGCTCGACAGACGCTTTTCTTATGCCGACGACAGCGCAGACGACGCGCGCGCAGACGGCGACGCAGACTTCTCCGACCACGACCAACACGGCGGCGAGCACCTCCGCGCCCGCCGCCACTCCCGCGCGCATCGTCAACCCCGCCCCGCCCGTCCTGAGTCTCGGCGCAGCCGCGCCCAAGCCTGACGTCAACCTTGGGTCGAAGGGTGCGGGCAGGGGGCAGCCGCTCGCGCCGGGCGTGCGTGCCGTGTTGGAGAAGCGGCTCGGCGTGGATTTGTCCGCCGTGCGCGTGCACACGGAGCAGGTCTCTTCGGCGGCGGTCGGCGCGGTTTCGGCGCGCGCCTTGACGCGCGGCACGGACATCTTCCTCGGCAAGGACGAACGGCCGACCGATCTCGCGCTCATCGCGCACGAGGTCGCGCACATCGTGCAGCAGCGGGGCGCACCGGCGCAGGTGCAGCATTTCTCGTCCGGTGAGGGGGACGCGTGCGAGCGCGAGGCACAACGCGCGGCTGCGGCGGCGGTGCGGGGCGAACAGTTCACAGTGCGCGAGCGGACGCGCGCGCCGCGGGCGCAGCGGCTGGGCTTGAGCGACGCGCTCGACTACTTCGCCGACCATGCGAACCTCATCCCCGGCTTCCGCATGTTCACCATCGTCCTCGGCGTCAACCCGATCAACATGAGCCCGGTCGCGCGCAGCGCGGCGAACATCATGCGCGCGGTCGTCGAGTTCATCCCGGGCGGCGGCCTCGTCACGCGCGCGCTCGATACCTACGACGTGTTTGAGCGCGTGGGCGCGTGGGTCGAGGGGCAGATCGGTTCGCTCGGCATGTCTGGGAGCGCGATCCGGCAGGCGGTGATGGACTTCGTCCGCTCGCTGAGTTGGTCGGACATCTTCGATCTGGGCGGCGTCTGGGAGCGCGCGCGCCGCATCTTCACCGCGCCGATTGATCGCATCATCGGCTTCGCGCGCGGGCTCATCACGGGCATTCTCGGCTTTGTCCGCGAGGCGGTCTTGCGCCCGCTCGCACGCCTCGCACAGAACACGGCGGGTTACGACCTGCTGAAAGCCGTGCTCGGTCAAGACCCGGTGACGGGCGAAGCCGTGCCGCGCAACGCCGACACCTTGATCGGCGGCTTCATGAAGCTCATCGGGCAGGAGGAGGTCTGGAACAACCTTAAGCGCGCAAACGCGGTGGCGCGCGCGTGGGCTTGGTTCCAGGGCGCGCTCTCCGGTCTGATGGGCTTCGTCCGGCAGATACCGGGGATGATCGTCTCGATGCTGCGCTCGATTACCATCGAGGACTTTTTGCCGATCACGAATCTCTTCGGCAGGGTGGTCAGGACGTTTGGCGGCTTCTTCGGCTCGTTCCTCTCCTGGGCGGGCGGACAGGTGATGAGCCTGTTGGAGATCATCTTCGAGGTGGTCGCGCCCTCGGTGATGCCCTACATCCGGCGGGCGGCTGGCGCGCTGCGCACGATCATACGCAACCCCATCGGGTTCGTCGGCAACCTCGTGCGCGCGGGCGTGCAGGGCTTCCGGCAGTTCGCCGGGAACTTCCTCAATCACCTGCGCGCGTCGCTCGTCAGTTGGCTGACGGGGACGCTGAGCGGGGCGGGCGTTTACATCCCGCAGTCATTCAGCCTGATGGAGATCGTCAAGTTCATCTTGAGCGTGCTGGGGCTGACGTGGCAGAACATCCGCGCAAAACTTGTGCGCGTCATCGGCGAGACGACGGTGCGCGTGCTCGAAACGGGCTTCGACCTCGTCGTGACGCTCGTCACGCAAGGACCCGCCGCCGCGTGGCAGAAGATTCTGGAAGGCATCTCGAATCTGCGCGAGATGGTGATTGAGCAGATCATGTCGTTCGTGCGCGAGCGCGTGGTGCAGGCGGCGATCACGCGGCTGCTGACGAGCCTCAACCCGGCGGGCGCGTTCATCCAGGCGATCATCGCCACCTACAACACGGTGATGTTCTTCGTCGAGCGGATGCGCCAGATCGGGCAGGTCGTGGCGGCATACATCGACTCGATATCGGCAATCGCCGCGGGCAACATCGGCAGCGCCGCCAACCGCGTCGAGACGACGATGGCGGGGCTGCTCACGCTCGTCATCAGCTTCCTCGCGCGCATCGCCGGACTCGGCAGGGTGAGCGACGCCGTCGTCAACATCATCAACCGCGTCCGCGCGCCGATCGACCGCGCGCTGGATCGCGTGGTCGAGTGGATCGTCAATATGGCGCGTCGCGTCGGCAGATTCTTCGCGCAGGCGGGGCTACCGCAAGACCCGAACGAGCGGTTGCGATTAGGGATGCAGGCTGCAATCAGTGCCGTCAATCGTTTTAGCGGTAGAAGAGTGGGTGCGGTCGTATTAACACCCTTGCTCTCTGCCATTAGCACGAGGTACGGATTTGCGACCTTAGAGCCTTTCGAACGCAACGGGAGATGGTGGGTGCGCGCCAGAATAAATCCGCAAGCTGAAAGTGGCTCCGAGGCTCAAACAGAAAGGGGTCAACAGCCTTCAGGACCAGACAGCCGCACGCCTGAAGAGAAGAATCGCGATCTGCGTCTGGGCGTTGGCGAGGCAAGCACCATTGTTGCTGATAACAGCAAGGGGCGCACGACAAAGAGACGCGAGATCGAGCGGATTAGAAATCAGTATCGGTTAGCGAGCCTTGAGATGATCAGGGATAGTCATACGCCCGGTCGTGACACGGTACACATACACGGTGAAGTTAATCCAACGTTCAACGGGCAAGGCGTTATCATCAATCCTTTCCCGCCAGAGCCTAAAATAGTGATCCAAACTGAGATCGGCGCACCTCAAGCCCGGCAACGCTTCGAGAGAGTTTTAACGCCGCCCAGCCAAGTGGGGTTAGCGGGTTACGAGCGAGCGCATCTGCTCGGTGCGGGGTTCGGCGCGGAATCGCCTCTGGGCATTTTCTACACCCCGTCTCAAGTAAATCAGGACTTACAGAATCGCGGGATTGAAGGCTTTATTCGTGGAATTTTCGCAAACCGCGTACCCGGCGCCCGTTTCTTCATCCGGGCTTCGGCGGAACCTCATCCCGGCACGCAGATTCTGGCGCGAGTTACGTATACGCTGTCGGGGCAACTGCCTGGCGAACCCGTAACAGATATTTTCGAGACGCGAATCATCATTAAAGATGCGACCCTCACTCCCAGGATCATTCCCCAAGGGGGCGAGATTGACGAAGAAGTATTTGGTCGCTACACATCTTTCATTAACAGCAGTTTGAGCAACTTGTGACAACACCGTGGTGAGACTTCTTTGATGGATTCTAGTATCGCCCCGCGCTTCCGGCGTCGAACTCCTGAGGGTAGTCTATGGGCACACGATTCCTCGCCTCCTGCATCATGCCGACGGCGGATCGCCGCGCGTTCGTCGCGCGCGCGGTGGAGTATTTCTTGCGGCAGGAGTACGCGGCGAAAGAGTTGATCGTCGTGGACGATGGCGTGGACGCGGTCGCAGACCTCATGCCGGCGGACGAGCGCGTGCGCTATTTTCGCCTCGATAAGAAGTTGACCGTCGGGGCGAAGCGCAACTTCGCGTGCGAGCAGGCGCGGGGTGATGTCATCGCGCACTGGGACGACGACGATTGGCACGCGCCGCGCCGCCTGAGTTATCAGGTCGCAGAGTTGTCGCGCGCGGGCGCAGATGTGTGCGGCATCAGGACGCTTCTGTTCTACGACGTGCGCGACCGCCATGCGTGGCAGTACGTCTATCCGGCGTCGCGCAAGGCCTGGGTATCGGGCAGCTCGCTCTGCTACCGGCGCGCGTTCTGGGTGAAGAATCGCTTCCGCGAGATCAACGTCGGCGAGGACGCGCGCTTCGTCTGGGAGAGCCGGGCGGCGCGCGTCCACACGCTCGACGATTCGACGTTCCACGTCGGCGTCATCCACAGCGGCAACGTGAGCCCCAAGCGCACGGGCGGGAGTTACTGGAAGGCGTACCCGGCTGAGACGGTGCGCGAACTGTTGGGCAGCGACTGCGAGTTTTACGACGCGCTCACTTCCGGCGAGAGCACGGCGACGAAAGACGCGGACGGTCGTGCTGCCGCAACTAGCGCGGGCTCGCGACGTAAAGCGGCGTGTGCGCCCGTCGCTTCTGTCGCGCCTGTTGCGCCCATTGCAGCGGGCGCGAAGGAAAAGCCGCGTGCGCTGGTCGCGGCGGCTTACGGCGTCGGCGACGTGCTGCGCGTGACGCCGCTTGTGCGCGTCTTCGTGCGGCTCGGCTACGAGGTGGACGTGCTCGTCGCGCCCGACTACTCGGAGACGGCGACGCTGCTCGAAGGCGCGCCGGAGATACGCCGCCTCTTCGTCTGCGAAAACTTTCGCAAGGATCGCGGGCGACGCCCCGTCCCCGGCCTCGGCGCGGAGACTTACGACTGCGCCGCGTTCACGCTCTGGGCTGCGCCGCTCAGGCGGCACGTGCGTGCGCGGCGCGTGTTCGAGTTTGCACAACGCGAGTGGCTGCGCGAGGGCGACGCGGCGTCCGTCGAAAAGATCGCGCGCGCCGTCGGCTGGGAGGGGGCGCTGCCCGAACCGTTCGCCGTCGCGTCACAACGCCGTTTCGATCTGCCGCCCAACACCGTCGCCCTGCATCCGGGCTGCAAGCCCGACTGGCCCTGGAAGAAGTGGCACGGCTTCGGCGAACTCGCGCGGCTGCTGCCGAGCACCATCGTCGTCGGCACCGCGTCGGACTTGCAGAACGACGCGACCTACTTTCGCGAAAACTTCGCTTGGCCGGAGGGCGTGCGAAGTTTCGTCGGCGAGCTACCTTTGCGCGACACGGCGGCGTTGATTCAATGCTGCGCCGCTCTCGTCTCGAACGACTCGGGGCTGATGCACCTCGGCGTCGCCGTCGGCACGCCGACCTTCGGCGTCTTCGGCATCACGAACCCGGGCCGCGAGGCGATCCCTTCGCCTTCGATGCACGCCGTCACGAAGGGGCTCGACTGCGAGGGCGCGTGCCGCACGAAGGCCTGGGGGCGGCGCGACTGCGAGCGCCATCTCGAATGCTTGAAGACCCTCACCGCCGCAGAGGTCTTCGAGCGCGTCGCGCGCTGCGTGCCCGCTTTGAGGGGGCCGGGCGCGCGGCACGCGACGCAGAAAGATTCAAACAGCCTCGCCGCACACTCTATCGCAGAGAGTCTCGATGACGCGGCGACGACGCGCGGCGACGCTGCACCGGCGACAGGCGCGACGCGCACGAGCGCACCGGCGCGTGAGGGTGATCCGATGGACGAGTTGAGCCTCACCTATTACGGCTACGTCTTCGACGCGTCAGGATACGGGCACGCGGCGCGCGCCTACATCCACGCGCTCGACTCGGCGGGCGTCAAACTCTCGGTCGTCGATCTCGCCGCCCAGCGCGCCCGACAGGTGCGCGACGAGTTGGTCGAGTCGCTCGTCGGTCGCCGCCTCGAGACGGACTTCCACCTCTTCCACGGCATCCCGCCGCAGTGGGCGGCGCGTGCGTTCCGGCTGAAGAACGTCATCGGCATGACGGTCTGGGAGACGGACATGATGCCCGCGCAGTGGCGCAACGCACTGAACCACGTGCTCGAAGTGTGGCTGCCCTGCGACTTCAACGTCGCCGTCTTCCGCCAGTCGCTCGAACGCCCCGTCTTCAAACTGCCGCACCCGATCCTGCCCGCGCACGTCAACGGCGACCGCGTCGAGCCCAGCGCGTTTCTGCGCGTCTCGGAAGATGATTTCGTCTTCTACAGCCTCTTCGAGTGGCAGGAGCGCAAGAGCCCGCAGGGTCTCATCGAGACGTACCTGCGCGAGTTCGCGTGCGAGACGGACACGGTGCTCGTCGTCAAGACGAACCCGAACGCGGCGGGCGCGGCGGCGCGCGCACTCGAAGAGGCGAGGCGCAAGACGGGCTCACGCGCGCGCGTCGAGCTGCGCGCTGAAGGCTGGAGCGTCCCGCAGGTCGAGGCGCTGCACGAGCGCGGCGACTGTTATGTCTCGCTGCATCGCGGCGAGGGCTGGGGCTATCCGCTCTTTGAAGCCGCCGCGCGCGGTACGCCCGTCGTCGCCACGGGCTTTTCGGGCCCACTCGAATACCTCACCGATCAGGATCACGCGCTCGTGCGCTACCGACTCGCAGAGGTGCGACAGCCTTACGTGTACTACCATCCGCGGATGCGCTGGGCGGAGCCAGACCTCGCGCACGCCGCCGAGCAGATGCGGAGCGTTTACGAACATCGCGACGACGCGCGGGCGCAAGCCATGCGTGCCTCCGTGCGACTGCGCGAACAGTTCTCGCTCGAAGCGGTCGGACAAGCCGCGCGCGCCAAGCTGCTCGATCTGCTCAGCCGCACGCAGCCGCACAGGTTCAGGCGCGTCGCGTCGCGCAGCGGAGGTCTCAAGATGGACGCGGTAGTTCCCGCCGATTGGTACGATGCCGACTACTTCGAGCACGGACTCAAGAGCAACTGGGCGCGCGGCTATGCGTGGCGACAGTTTGAGGGGCTCTTTCGTCAGACCTCCGCGTTCCTCCTCGAGATGTTTCCCGAAGCCGAATCCTTCCTCGACGCGGGCTGCGCCAAAGGCTTCCTCGTGCGCGCGCTGCGCGCGGCGGGCGCGGACGCGCGCGGCTTCGATCACAGCGCGTGGGCCATCGAACACGCGGACGAGGCGGCGAAGCCGTTCGTCACGCTCGCGGGTACAGACGACTTCGAGTTCGCGCGCGACTACGACGTGCTCACATCCTTCTCGCTCCTCGAAAGCGTGACCGAAGAGCAAATCCACGCCTTCCTCTCACGCGCGCGCGAACACACGCGGCAGGCGCTGTTCGCCGTCATCACTTCCTTCGAGACGGACGGAGAGCGGGAAGCGTACCTGCGGGCGAGCCGCGATCTCTCGCAGATCACTTTGCGCCCGCGCGCTTGGTGGCACGAGCAGTTCCTCGCGGCGGGGTGGCGTCAGTGCGCGCTCGAACGTGTCGCCGAGCGCGCGTGCCAGCGGCACGAGTTGCCGACGCGCATGAATTGGAAGGTCTTCGTGTACGCGCCGCATTGAAGGCGCGCGATAAGGGGCGGCTGTGCAGGAGGCGGCAATGTCCATCCCGTTCGTCGGCGTCCCCGTGCTCAACCGCGGAGACCTGTTGACGCGCTGCGTCGAAAGCCTCGACTACCCGGTCGCCCGAATCGTCGTCATCAACAACGGCGACGACGAAGGCGTGCGCGAGTCCCTGTCGAGTTTGCGCGAAGGGCGACCGAATCTGGAGGTCGTCAAACCAGCGCACAATCTCGGCGTCGCCGGGAGTTGGAACTTTTTTCTGCGCGAGTACGACGCCCCGTACCACTTGATTTGCGGCAGCGACATACAGTTCGCGCCCGGTGATCTGGAAAAGATTCAACGCTTCGCCGAGAGCCACCCTGAAGACGCGATCATGTTCGGCAACCACGGCTACAGCATCTTCGCCCTGCGGCGGCGCGGCGTCGAGACGGTCGGCTACTTCGACGAAAACTTCTACCCCGCGTACCTCGAAGACTGTGACTACGCCTACCGCCTGAAACTGCTCGGCGCGCGCGCCTCAAACGTCCCCGGCATCAACGCCGTCCACGGCGAAGCTCCCTACTGGGGCAGCAGCACCATTCTGTCAGACCCCACATACCGCGAGCGCAACGGCGTCACGCATGGCAACAACTTCACCTACTACCGCGCCAAGTGGGGCGGCATCAACGGCGAAGAAATTTACCCTTACCCCTTCAACGATCCCAGCAGGTCGCCGAAGGAGTGGACGCTCGACGGCGCGCACCGCGTGGCAAACGACATCTGGGGCGCGTGAACCGTCGCGGCAAGGCTTCAAGCCGGTGAGGCATGGAAAAAAAGTTTACCGTCATCACGCCGACAATCCTCAGACCGAGTCTGGCGGAAACGTGTCAAAGTCTCGACCGCCAGAGCTACGAACGCTGGCAGCACCTCGTCGTGGTTGACGTGCCCCCGCAAGAGATTCTCCCAGCACAGCGCGACCTGCTCGAAAGCCTCCAACACCCTAACCGCACGATCCTCTTCTGCGAGACCGCGCACCGGAACTTCGGCAACCGTTGCCGGCACGAAGCCTTCGGGCACGTTGTGGGAGATTACCTCTTGTACCTGGACGACGACGACGAGTATGTCGGCGAAGTTTTCGCGGTCTTAAACCGCGAGATCAGCGAAGAGGTGTGGGGCGTCTTCCCGGTCGAGAGGTTCGGGCACATCTTCTTCAACGTGCCGCCCGCGATCTGTCATACGACGAGCAACCAGTTTTTCTACCGGCCGCTTTACCCTTGGCCTGATAACGACAGCTACATGGCGGACGGCGAACTCGTCGAGCTGTTGTGCGCGCGCCACCCAGACTACCTCGTCGTCAACTCTGAGCCGCTGGCGCGCGTGACGCGGCAGGGGATGGGCAAACTATGAAAGCGGCGGGCGACAGGCGCGAAGTGCTGGTTCATCTGGCAGCCGGCGTCGGCAACGTCGTGCTCGCGACGCCGCTCGTCGTCGCGCTCGCCGATCTCGGTTTCACCGTTGACGTGCTGCTCGGCGCCGACTACGCGCAGACGGCGGAACTGTTGCGCGGGTGGTCAATCGTGCGCGAGGTTTACGCGGGCGGCTCGCGCGTCACGCGCTGGCGCGACTACGACGCGCTCGTGCCCGCCGTCCCACCGTTCTACTGGTCGCGTTTCGCGCGGCTCTACGCGGGAGACGCGCGCGCCGTCGAGCGTCCGCCCGCGTCGCTCTTCTACCGCGACGAGCAGCAGTTCTACCTCGCTTTCGCGCACAGGCTCGGAGCCGATTCGTCCGCACACCCCGTCTATCGTCTGCCCGTCGCGCCCGCCGACGGTTTAGGCGTGGGCGGCGCGACGCTCGTCATCGCGCCCGGCTCGAAGGGCGGTGAGATGCGCGCCAAGCGTTGGGGCGGCTTCGCCGAACTCGCGGAGTTGTTCGACGACGTGGCGGTCGTCGGGACGAGTGAGGACTTGTTGACGAGCGCGGGCAAGACCCTGAAGTTCCCGCCGCACGCGCGGCTCTTCGTCGATCGGCTCACGCTCGTCGAGACGGCGCAGGTGCTCGCGGCGGCGGGCGTCGTCGTTGCCAACGACAGCGGACTGGCGCACGTCGCGGCTGCCGTGGGCACGCCGACCGTGATGATCTTCGGCCCCACCCCGCACGAGACGCTGGGGCGGCTCGCGCCGAACGTCGAGGTCTTGCGCGCCGGGCTCGCCTGCGAGCCGTGCTGGTTCGGCGCGCGCGTTCGTGCGTGCGACGCCAGGCTCTCGTGCCTGCGCGAAATCCCGGTCGAGCGCGTCGCGCGCGCGGCGCGAAAATTCCTGCGACCCGCAGACGGCCAACTCACACGCCAGACGCGCGATCGTAGCGTGTTGCTCTCTGCCGCCCAGCCCGCCCGAAGCTAACCCGCCCGAAGCTGACCCGCGCGGCGCGACGTCGAAGCGATTCATCCGGCATGACCCGTCGCCCGCGCGAGTTATCTCTGTGCCCTCACGGCGCGAGAAGCTTTCCAGTGGGCGGGGGAAGTGGTTTATAATCCGCGCGCCATCTTCCAGCCTGCCGACGAAGTGCAGCCCGGCTGTGCGTTCGCCGAGTTTATGCCGCACGAAAACAGAGAACCTCTTGACGAGTCGCCACGCGTCGCGGTCGAGGTGCACGACACCTCGGCGCTCGAACGCGCGGAGCGCACGCTCGCCGTGCAGCACGCCGTCACGCGCGCTCTCGTCGAAACGGCGGGCGTCGGCGCGACGATCACAGAGGTGCTGCGCGCCATCGGCGAGAATTTGCGCTACGAGGTCGCAGAGTACTGGGGCGTCGATCAGGCGCGCGGCGTGCTGTGCTGCGCCGAGAGCTGGCACGCGCCGTCGGCGGACTTCGCGGAGTTCGAGGCGGGCAGCCACTCAAACACTTTCCGCCCCGGCGAGGGGTTGCCCGGCAGGGTCTGGGTGTCGGGCGCGGCGGAATGGATCGCCGATGTCAGCCACGACGAAAACTTTCCCCGCGCTGAACTCGCCGCGCGGCTGGGCATCCGCGCGGGCTTCGCGTTCCCCGTCAGGCTCGGCGGCGAGGTGCTCGGCGTGGTGGAGTTCTTCAGCCGCGCGGCGCGCGAGCCGGACGAGGAGCTGCACGAGTTGATGTACTCGGTCGGGAGCCAACTTGGTCAGCTCATCGAGCGCCACCGCGCCGAGCAGTCCCTGCGGCGGGCGGAAGAGGCGCAGCGCTTCCTCGCCGAAGCGAGCGAGATGCTCTCCGCCTCGCTCGACTACGAGACGACGCTCGGCTCCATCGCGCGCCTCGTCGTCCCTTACCTCGCCGACTGGTGCCTGATCGATCTCAAGTCGGACGAACGCATCGAGCGCGTCGCCGTGGCGCACAGCGATCCGGCGAAGGTCGAGCGCGTGTGGGAGGTGGTGCGCCGGTCTCCGGTCAACCCCGACGCGAGCGAAGGCGTCTCGAAAGTGATCCGCACGGGTCGCGCCGAATTCCTCGCCGAGTTGAGCGAACAGGTGCTCGCCGCAGCTTTCCCCGAGGCGCGGAAGCTGGCCTTCGTCAAGCAACTCGGCTTGCGTTCGGTGATGATCGTGCCGCTGACGGCGAACGAGCGCACGCTCGGCGCGATCACGTTCGCCACCGCCGAGTCGGATCGTCGCTACACTGAAAGCGATCTGCGGCTCGCCGAAGACGTGGTGCACCGCGCCGCGCTCGCCGTCGAGAACGCGCGCCTGTACCGCGAGGCGCGGGAAGTGAACCGCCTCAAGGACGAATTTCTCGCCACGCTCTCGCACGAGCTGCGCACGCCTCTGACGGCGATCCTCGGCTGGGCGGGATTGCTCCGTTCCGTGCGGCTCGACGAGGAGACGGCAGCGGGCGCGCTCGAAACCATCGAGCGCAACGCGCGCTCGCAGAAGCAGCTCATAGACGATCTGCTCGACGCCTCGCGCATCATCACGGGCAAGCTCCGGCTTGAGGTTAAGCCGACGCAGCTCGCGCAGGTGGTCGCGGCGGTCGTCGAATCGATCCGCCCTTCGGCGGCGGCCAAGGGCGTCGAGCTGCGCGTCGAGTCGGACGAAGACGCGTACCTCGTCGAAGGCGACCCAGACCGGCTGCAACAGGTCGTCTGGAATTTGCTCTCGAACGCGGTGAAGTTCACGCCGAAGGACGGGCGCGTCGTCGTGAGTCTGAGAAGGGAAGGCGGCGATGCGGTGCTCGCCGTCACGGACACGGGCGTCGGCATCAGCCGCGAGTTTCTGCCGCAGGTCTTCGACCGCTTCCGGCAGGCAGACGCTTCGACGACCCGCGCCTTCGGCGGGCTGGGACTAGGTCTCTCCATCGTGCGTCATCTCGTTGAGCTGCACCACGGCACGATCAAGGCGGAGAGCGACGGCGAAGGGCGCGGCGCGACCTTCCGCGTCACGCTGCCCCTCGCCGCGGTCGCGCGCGGCGAGGGGTCGGAGGGCGAGCCGACTGCGAGCGCGCCCGAGCAGGACGAAGAGGGGAAGGTGCTCGGCGACGTGCACGTGCTCGTCGTTGATGACGACCCCGACACGCTCTTCATGCTGCGCAAGTCTCTGGAACGCTACGGCGCGCGCGTAACGACTTCGGCGTCGGCGCGCGCGGGTTGGCGCGAGATTGAGGCGGCGACGTTCGACGTGATCGTGAGCGACATCGGGATGCCGTTCGAAGACGGCTACGAGTTCGTGCGCCGGATCAGGGAACGAGAGCGCGAGCGCGGCGAAGCGCGGCTCCCCGCGCTCGCGCTGAGCGCCTACGCGCGACAGGAGGACGCCGAAGCTGCGCTCGCCGCTGGCTTCGACGCGCACTTGGCGAAGCCCGTCGCGCCCGCCGAGCTGGTCGATGCGGTGGCGCGTCTGGCGGGGCGTGGCACTACTTCTTCCGACCGATCTCCGCGAAGCTGATGTTTAAGATCGGGTACTCTTTCCAGTCCTTGTAGTCGAAGTGCCACCACTCCGGCTCATACACCTGAAAGCCTTCCGCCTCCATCGCTCCGCGCAACAGATCGCGCGTGCGCCGCTGTTCGGGTGTCCCGCCGGTGTAGTTGACGTGCGAGCGCTCGGTCATCTCGTCGTAAGCGCCGGTCATCTCGATCTCCCTGCCCGTCCTCAGATCGTAGAGCGAGAGATCGACGGCGCAGCCGCGGTTGTGGCGCGAGCCCTTCGCCGGGTCGGCGACGAAAACCTTCTTGTTGGCGGGCGTGGCGTCCCAGAACATCTTCGTCACAGACCAAGGGCGGTAGCCGTCGAAGACGAGCAGCCCGTAACCCTCCCGGTGTAACTTTTTACTCGCACGCACGAGCGCCTGCGCCGCGGGCTTCTGCAAAAAGGCGCGCGCCTCTGTGTAAACCGGGCGACCGAGGAAGTTGTTCGCGGTGGCGTAGCGGATGTCGAGCCTGATCGTGCGGTCGAGCTTCGTCAGCTCGACGAGTTCGGGCTGGCGAAACTTGCCCTCCTCGCGCGGCGGCTGATCTTGCGCGCGCGCGGACGCCGAGCAGAGCAGCAGCGCGGCGAGCGCGACGACGAGGCGCACGCCGCACGCACGCCGCGCGAGTCCGCGCCGTGACTGATGCACGTCGGTCGAGATCATTTCGCCCCCTTCAACTCGTCGAGCGCCGCGCCGAGTCGCGCGAGCCCTTCGCGGAAAATCTCCGGTTCGAGCGCGAGACCGACGCGGAAGTGCCGCGGCTCCTCGAAGAATCTGCCGGGCACGAGCGAGGTCTCATACTTTTCCGCGAGCAGCGCGCAGAGCCGTTCGGGATCATTCGCGAGCAGGCGCGGGAAAGAGACCGTGCCGTGCTCCGACGGCGGCGCTTCGATGTCTGTGCGCGCGGCGAGGAATTCATTAAAGAGCGGGCGGTTCGCGTCGAGCAGAGCGCGCGACGACTCGGCGATCTGGTCGAGGTGCGCGAGCGCGACGACCGATAACAACTCCGACACGTGCGGCTGCATGACGCCGAAGATGTCATTCAAACGCCACATCCGCTGCGCTAAGTCCGGTGCGGCGACGATCCAGCCGCAGCGCAGGCCGCTCAAGCCGTAAGCCTTCGTCAGGCTGCTCGTCACGATGAAGTGCTCGCCCAGTTGGAACGCGGAGCGCGGCGCGGCGTCGAACGCGGCGTCTAAGTAAACTTCATCGACGAGCACGCGCGCGCCGACCCCGCGCGCCATCTCGCCGATCTCACGAAGCGTCGCGTCGTCGGCGAGCGAGTTAGACGGGTTGTGCAAGTTCGTGATGATGATGAGGCGCGTACGCGGCGTGATAGCGCGCTCGACTTCCGCCGCGTCGAGCCGGAAATTGTTGGCGGCGGGGCGCGCGAAGCGTCGCACCTCTGCGCCGAGGTAGCCGGCCGTCGCGAGCAGGGGCTCGTAGGCGGGCTGCTCGATCAGAACTTCGTCGCCGGGGTTAATCAGCGCGGCGAAGGCGAGGTGGTTCGCCATCGAAGTGCCGTTCGCCGCGACGATGCAGTCGGTGGTCGTCCCGCTTTTGCGCGCCAGCGCCTCTTGCAGCGGCGGGTAGCCGTAGAAACTCGGACCCGAAATCTCCAGGTCGGACAACTCGACCGGAAGGTCTGCGAGCCGGTAGTGACGCATCCCGCTGTTGGCGAGGTTGTAGCGCGCCGCCGACTGCGCGGTCTTCGCCCAGTTGATGTAAACCGATCCCATCACGCGCTCTTGCTCCTGCGCCGCGCTCATAACAACTTCCTCCTTTGTCTCGACCAGAAAAGATACGCGGGGACGCCCGCCGCGAGAATTAACAGACCGACGACGCTGTCCGAGAAACTTTTATAGATGGTGCTCGCGACGACGAGCCAGCACGCCGCGACGAAGAGCGCGGTCGTCAACGGGTGACCCGGCACGCGAAACCGCGACGCGCCCTGCGCCGCGACGGATGTGTCGCCGCCCATGGCGTCCGTCGTCGCCCGTGCTGCGCGTTGGCGCAGGACGAAGAGCGAGAGCCCGGTGAGACCGAAGAAGATGAAATCAACCGAGACGACGTAGTTGAGAATCTGATCGTAACGCTTCGACGCCGCGATCAAGATCGCGAAGACGCCTTGCAGCGCAATCGCGACGGCGGGCACGCGCGTGCGCGCGCTGACCCGCGCGACCGTGCGAAAGAAGAGACCGTCCTCCGCCATCGCGAAATAGACGCGCGGCGCGGTGAGCATCCCCTGGCTTAGGAAGCCGAGCGTCGAGACGGCGATCCCCGCGGCGATCAATTTCGCGCCCGTCTCGCCGAGTGCGATCCGCATCACAGACGTAGCGGGCGTCGCCGTCTGCGCCAGGCCTTCGGCGCCGAGCGCGCCGACGCAGACGAAGTTGACGGCAAGATAGAGCAGGACGACGCCGAGCACGCCGAAGACGAGCCCGCGGGTGAGATCGCGCGCCGGGTGGCGCATCTCGCCCGCGACGAAGCCGGAGGTTTGCCAGCCGCCATAGGCGAACATGACGGGCGTGAGCGCCGCCCCAAACGCCGTCAGCAGGTTGAGCGAAGCGGGTCGGTCAAGCACGGGCGTGAGCGTCGCGCCGCGCGCGCCCGCGAAGACGAGACCGCAGACGACGAGCGCGACGATGGCGACGATCTTCAAGACCATCAACGCGCTCTGCACGGTGCCGCCCGCGCGCACGCCGAGGCAGTTGATGAGAGTTAAGGCAGCGAGCGCAATGGCGGCGATCGTCCAGTCGTTCAAGGGCGCGTGCGTCAGCTCGATGAAGTAGCGCGCGAAGGTGACGGCGACGGCAGCCATGCCACCCGTCTGCACGACGAGGAGCAAGACCCAGCCGTAGAGGAACGCGACCGACGGGTGGAAGGCTTCGCGCAGGTAAGCATACTGCCCGCCGACTTCCGGCAGGCGTGCGGCGAGTTCCGCGTAGATGAACGCGCCCGCGAGCACGACCGCGCCGCCGAGCGCCCACGCGCCGAGCATCAGGGCGGGCGTGTGGACGCTCTCGGCGACGACGTGCGGGTTCATGAAAATCCCCGCGCCGACGATGCCGCCCATCACGAGCATCGTCACGTCGAAAAGCCCGAGGCGGCGCGCGAGTTTCGGCGCGCCCTGCGCGGCGGGCTCGCCTTGCGCCGCGTGGGTCGCGTCTGTTAAACCGTTCGGGCTTACCTGAGTGCGGCTCGGCTCCATAAATTGATCGGCGCGGATTCTACTACACTTCGCTGCCGCCGTCCGGCTCGGACGGAATTCACGCCCCGATGAAATGAATAGTTGACGTCAAACTCAAACAACACAACACGCGGTTGGCCGCACGGCGCGCTCGCGGTCGCCGCCATTTTGTTGCTCGCCGTCGTCCCGCAAATCCACTTCCGCCTCGTGCGCGGCGCAGCTTGGAACGGCGAAGTCGCCTATGCGCATGGCGACGAAGTGACCTACGTCTCTTACATCAACGCGCGCCTGTCAGGGCGACCGCGCCGCAGCGATCCTTACTCCGGGCGCGACGAGCGCCCCGGCGCGCCGCAGGCCGAGTCATACGTCTCGCTCCAATTCGTGCCGCCGTTCGTGCTCGTTCAAGTGGGCAAGTTGCTGCGGCTCGACGCCTCGCAAGTCTTCCTCCTCCTGACGGTCTTCGCCGCCGCTGCCAGCGCTCTCGCAGTCTTTTGGCTACTCTCCCTGACTTTACGCGACGCCAGACTTGCCGCATGCGGGGCGGTCGCGGTGCTCTGTCTCGCTTCGACCTATCAGATCGTCGAGTACGCGCTGCGGCTGAGGGTGACCAACAATTTTCTGCCCTTCCTGCGATTCTACTTTCCCGGCGCCGCGTTCCCGCTCTTCTTCGTCTTCTTCGCCTGCGTCTGGCTCGCGTTCACGAGCGCGGGGCGACGCGGCTTGATCTACGCCTGCGCCGCCGGGCTCGCGTTCGATCTGCTCGTCTTCTCCTACTTCTTTCTGTGGACGGCAGCCGGGGCGTGGCTCTTCTGCTTCGCGTTGCTCTGGCTCTGTGTGCGGCGCGATGAGAGACGACAGATCGTCGCGCGGCTCGTCTGCTTCGCCGTCTTTGCTATCGCCGCCCTCGCCCCTTACGCCGTCATGCTCTCGAAGCGCGCGGCGAACACCGACGAAGGGCAGTTGCTGACGCGCACCTTCCGCCCGGACTTTTTCCGGCTGCCGGAGATCGTCGGCGCACTCGTCCTCATCTGTCTCTACTTCGCCACGCGGCGAGGGGTCGCGGTGTGGCGCAGGGAAGTGACGCTCTTCGCCGCCGCGTGCGCCATCAGTCCTTTCGTGATCTTCAACCAGCAGGTGCTGACCGGGCGCTCGCTCCAGCCTCTGCACTACGAGATGTTCAGCGCCAACTACATCGCAGTGTTGGGCGCGTACCTCTGCGTCATGCTTTTCGTGCGCGACACCGCCGGTCGTGCGCGCAGGCTCGCCGTCGGGGTCGCCTTCGCGCTCGCGGCTGCGGGGCTCGCCTCCGGTGCGATCGAGACTGCGCTCGCGTGCCGGACGCGTCTCGCCGGAAACATTCGGCGCGACGAGGCGCGCCCCGTCGCGCTCAGGCTCGCGGCGCTCGGCGGCGTCGCGGCGGGGCGCGAGGTGGACACGCGCTCGCTCGTGCTCACGCCGGACTACACGGTCGGCGACTACTTCCCGACCGTCGCACCGCAGCCGCAGCTCTGGGCTCCGCACCTGTACGACTACCCAGGCGTCTCGATGGCGGAGGACAGGGCGCGGATGATGCAGTTCATCTATTACTGCGGCGAAGATTTCTCAAGCGTCGATCCCGAACACTTCGACGCCCTCGACGGCAGGCGCAGGTATCTCGTCAGCTCGCTCATCAGCCGCGCGCGCAACAACCCCAACCTGCAAACCGGCTGGCACCCCATCACGCCCGACGAAGTCCGCGCGGCGCTTCGAGAGTACGCCGACTACGCGGCGACCTTCACGCGCGAGCGCGCGGCACAATTGCCGCTCTCCTACTTGGTGGTTGATGCGGGGGACGGCTTCGACGCGAGGAATCTGGATCGTTGGTACGAGCGCGACGCGGGCGAGCGCGCCGGGCGGTTCGTCATCTACCGTGTGCGATTGCGTGAAGGAGTGTGACGCGCGCGCGAGTCGTGCGAGGACTCAGTCTTGCGGAGTCTCTAACGGCGGTGGGTGGTGTGCTGTCGCCCGATCTGGACGAGAACTTTCGGCGCGGGCGCGGCGGGCTTCACCTTCTCGTTGTCGCAGCCGGAGCAGGCCGGAAGCGAGACGCTTCCGCCGCCCGCGCGCATCGAGCGCAGGCGACTCAGCGTCATCCGACCGACGTAGAGCGCCGCCGCGAGCACGATCAGGATAACAACCGCCGTCTGCCAGTCGAAGCTCATTTCAAATTCTCACCAACAAAAAATAAGTCCTCATCGTCTCGTCAACTGAAGCCGAGCAGCCGCCCGCCCTGATAGGTGATGAAAGAGGCGACGTAGGCGAGCACGAGCATGTAAGAGACCATGAAGAGGGGCCAGCGCCAGGAGTTCGTCTCGCGCCTGACGACGGCGATGGTTGACATGCACTGGCACGCCAGCACGAAGAAGACCATCATCGTGACGGCGACGAGCGGCGTCCACGCTCGTGTGCCGTCGGGGCGGCGTGCGTCGCGCACGGCCTGGATGAGCGAGCCGGACTGCGCGTCCGCGTCGTCGCCGACGTTGTAAACGATGGAGAGCGTGGAGACCAGCGTCTCGCGCGCGGCGAACGAGGCGATGAGCCCGATGCCCATCTGCCAGTCGAAGCCGAGCGGGCGAATGGCAGGCTCGATCAGGCGACCGAGCCGTCCCGCGAAGCTGTTGCGAATCTGCGAGCCCGCGTCGTCCACTCCGACGTTCGCCGCCGCCTGAGTCGCTTTCGCGTCTGACTGTTGCTGCGCTGTCACAGTCGAAGGCGCGTTCGTCGGCTTGGGCGCGTCGGCGCGGGGGAAGGTGACGAGCGCCCAGAGCAGAATCGAGATGGCGAGGATGACCGTGCCCGCGCGGCGGACGAACATCGAGGCGCGCGAGTAGATCGTCTGCACGACGTTGCGCAGGCTCGGCATCCGGTAGGGCGGAAGCTCGAGGACGAGCGGCGGCGGCGGCGCCTTCAGGATCGTGCGCTTCAAGACCCACGCGACGCAGACCGCGACGACGATGCCGAGCAGATACATCGCCATGATGATCAGCACGCCCACCGAGACGACGCCGAAGATTTTCTTCCCCGTGAAGAACGCCGCGATCATCAGCGTATAGACCGGCAGACGCGCCGAGCACGACATAAACGGCGCGATCAGGATCGTTGCCAAACGATCCTTCGGATTCTCAATCGTGCGCGTCGCCATGATGCCGGGGATGGCGCAGGCGAAGCTCGACAAGAGCGGCATGAAAGCCTTGCCGTGCAGGCCGACGCCGCGCATCAGCCGATCCATGATGAACGCCGCGCGCGACATGTAGCCGCTGTCTTCCAAGAGCGAGATGAAGAGGAAGAGCAGCAGGATTTGCGGCAGGAAGACGAGCACGCCGCCCACGCCCGCGATCACGCCGTCCACTAATAAATCCGTGAAGAGACCCGCGGGCAGCGTCGCGCGCACCAACGCGCCGAGCGAGCCGAAGCCCTTGTCGATCAAGTCCATCGGGAGCTGCGCCCAGGAGAAGATCGCCTGAAAGACGACGAGCATCACGGCGAGCAGGACGAGCGGCCCGAAGACCTTGTGCGTCACGACGCGGTCGATGCGCTCGGTCGGCGTGCGCCCCGCCACGGCCCCTCTGCGCGCGCTCACAGACTTCGTCGCCACCTGCTCGATCCAGTCGTAGCGCGCGAGCACGGGCTCCTGCCACCAGCGCGGGTTCGCGGCGGCGAGGCGTGTGCGCGCGGCTTCGATGGCCGTGCGTCGCGCGGCGTCGCGCGGCAACTCGTCCGCGTACAGCTCGACCGTCGCGGCGTAGCGCGCGCCCGCCAGCGAGCAGAGTCGCGCGTTCGTCTCGTCGTCGTGCTCGGCGCGCGAGAGCGCGCCGATTTCGGACTCTGCCGCGTCCGAGAGTCGCCAGCCCGCGCCGGGTGACGCGCCCTCTTCAGCGGCGCGACGGACTGCGGCAGCGAGCTGGTCGAGCCCGCGCCGCTGCGTGGTCACGATGGGGACGACCACGACGCCGAGCGCCTCGGAGAGTTTCTCCACGTCGATCTCTTCGTCCTGGCGCGCGGCGAGATCGAACATGGTGAGCGCGACGACGAGCGGGCGACCGATCTCCAGAAGCTGCGTGACGAGGTAGAGGTTGCGCGCGAGGTTCGTCGCGTCCACGGCGACGATGATGCAGTCGGGCGCGGTCGTGTCGGCGAGGCGACCCGTCAGCACGTCGCGCGCGATGCGTTCGTCGATGGAGGCGGCGTCGAGGCTGTAGAGTCCGGGGAGATCGATGAGGCGCACGGGCGGCGCATCGGGCGAGAGTGACCAGAAGCCCTCTTTGCGCTCGACAGTCACGCCGGGGTAGTTGGCGACCTTCTGCCGCAGACCCGTGAGCGCGTTGAAGAGCGTAGTCTTGCCCGCGTTGGGGTTTCCCGCCAGCGCGAAAGTGAGCGTCCGGCGCGGGCTGTGTGTGGCTGTCGCGACGTGGGGAGCAGTCGCCGGGGCGGGAGGCGTGAGAACGCTACTCATGGTAAAGCGGGTGACGGGTGTCAGGTGTCAGGTGCCGGGGAAGGCTACTTCATACCGGCACCTGACACCTGACACCCGTCACCTGTATATCTAATCGCCCTCGATGACCTGGATCGCGGCGGCTTCCGTGCGGCGCAGCGCCAGGTGGTAGGAGCGGACGCGGATTTCGAGCGGGTCGCCGAGCGGCGCGGCTTTGATGACCTGGACGCGCGCGCCGGGCACGACAC
The DNA here is from genome assembly GCA_045807785.1 of Pyrinomonadaceae bacterium. Lineage (GTDB taxonomy): Bacteria > Acidobacteriota > Blastocatellia > Pyrinomonadales > Pyrinomonadaceae > JAIVGV01. The sequence continues at coordinate 37,741 of JBJMGS010000054.1, forward strand.
CCATCTCCATCAGCCGGCGCGAGACCGCCGCCGCGCCGCCGACGCCGACAACGCGCGCCCCGACGCCGTGGGGCAGGGAGTTGAGACAAGTCTGCGCGCCCTTGTCGGCCACGATGGCGACGGGGGAAGTTGGCTCGCTCGCGTTCCGTAAACTGAGGGACATTTTGATGACTCCGATCAGACGAGAATGAATAAGGAGGCGCGTGCGCTGCTCAGCTGGTGCTCAGCCTCCTGACATCAGCCAGAGACATTGTAAACAATTTGAAATCAAATTTCAATTTCAGATTGACCGAAAACCGGTCTGGGGGCAAATCTTTTTGACGGGGGCTGACTCAACGGCGCGGGAGCCGCGCGGGTGAGAGGTTCGTGCGTCGCCGACTTACTGGCGCGTGAGCGGGATGATCGAGAGGTCTGCGCGCACGACGCCGAGCGGCGTGACGGCGGCGAGGCGCAAGGGGAGTCGCCGCCTGTCCGTGCCGACCCAGAGGCGCAGTTGCAGGCGGCTGCCCTGCGCGTCGTCGGTGGCGAGCGCGAGCTGGTAGGCGGAAAGTTTCTGCCCGCCGAGCTCAATCGTGTCGCGGCTGACTGAGGTGATGGAGAGCGTACGCGGTCGCTTGTTGATGAGCAGCGAGACGGCGTTGCGTTTCGGGGGCGTGAGATCGAAGGAGCGCAGGGCGTAGAGCACGGAGACGAAGTCGTAGGTGCCGACGGGTATCTCGATCGTTTTGCCGTCGGTCTCGATGGCCGTGCCGCGCTCCTGATCGATGGTCACGACGCCGCGCTCGCGGTGCGTGCCCTCCTGAATCTGCAACTCGTTGCGGAAGGGCAGCAGCGTCGTCGCGTTGACGTAGGTCGTCACGTTGTCGTGGACGGGGAAGAGCTGTGACAACGCGTCGCTCGTCGCCATCGTCGCCGTGATCAACAGTCCCTCGCGGTTGAAGTAGCGACCGCGCGAGCGCACCGTGAAGGTCGCCGTGCCGGCGGGCTGCGCGGTGTTGCCGAGGTAGAAGTTGAAATTGAGTTGCTCGCCGACGTTGAAAGGGAGATCGCCGACCGCGCCGGAGGTCACGCCGCCCGCGGCGGGCGGTGGCGTCCTCGCCGGAGTCGCGGCGGGGCGCGGGGCGTTCGGGTTCGCCGGGACGGGAACGCCCACGACGCTCGGCGCGGGCTGAACGCCCGGCGTCTGTCCCGCGATTTTGTTCGTCGCGATGGGAACAACCGTGTCGTCGCTCGCGAGCGCGGCGCGAATCTCGCCCGCGTGGTGGCGCGCCGTAATGAGCACGGGGACGTGTCGCTCGTCGTCGCTGAAATAGATATCGATGTGGTAGTCGTCCGCCGCCTTATTGTTGCGCACGTGCACCTGCGCGACGAGGGCGTTGAAAGAGCCGGCGGGCGTGTTGACGGTCTCGTGCCCCGTGACGCGCAACTCCCCGACGTACTGCACTCCGGCGAACTGTGTCGTGAACGGGTAGCTCGCGCCGGGCGCGAGCGGCTGTGCGCGCATCATGTAGAGCGAAGAGAGAAAGTCGCCGGCGGAAGGCGCGGCTTCGGCGCTCGCGGGCGAGGCGACGTTGGTGATGTCGTCGGTGCGCGCGTCGGGGTCGAGCACGTCGGGCACGGTGGGCGTGGGCGGCGTGCCCGTGAAAGTCTGCGCGCGGTAGGCGACGCCGGTCTGCGGATCGACGTAAGTGAAATAGTAGTCGTCGAGGGCGAGGAGCGCGGCGCGCACCATCCCGGTGGTCTCGACGCGCGCGCGCAATTCTATCCCGTCGCGCCCGAAATACGTGCCGCGACCGGCGACGTAGAGTTCGAGGTGTGCAGCGGTGGGGAAGTTAGAGAAGGAGACGCTGTAGGTGAGCTTCTCGCCGACACGCAGGCGCGCGGCGGGCATCGTCTCTTGCGCGCGGGTTGGGCGCGGCACGTTGAACGAAGCGGCGAGCGAAAGCGACAGAAAGGCGAGCGCGAGTGTTTTCGTCAGTCGTGTTCGGCGCAATAGTCGCTCCCTCTTTTTCACTGCGGTCGTCTGCGGCGCGCGCCACACCCCGCGCGAGTCTTCTTTACACGCGGCTCGCGCGTGCGCCGTTCCTGAAATACGTAGGGGAAAAACGGTTACAATTTACAACAACGCGCGCCACGCGCGCCACACGCGCCGGAGGCACGGCGCTTCATGCCGAAGCCGAGTTCTCGGCGAGCGACATCTCTGCGCAGACCTCCCGCGCCGCGGCGGCGGGGTCGGGCGCGCCGATGATCGCGCGCCCCATGACGACGTAGTCGGCCCCGGCGCGCACCGCCTCGGCGGGCGACATGACCCGCTTCTGATCGTCGCCCGCGACCGCGCGGCTGCGCACGCCGGGCGTGACGACGAGGAAACTTTCGCGCGTGGCGACCGAGCGCACCTGTTTGATCTCGTGGGCCGAGGCGACGACGCCGTCAAGCCCGCACGAGCAGGCGAGGCGCGCGAGCAACGTCGCCTGCGCTTCGGGCGTGAACGTGATGCCGATGTCGCCGAGCATGGCAGCGTCGAAGCTCGTCAGCACGGTGACGGCGATGACGCTCGGTCGCGCCAGGCCCTCGCGCGCGGCGGTCTCGGCAGCCGCTTCCGCCGCACGGCGCATCATCTCGCGCCCGCCGAAGGCGTGGACGTTGAAGATCGAGACGCCGAGGCGCACGGCCTCGCGCGCGGCGGCAGCGACCGTGTTCGGGATGTCGTGGAACTTGAGATCGAGAAAGACCCGCCCGCCCGCGGCGACGATCTCGCGCACGATCTCGGGCCCAGCGGCGGTGAAGAGCTGCGAGCCGACCTTGAACATTCCCGCGTGTTCGCGCAGGCTTGCGAGCAGCTCGCGCGCCTGCGCGGCGGTCTCAACGTCTAAGGCGACGATCAGTTTGTTGGTCATGATAAAGCTGTTAGCTGTTGGCTGTTAGCCTTTAGCCGGAAAAGAAGAGCAACCGGACGACTATCAGTCTGCCAGCCGCAGTCCAGCTCGTACAAACAGAGCCGCCGCGCTCGCCCCGTGTCAGCGTGTGCTTGAAAGCTAACAGCTAATAGCTAACAGCTAACCGCTAGCAGCTCTTCCGCCCGACAGCCGACGGCTTCGTCGAGGTGCCTAAAGCCGCTCTGGTCGAGCAGGCGGCGCAGACCGTCGTTGATGTCGCGCGCGACGGTTGCTCCCTGATAGACGAAGCCCGTGTAGAGTTGTACGAGGCTCGCCCCGGCGCAAATCTTCTCCCAGGCGTCCCCCGCCGTGAAGACGCCGCCGACGCCGACGATTGTAAGCGAACCGCGCGTCAGTCGGTAAAGATTCGCGATCATTTTCGTTGCATGTTCGCGCAAGGGGGCGCCGCTCAAGCCGCCCTCGCCGCACGCCGCGATCTCTGACGCGCTCGTCGTCAGACCTGCGCGGCTCGTCGTCGTGTTCGTCGCGATGATGCCGTCCACGCCCGTGCGCCGCGCAACTTCGACGATCAACTCCAACTCCGCCGAGCCGAGATCGGGCGAGACTTTGACGAGCAGCGGGACGACGCGCCGTGTCGTCTCGCCCAACTCGCGGTTACGGTTTTGCAGCGCGCCGAGAAGCGACGTGAGGGCGTCGGCGCGTTGCAGCTCGCGCAGGCGCGGCGTGTTCGGGGAACTGACGTTGACGGCGACGTAGTCGGCGTGCGGGCGCACTAGCTCGAAGCTCGCGAGGTAGTCGGCAGCCGCATCGTCAACATCCACGACGCGGCTCTTGCCGATGTTGACGCCGAGCACGCAGGGCGGACGGCCACGGCGCGCGAGCCTCGCGGCGAGCGCCGCCGCGCCGTCGTTGTTGAAGCCCTGCCGATTGATGAGGCCGCGATCCCGCGGCAGCCGGAACAGGCGCGGGCGCGGGTTGCCGGGCTGCGCGACGTGCGTCACCGAGCCCGCCTCGACGAAGCCGAAGCCGAGCGCGGCGAGTTCATGCGTCACCAAACCGTTTTTGTCGAACCCCGCCGCCACGCCGACCGGATTCCTGAACGTCAGACCGAAACGGCGCAACTCGCCGAAGGGCTCACGCACGAGTCTTCGCGCGACGAAGCGGCGCGCCGCCTCTGTGCCGAGCCCGACGGAGAGCGCGTGCAGCGCCAACTCGTGCGCCGTCTCAGGCCGAAGCCGGAATAGCGCGGGGCGCAGGAGAGAGTCGTAGATCATCGTGCGGCGAGTCGGTCTTCGTGGTGAAAAAGCGAAGCGGGAGTTTAGCGGTTCGTTCGGTGATTGTCATCAGTCTTTATTCGCCGCCGCGCGAGTTAATCTTGTCACGCGCCAGAGGCTCTGATAGTATCCGCCGACGATGGAACTGGTCGAAAAAGTTCGGATCATGGACGGGGCGCGCATCAACCGCGCGCTGGCGCGGCTCGCCTCGGAGATCGTCGAGGAGAACCAGGGCTCGCGCGATCTCTACCTCGTCGGCGTGCAGCGCCGGGGCGTGCCGCTCGCGCACCGGTTGGCCGACAAGATCGCCGACTTGGAAGGCGCGCGCCCGCCGGTCGGGGTCGTTGACATCACGCTCTACCGCGACGATCTCACCACGGTCGGCGCGAACCCCATCGTCAACCGCACGGACTTGCCCGGCGGCGTCGATGACCGCAACATCGTCCTCATCGACGACGTGCTCTACACGGGCCGCACCATCCGCGCCGCGCTCGATCAGCTCGTGGACTTCGGGCGTCCGCGCCGCGTGCAGCTCGCCGTGCTCGTGGATCGCGGCAGGGAGCACCGCGAGCTTCCGATTCAGGCGGACTACGTCGGCAAGTTCGCCCCGACGAAGCGGAGCGAGATCGTGAAGGTGATGCTCACGGAATTCGACGGCGACGAAGGGGTCGCGATTGTGGAACGACCCGCCGCCGAAAGCGGGGAGGACAGGCGACCTTAACGGGTCGCCTTTTTTGTGTCCGGGCGACGAAATCGGAGACACTGTGACTTGAAAGGGGGGCGAGTGAAGACTGAGTTGCGGCGCGCACACCTGCTCGGCATCAGCGACCTCACGCCTGCGGAGATCGTGCACGTGCTCGACACGGCGGAAGGCTTCCGCGACATCTCGCAGCGCGAGATCAAAAAAGTCCCGACCCTGCGCGGGCGCACGATCATCAACCTCTTCTTCGAGCCCTCGACCCGCACCCGCACCTCGTTTGAGATCGCCGGCAAGCGCCTCTCCGCCGACACCATCAACATCAGCTCCTCAACTTCGAGCGTGACGAAGGGCGAGACGCTGCTCGACACGGCGCGCAACCTCGAAGCCATGTCGCCGGACTTCATCGTCATCCGCCACCCCTCTTCGGGCGCGGCGCACGCCCTCGCGCGCGTCTGCCGCGCGGCGGTCGTCAACGCGGGCGACGGCGCGCACGAGCACCCGACGCAGGCGCTCCTCGACGCGCTCACGATCCGCCAGCACAAGGGGCGGCTCGAAGGTCTCGAAGTCGCTATCCTCGGCGATATCCTCCACTCGCGAGTCGCCCGCTCGAACACGCATCTCTTAACGAAGCTCGGCGCGCGCGTCCGTCTGGCAGGCCCCGGCACGCTCGCGCCGCCGGAGTTCGCCTCGCTCGTCGAGACAGGCGGCGTGAGGATCGCGAACCGCGTCGAAGAGGCGATTGAGGGCGCGGACGTGGTGATGGTCTTGCGCATCCAGCGCGAGCGGCAGACGGCTGCGTTCTTCCCCTCCTTGCGCGAGTACGCTGTGCATTACGGACTCAACCGCAAGCGGCTCGGCGCGGCGCGACCCGACGCCATCGTGATGCACCCCGGCCCGATGAACCGCGGCATCGAGATCGCGTCGGACGTGGCGGACGGCGCTCGCTCGCTCATCCTCGATCAGGTCGCCAACGGTCTCGCCGTCCGCATGGCGGTGCTCTACCTGCTCGACGGCGGCTCGCTCCTCGCCGGGCGCGAAGACGAAACGGCGAAGCACGAACCCGCCACTGAGATAGTTGCACATGAGCCACGATCTGCCGATGCGACGGCGCAGACGCATCTGCCGCTCGAAGACGAACTCAAACCGGCCCACGCTGGCCTGACGACGCCGGATGGCGGCGAGCACCCGCGCCGCTTTCGCGCCAACCGCCCGAGGACGAGCAGCGCGAGCGCAACACCAGACGACGGACAGCTCACAACGGAGAACTAACGACGGACAATTGACCACTGACAACGGACACCTTCGATCTGAAAACTGAAAACTCAAAACTGTCCCATGAGATTGCTCATCGCCAATGGCTACTTGATTGACCCGACGCAGGGCATCAACTCCGGCAGAGATTTGCTCATCGAGGACGGACGCGTCGCGTCTCTGCTCGCGCGCGGCGAAACCGTGCCGGAGGGGGCGGAAGTCTTCGACGCGACGGGGCTCGTCGTCGCGCCCGGCTTCATCGATCTGCACACGCACTTGCGCGAGCCCGGTCAGGAGTATAAGGAGACGGTCGAGTCGGGGGCGCGGTCGGCGGTCGCGGGCGGGTGGACGAGCGTGTGCGCGATGCCGAACACCGATCCCATCAACGACAACCCGGCGGTGACGCGCTTCATCATCGAGCAAGCTGAAGCGGCGGGGCTCGCCAACGTCTTTCCCGTCGGCGCGATCACGAAAGGTTCGGAGGGCGGGGAACTCGCCGAGATGGGCGAGATGCGTCGTGCTGGGATAGTCGCGGTAACGGACGACGGGAGATCGATTCCGTCGGCGGGCATGATGCGCCGCGCGATGGAGTACGCGCGCGGCTTCGACCTGACCGTCATGGATCACTGCGAGGATCGCTCGCTCGCGGGCGGCGGCGTGATGCACGAAGGCGCTTGGTCGCTCCGGCTCGGCTTGCGCGGCGCGCCCGCTCTCGCCGAAGAGCTGGACGCGCTGCGCGACTGCGCGCTGGCGGAACTGACGGGTGCGCGCCTGCACCTCGCGCACGTCTCGACGCGCGGCGCGCTCGACGCCGTGCGGCGCGCGAAGCAGCGGGGTCTCAACGTGACGTGCGAGGTGGCGCCGCACCACTTCACTCTGACGGACGAGGCGGTGCGCGACTACGACACGAACACGAAGATGTGCCCGCCGCTCAGAAGCCTCGAACACCTCGAAGCGATCCTCGAAGCCCTGCGCGACGGGACGATTGACGCCATCGCCACGGATCACGCGCCGCACCACGCCGACGAGAAGGCGCTCGAATACGATCACGCCCCGAACGGCATCACGGGGCTTGAAACCGCGGTCGGTCTAGCCTTCGACCGGCTTGTCGGCGAGGGCATCATCAACCTCGAACGCCTCGTCGAGCTGTGCTCGGTCAACCCCGCGCGCATCTTCAGCCTCGCGGGACGCGGCACGCTCCGCCCCGGCGCGCACGGCGACGTGACGATCCTCGACCCCGATCTCGAATGGACGTTCGACGCCGCGCGCTCCGAATCCAAGAGCCGCAACACGCCCTTCGACGGCTGGCGGCTGCGCGGCGCGGCGGTCGCCACCGTCGTCGCCGGACGCATCGCCTATCGTCGTGTCGAAGAGCGATTAGCTGTTGGCAAATAGCTATTAGCTGTTAGCGATTAGCGATTAGCCACTTTGAAAGTGAAATTTGTTCATTGGAGGAATCCGGCTGATAGCTAACGGTTAACAGCTAATAGCTAACAGCTCACGGGAAAAAGAGAGACCCGCGACGCTCTCCCCTTCGTCGCGGGTCTCTCTTCGTTGCGGTCGCTCGCTTACGTAATAACCGGGGCGACCGAACCCTTAATAAATTGTCCTGCTCGATATTGTCGGGGGTCTCGCCCGCGCTCTCCCCTTCGCTGGCGAGAACCCCCTCCGCACCGACAACCGAAAGGTTGCCGATCTCTTGAAAGCTTACCGGTTCGACCCGCGATACTCCGGCAGTCGCACGCTCTGGTTGAGCGAGACGCCGAACTCCGTGCCGGACTTCACTTCAGCTTCCTTCTCTTTCTCATAGACGCGCGCGCCCGTGCCGAGCCCGCCGCCGAGGATGGCGCCGATGGCCGCGCCCCTGCCGCCGCCCGCAATCGCCCCGATGAGCGCGCCCGTCGCCGCCCCGCCGCCGATGAAGACCGCGTCGCGCTTCTGGTTAGACCGACCCCTGACGGTGCTCTCGTTGTCGGAGTTCACCTGATCGGTTTGCAGCGTCGTCAGCGACCCGTTGACGGGGTATCGCGCGCCGTTGGGCAGTTGCACCGACGTGAACCTGACGGAGATGTTGCCCGGCGTGCGTCGACCGGCGCGCGTCACGGTCGAGACGCGACCCCAGACCTTGCTCCCGACCGGGATCACTTCCACGCCGCCGCCGTAGACGGGCTCGGTCGTGGTCGAAGAGAAGGTGTCGCCGATGCGTGCGGTGCGCGAACTCAACTCGCTGTCGAGGCGCACGCGCATCGTCGTGTCCGTACCGAGCGTGAAGTAGCGGAGCGGCGGAGCCGTATCCACGGTCGTGCGCCGCGTGGTCGTCGTGCGCGTCGTCCGGCGCGTGCGCACTCTGCGCCGCTGCGCGGCCGCGGGGATGACCGTCGCTGCTAACAACGCGAGAGTCGTGATGAAAGTCAGGGCGCGTCGCGCCGTATGGGTCCTCATCTTTGAAAGCCTCCTTCACCTGTGCGGCTCGCGTTCTCGATTTGTCGAAAATGTACAAACGTCCGCCGCCGTTCTGGTAAGAGCAACGAGCGTGCCATGCCGCAGCGTCGCGACAGGTGCCCGGAAGATCGCGCTTTTACACACAAACAACGCGCACGACCACCACGTGCGTTTAACACTTCGTCCCGCGCCCCCTCCCTTGTGCTCCGTAGCGTGCGCGCGTGCTGCACGATATCGTGTGAACATTACTGTAACAAAATATCGAAGTGGTTGGCAGAGGGTCGGCGCGGCGCGCGTGCTCGCCCGGCTTGACTTCGGTCGCGCGTTCACATAAATCATGCGCAAACAGATCGGAAGCCCTTCGCGCCATCACTACCAAGTTTGATATCGACAAAGGAGAATTGTCATGAGTTCACCAGCGAGCGCCACGGGCGCGTCCAACATCCCCCGCATCAACGATCCGGCACCCGACTTTGAAGCCAAGTCAACGAACGGGATGCTCAAGCTCTCGGACTTCAAAGGCAAGTGGGTCGTGCTCTTCTCGCACCCGGCGGACTTCACGCCGGTCTGCTCGACTGAGTTCGTCGAGTTCGCGCGCCGCTCGGACGACTTCAAACAGAGGAACGCGCAACTCGTCGGCCTTTCGGTCGATTCCGTCACGGCGCACATCGCGTGGATCAGGAATATGCAGGATCACTTCGGCGTGAAGATTGATTTCCCGGTCATCGCCGACCTGGACACGAAGGTCGCGCAGAAGTTCGGGCTGATCCACCCGGCGGCTTCCGAGACGGCGACCGTGCGCGCCGTCTTCGTCATCGACGACAAGGGCGTCATCCGTGCGCTCATCTACTACCCGATGAGCCTGGGGCGCAACATCGACGAAATCCTGCGCGTCCTCGACGGGCTCCAGACGGCGGACGCTAACGCCTGCGCCACGCCGGCCAACTGGCAGCCGGGCGACAAGGTGATCGTCCCGCCGCCCAAGACGCAGGACGAGGTCGAGGCGCGGCTCGCGGACAAGAGCCTCGAGCGGCTCGACTTCTATCTGGCGAAGAAGAGCGTCTAGCGGACTCTCGAACCGCGGAGGGCGCGGAGGC
>JBJMGS010000055.1:0-5365 GCA_045807785.1 Pyrinomonadaceae bacterium
GAGCGACAGGCTATGGACGGTACTCTCCGGTCGCAAGCTGGCATCACTCGACCTGGCGACGAACACTTACAACGTCGTCGCGGACTTCGGTGCTTTGTCAGTCGCTGGCCTCAACCTAGTGACGAACGGCATACAGTCCATGCACATGGACGCGCACGACGAGGTGTTCGTCTTCCGCGTGACGAACCGGGTGAGCGGGGCCGAGCAGGGCTACTTCGCCTACCGCCGCAGCGCGAACCGGGTTCTCTTCTACAAACCGAACACGGACGTGCATCACGTCCTCGTTGATCGTAGCGGGCGCTACGTCGTCGCCAAGTACAACACGCAGATCGCCGACAAGCCGAACTCGACGGTCGTCGATCTGCAGGCCGCGCCGATCACCTTCACGGACTTGGTGGACGCGGCGCCCGACCAGTCCCCTGGCGGGCACGGCGACGTCGGGACGGGCGTCGTCCTCGGCGGCGCGCACAACATCGACACCTTCACCTTCCGCAGCCTGGCGGCGCCCCACTCGTACGTCAACACGCTCTCCTACGGCTCGAACGACGCGCCGCGCGACCCGCGCATGCCCGGCACGAACTGGGGCCCGCCCGCGCACATGTCGCTGCTCGCCGACGACGAGACCTTCGCGCTCGTCGAGAGCTACGCCTGTGATCCGGCGACGCCGCTGTGCGACGAACTCGATCAGATCGGGAACGCCCCCAACCCCTCGGTGCGCCGGCTGCTGCACCACCACTCGGTGTACCGGCAGTACGAGGACAGCCCGCGCGCCACGATCAGCCGCGACGGGCGGTTCGTCGCCTTCACCTCCAACTGGGGCGGCACCGCCCGCCGCGATCTCTTCATCGCGAGAATCACGCCCGCACCGGCAATCGTGCCGACGCCCACTCCGACCCCGACGCCGACTCCCGTCTCCGTCCCCGCCTACGCCTCGTTCGTTGGCAGCGACACGGCGACGAAGGGTAACTGGAAAGGGACTTACGGGGGCGACGGCTACAACGTGATCAACGACGCAACCAACATCCCCTCCTACGCGCAGGTCCCAGCCGGCAACCAACAGTCTTGGACTTGGGCATCCTCAACGAGCGACACGCGCGCGCTGGAGAAAGTGCTCGTCAACGACCGCATCGCCGCCACTTGGTACACGAGCCACACCTTCAGCATTGACCTGCACCTGACCGACGGGCAGCCTCACGGCGTCGCGCTCTACATGATTGACTATGATCGCAGCGGGCGCTCGCAGGTCGTCGAGGTCATAGACGCGAGCACCGGCGCGACGCTCGATAGCCGCAACGTCTCTTCGTTCTCACAGGGCCAATATCTGGTCTGGGACGTGTCCGGGCACGTCCAAATCCGTTTCACCGGGGCGACCGGCTCAGACGCCGTGCTGAGCGGTCTCTTCTTCCAACCAGCCAATCTCTCCCCGCCGCCCACGCCGACACCTACGCCGACCCCGACTCCGGCTCCCACCCCAGCTCCGACTCCGACGCCAACCCCAGTCCCGACGCCTTCACCGACGCCGACGCCGAACCCTGGTCCGTCTCCGCTCGTCTCGCCCGCGCTTGTCGCCGCCGCCCACGCGAAAGCTGAAGCGCTCGCCGCCTCGGCTAACCCGACCGACGCGCAGGTTGACGATCTGGCGAACGACATCGTGCGCGCCTATAACGCCTTTGACGCGGAGCGCAGCCGCGTCGCCGCCGCCGATCAGGTCGAGCGCGCCTTGCGCGCGGCGCTCTACTTCGCGCGCGGTGCCCAGTCACTCGCCGCGAGGCAGTACGCGACCGGTGCGCGCAGCCGCTTGCAGATCGACGCCGTGCGGCTCGGTCAGGCGCAAAGCCTGTTGCAGCCGGGCGCCGCCTCCCAATCATTCACCAGTAACGATCACGCTTTGAGCAGCGATCCACTCGTCATCGGTCAGGCCGTGACGCTCTCCGGCGCGAGCCTCGCGCCGACGCTCTCCCCGCTCAGCCTCGGCACGATCACGGGCGATGCGGCGTCGAGCCCGCTCGCGACGACGATCAGCGCGGCGACGCAACTCGCGCCCGGCGCGCCGCAGTTCGAGTTGGCGGGCGCGAGCGTGACGATTGCGGGACGCGCCGCGCCGCTGCTCTACGTCTCGCCCACGCGCATCAACTTCTGCGTCCCCGTTGATCTCGCCGCGGGCGATTACGAGTTGCTCGTGACCTCGCAGCAGGGCTATGTCTCGCGCGGCATGGTGTCAATCGCGCCGCTCGCGTCGGGGCTCTTCACTGCCGACGGCAGCGGCGTGGGCGCCGCCGCCCTGATGGACACGACGCGTGTTGCCGCGACCGGCGGCTATGACGTGCAGACTCCTTACCAACTCGGCGCGGACAAACGCACGCGCCTCACGCTCTTCGCCACGGGGCTCAGTGGCAACACGGCGCTCAACACGGACGCCGGCAACGACGTGCGTCTCCCGGGCGGCGCGGTGCTGACGAACTTCGCCGAATCCGTCGCCGTCGAGGCGCACACCGCCGACGGGCGCGTGTTCCAGTTGCCCGTCGAGTTCGCGGGCGCGCAGGCGAGCATGGCGGGCGTCGATCAGGTCAACGTCGTGCTCACTCAGCAACTCGGCGGCGCGGGTCAGGTCACGCTGACGCTCATCGTCGCCGGTCAGCGCAGCAACGGCGTCAGCGTCTTCGTGCGCTAAGGACGACAGATCGAGGCGGAGGGAGGGAGCGTCCGGCGCGGTCAACGCGCCTGGCTCATGCCGGGCTGAGACGCACGCCTCCCTCCACCTATATTTTGTTTGCCCGCCCGTCCGCCGCTGCGCTAAACTCGCAGTGACCGGCGACTGTCGCCGCGGAAGTCCTGCGGGGACGATATCCGTAACCGCCTACCGCCTGAAAGTCGTCATCCCTTACCCAAATAGTGTCTGAAACATTAAGCATGAAGTCTGAGTCGCGTGCGCAACTGTGGCAGCCCCTCCTGATGGTCGCCGCGGTGGGTTTCGTCTATGCCACGATGCTCGCGAGGCTCGCCGGTCAGTGGTGGACGGACGAGAACTACTCGCACGGGCTGCTGATGCCGTTCATCGTCGGCTACATCCTGTGGGCGGAACGCGCGCGCTTCGCCGCCGCGCCGAAGCGGCCCGCGCTGCTGGCGGGCGCGGCGTGCGTCGTCCTCGCACTCCTGACGCTGTGGGCTGGGACAGCGGGCGCGGAGTTGTACCTGCAACGCACGTCGCTCGTGCTGATGATCGCCGGCATATGTGTGTACTTCTGGGGCTGGCGGGTGCTGCGGCTCGTCGTCGTGCCGCTCGTCCTGCTGCTGCTCGCGATCCCGATCCCGGCCATCATCTTCAACCGGATCGCCTTCCCGCTCCAACTCTTCGCCTCGCGCGCCGCCGTCGCCTCGATGCAGATGCTCGACATCCCGGTCTTGCGTCAGGGGAACGTCATCGAGCTGATGACGCTCGGCTCTTCGACGCCGAAGCGCCTGGAAGTGGTCGAGGCGTGCAGTGGCATCCGCAGCCTGATGACGCTCGTCACGCTCGCCGTCGTCTTCGCCTACTTCTCGCACCCGCGGGACGAGGCGCGGCAGGGTAGCGGTCGCTTCGCGTGGCTCAAGTCTTACGGGACGTGGCGCTCCGCCGTGCTCGTCGCGTCCGCCGTGCCCATCGCGATCATCACGAACGCCGGACGCGTCAGCGGCACGGGGATTCTCTCGCGCTACTACGGGACGAAAGTCGCCGACGGCTTCTTCCACGAGTTCTCCGGCTGGGTCGTGTACGTTGTCGCCTTCCTGCTGCTCTTCGCGCTCGGCTGGCTCCTCGACAAACTCGCCAACCGCAAGCAGCGGCGCGCGCACCGTCTCGCGGCGAGCGAACTAACAGTGGCGCCGCGCGCGGCGGAAGCGGCGCGTGTGGAACAGGCGGACGAGGCGCGCACGGACTCCACATCGGTCGGCGCGCCGGTCGCGGCGGCGACGGCGCGCGGCGTCGGCGACGCATCATGAGATTATGAGATCACGCGGCTGGCATTACTGGGCGCTGCTCGCGCTGCTCGTGATGGGCGGCGCGGTCGTCAACCTGTGGGAACGCGCGGGCGAGGCGCACGTCGAGCGGCACGAACTGCACGAGTTCCCGGCGCAACTCGGCACGTGGCACCAGCGCGGCGCCGACGCGCGCTTCGACGCAGCGACCGAAGACGTTTTGCGCGCCGACGACTACCTCGTGCGCGACTACGCGATACCTGGCGGGCGCGTCGCGAACTTCTACGTCGGCTACTATGCCACGCAACGCAACGGCGCGACCTACCACAGCCCGCTCAACTGCCTGCCCGGCTCGGGCTGGACGATGCGCGACCCGGCAGTCATCCACATCACGCCCGCCGGCGGCGGCACGCCCTTCGAGGCGAACCGCTACATCGTCGAGAACGGCGACAACCGGCAGCTTTTGATCTACTGGTATCAGGGGCGTGGTCGCGCCGTGGCGAGCGAGTACTGGGGGAAAATCTACACCGTGCTCGACAGCGTGCGCCGCCGCCGCTCCGACGGCGCGATGGTGCGCGTGATGGTGCCGTTTACAAGCGACGAGGTGGGCGCGCTCAGCACCGCCGAAGACCTCGCGGCGCAAGCCGCCCCACGCCTGCCGGAGTTCGTCCCCGACTGAGGAAATTGCTGGCGCAGTCGGCTCGCGTTCGGTTAAGATTGTGAGCGGCGGTTGCCGTCAAGCCCGCTCCCCCATAATTTCGGAAACGATCCGGGATTGAAAGTTTCTCCTGCGATGGAGACTCGCGCCGCAATGTCTGGGAAAGCGGCGCATTTTCGGACGAAGACAAACATAAATTAGCGACTCTCGAAACTCTCCGGACGGGCCGTTGCCCCGGAACGTGCGGAAGAGGCGAGAGGAGCACAGGGAGTTTTCCGCACAAATGAATCACAGAGAGTGCCAACGCTCCGGCGCACGCCGGGGTCTGCTGTTCTTCCTGCTCGCCGCGCTCGCCCTCTGCGCGCTCACCTCCTGCAAAGACCCCGAAAAGGCGAAAGCCGAGCACATCAGCCGCGGCGAGGCCTACCTCAAAGATAAAAAATATCAAGAGGCGTCGTTAGAGTTCCGCAACGCCGTCCAGCTCGACGACCACTCCGCGCCGGCTCACTGGGGCTTGGGTCGCGCCTACGAGGAGACCGGACAGCTCCAGCAGGCGATGGAGGAGTACCAAGCGACCATCAGGTATGACCAGAACAACCTGGTCGCGCGCGTGCGCCTCGGCATCCTCTTCATGTTCGCCTTCGGTCAGTTGAAAGACCCGAAGTGGAAGGACGAGGCGAAGGAGCTCGCCGACGAGGTCACAGCTAAAGACCCGAACCACATCGAGGGTCACATCCTCGAAGGCACGATCTA
>JBJMGS010000056.1:0-1531 GCA_045807785.1 Pyrinomonadaceae bacterium
CGTGCAGGCGCTGCGCTCGTCGCCGGCTCCGCGTACGCTGTCCTCGTCGCGCTCGCCGCTGCAGCCGCGACGCTGGAGTCGCGCGTGCTGGCGTCCGCACTGGTCCTGGCGCTGCCACTCGTCGCGGTTCCGACGACAACCGGGCACGCGCACGACCGCGGGCTCAGCCGCGTCAACGTCGCCGCGGACATCCTCCATGTCGCCGGCGCGGCAACCTGGGTGGGCGCGCTGCTCGGGCTCGTCGTCACCCGCCGGCGTGAGGTGAGGCTCGTCATCGCCGGGGTGGCACTACTCGCAGCGACGGGCGCCGTTCGCGCAGCCTACGAATTGCTGCACGTGTCACAGGTGTGGGACAGCGGCTACGGCCGGACGCTCCTCGTCAAGACCAGTCTCCTGCTCGTCGCCGCGGCGATCGGGATCTGGCGCCGGCCGCGCATCGAGCTTGCAATCGTCGGCTTGCTCGTCGTCGCGGTCGCGGTGCTCGTCCTGCAACGCCCGGGCCGCAACAACTCGCAGACGCCGACCGCGCGCGCCGCGGCGCCGCTGTCCGGCTCGGGGAAGCCCGCGCCCGCGCCTCCGGCGCCGGCCACCGACGCAATCGTCGTCGCGCGCGAAGTCGGCGTGTACGGCGTCGCTCTCGCGTCCGAGCCGAAGCGGCTGACCGCCCTCGTGCTCGCACCCGACGGCGGTGGCGCGGACGGCGTCTACGTGCAGATCGACGGCCACGACACGACGCGCTGCGGGCACGGGTGCTATCGGATCGACGAGCGGCACGGCGATACGACGAGCGTGACGGTGGACGGCATCACGCGTGCGTTCGCGAGCCCGATGCCGGATCACGCAAATCGCGCGTCGCTCCGCTCCTTCATCACCTTCTTCCGAAAGTCGCGAACCGTCGAGTACGTCGAGCGACTTGCGGCAAGCCCGACGAACGTGCTGGTGTCGCGCTGGCGCCTCGAAGCGCCGAACCGGGTTTCCTACTCGATCCGCGGGGGCGGGCAGGCGATCGTCATCGGCGCACACCGCTGGGACCGCGACTCGCCTCGCGGCCGCTGGGTCGAGTCCGCGCAGACGCCGCTGACTCAGCCGTCGATGCCGTGGCGACGCGCCACGAACGTCTGGCAGATCTCGGTGCACGACATCGTCTTCTTCGACCCGACCATCCCGGCGTACTTCGACCTCGAGTTCGGCGAGAAGCCGGAGGCGCTGCACATGATCGCGGCCTCGCACTTCATGACCGACCGCTACGTCAGCTTTGGCTCGAAGCCTCGGTTGCGTGCTCCTCGTTGAGCAACCGCCACACGTAGAAGCCGATCGCGAGCAGGAAGACGAGCGTCTGCTCCCCGTTCATCAGTATCCCGCCGAGGTTCTGGTCGCGCGCCGGCGAGAGGCCCCAGAGTCGCCGCGTGTGCTCGTAGTACGAGTAGAGCGGGCGCGTCGAGAAGATGAGGGCCAGGCCGAGGAACGACGACGCGACGAACGCTGCGCCGAGATAGGCGAGAGCTGCCGGCGCGGAGAGGCGTCCGGAGAC
>JBJMGS010000057.1:0-15165 GCA_045807785.1 Pyrinomonadaceae bacterium
ACGACGCGAGCCGCGCTTCGTCCCCGAAAACCCTTACGAGAAGGTTTACACGAACTGGCTCGAAGGCTTGTACGACTGGACGCTCTCGCGCCAGCTCTGGTGGGGGCACCGCATTCCCGCTTGGTACGACGAAGCGGGCAATGTTTATGTTGCGCGCTCTGAAGAGGACGCGCGCCGCGAGGCGGGCACGGACAAGCTGACGCAAGACCCGGACGTGCTCGACACCTGGTTCTCTTCCGCCCTGTGGCCGATCTCGACGCTCGGCTGGCCGGACGAGACGCCCGACCTGAAAACCTTCTACCCGACAAACGTGCTGGTCACCGCGCGCGACATCATCTTTTTGTGGGTGGCGCGCATGATGATGACGGGTTTGGAGTTCACGGGCGAGAAAGCTTTTAGCGACGTCTTTATCACGGGCACGATCTTCGACAAGCATGGGCAGCGCATGTCGAAGTCGAAGGGCAACGGCGTCGACCCGCTCGAAGTCTTCGACAAGTACGGCGTGGACGCCACGCGCATCGTGCTCGCCTCAATCGGCACGACCGACACGCGCTGGAACGACACGCAGGTCGAAAGCTATCGCAACTTCGCCAACAAAATCTGGAACGCCGCGCGATTCTGCCTGATGAACTCCGAGGGCGCAGCGGTCGGCCAAGGGTTTGAGGGCGACGCTCAGTCCTGGGCGCTGCACGATCGCTGGATCATGTCGCGCCTGCAAAAGGCCGTGCGCGATGTGAGCGAGTCAATCGAGGCTTACGACTTTCACGCCGCCGTGCAGAGCGTCTATCACTTCTTCTGGGACGACTTCTGCGACTGGTACATCGAGCTCTCGAAGGCGGACGTGACGGCGACCGAAGCCTCGCCCGAACGCGACGCGGCGCGCAGCCGCGTGCTCACTGTGCTAGAGCAAGCCCTGCGCCTGCTCCACCCGTTTATGCCGTTCATCACGGAAGAACTGTGGCAGAAACTGCCCGGCGTCGGCGCGCAGCTCTTGCACGCGGCTTACAAGGACGCCGAGCCGACCGTCATGCTCGCCGCCTACCCGCAGGCGCGCGAGGAGTTGATCGACGAGCGCGCCGAAAGCGACATCGCTTCGCTCATCGAACTCGTCTCGCGCGTGCGCAACATCCGCGCGGAGATGAACATCAAGCCGGGCGAGCCGGTGCAACTCTTGATCGCTGCGCCGGATGCGGGCGGGCGTGCTGTCTTCAAGGCGGGCGCGCAACAGATCGCGCGACTCGTGCGCGCCTCAGACATCTCGATCAGTGAATCGCTCGATGCGCCGCGCGCGTCGGCTCGCGCCGTGCTCGCGGGCGGCGCGGAAGTCGCCGTGCCGCTCGAAGGTTTGATCGACTTCGCGAAGGAGCGCGAGCGTCTAAGTAACGAGCGCGAGAAGTTACAGCAGGAGGCGGCGAAGCTCGAAGCGCAGTTGGCTAACAGCAACTTCGTCGAGCGCGCGCCCGCCGAGAAGGTCGCGGAATTGCGGCAACGTCTCGCGGACATCGCGCAACGAACCGCCATGCTCGCGCAGACGATGGAGGCATTCACTTAAATGAGCTGGCTCGACGAAGGCGCGCTCTTCTCGCAGATCGGCGCGTTCCTCAACGAAGATTTGGGGCGCGGCGACATCACGACGCAGGCGTGCATCAAACGCAACGCGAACGCGCGTGGGCGCTTTCTCGCCAAAGAGCCGATGGTCGTCGCCGGGCTCGAAGCCGCCGAGTCGGTCTTCGCCACGCTGGATTCGCAGCAGCAGCTCGAATCCTTCGTCTCCGACGGCGAGGAGATCGAGGCGGGCAAGGTCATCGCGCGCACCAACGGCTTCGCCGACGTGCTGCTCGCCGGCGAGCGGCTCGCCTTGAACCTCCTGCAACGCCTCTCCGGCATCGCGACCCTGACGCGCGCCTACGTTAACGCCATCGAGGGGACGCGTGCCGCCATCGTTGACACGCGCAAGACCGCGCCGGGTCTGCGGATGTTGGAGAAGTACGCCGTGCAGGCGGGCGGCGGGCGCAACCACCGCTTCGGCCTGGACGACGGCGTGCTCATCAAGGACAACCACATCGCGCTCGCGGGCGGCGTCGGTGCCGCCGTCCGGCGCGCGAAAGAGTCGGTCGGACATCTGCATAAGATCGAGGTCGAGGTCTCGAACGAGCGGGGCTTGCGCGAGGCAATCGAGGACGGCGCGGACATCCTGCTGCTCGACAACCTGACGCCGGAAGAGACGGCGCGCCTGGGCGGCATCGCGCGCGAGCTCGCGCCCGGCGTGCTGCTCGAATCGTCGGGCGGCATCACGCTGGAGAACGTGCGCGCCTACGCCGAGGCGGGCGTCGATCTGATCAGCATCGGCGCGCTCACGCACTCGGCGCGCGCCGTGGACATCAGCTTCAAGATTCAGCCGGGATGAGGGAACGTTCGCGCGCGCCACGCGTGTAAGTTTGAGTTGTTAGCGATTAGCTGTTAGCCGTTAGCCAGACAAAAATCCCGAGACGGCTGCTAACTGCCGGAGTCGGTTATTGACAGAGAAAGGTCACTTTCCCAAGACGACTCGTTTTGCTAATAGCTAACAGCTAATCGCTATTAGCTAACAGCTTTTTGGAGGTTCGTCATGCCCGCTCGTTCAACTTTCAAAGTCTTTGCCCTGTGCGCGCTTGTGCTATCGCTGGTCGCGAGCGTCGTCGCCGTGCAGACGCAGCGACGCCGCCCCAGCCGCCGCACGACGCACCCGGTGAGCCAGACCCACGTGCCCGCGCCGAGCCCGACCGGATCGCCTACGGACGATGAGGACCCGCGGCTCGTCAGCACCGCCGACGATCAGTCGCAGACGGACGCGAGCCGTTCGGGCGGCGCGCGGCGGGGCAACCCGACGCCCGACCCCGAGGCGTCGAGCCGCGCCGTCAAGCAGCTCTCGCACGAAGTCACACAGCTCAACAAAAAAGTTGACGAGATGGAGAAGCAGCGGCGCAGCGATCTTCTCCAGGAGCGCCTGACCCGCGCCGAGCAGCGCGTCGAGGCGTTGCAGACGCAGCTCTCCGACGTGTCGGAGAAGCAGGCGAACTTGCAGTCGCGCGTCGAACAGCTCGACGACTTGATGAGGCCCGAAAACCTCGACCGGCAGCTCGCCACCTCCGGCTCATTCCGCCCCGACGAGGCGCGCGAATCCCTGCGCCGCCAGTACGACAACGAGAAGAAGCGCGTCAACGCTCAGCTCGAAGTGCAGAACACGCGCCGCCAGCAACTCGAAAAGTCTCTCGCCGACGCCACACAGCTCGCCGACCGGATGCGCACGGAACTCGAAGACGCCATGCGCCGCGAGGCGGAAGGCGACACGGGCGGCACGGCGACGCCACTCCTCCGCCCCACGCCGCGCCCGACCGACACACCCGCACCGACCCCGACGCCGCCGGTGTAAATCTGAGGAGCTGTTAGCTAATAGCTATTGGCTGTTAGCCAACCCGAAGAAGCTGGCTCAACACTCGACTGCCCGGCTAAGAGCTAATCGCCAATCGCTAACAGCCTTTCTCCCGATGTCTTCTATCTCACAGCTCGAACTCTACCGTCTGATCGGCGAGGCGAACGCGCGGGGCGAGCGCGTGGTGGTCGCGACCGTGGCGCACACGCGCGGCTCGACGCCGCAGCGGCGCGGGGCGAAGATGCTCTTCTTCGCGTCGGGCGCGACGGCGGGGACGGTCGGCGGCGGCTGCATCGAGGCGGAAGTCTGGGCGGAGGCGCGCGAGACGCTGCGCACGGGTTGCCCCGCGCTGCACAGGTTCAGCCTCACCGCCGACGAGGCGAGCGAGGAGGGTATGGTCTGCGGCGGCACGATGGAGATTTTCATCGACGCATGGGAGGGAGCATAATGGGTGGCAGGTATCAGGTGCCGGGTGACAGCCGCTAACACCTTCGGCACAGCACCAGCATCCGACGCCTAACACCCGATACCTGACACCCGTCCCCTTCCGGGAGGACATATGCCCGCATCTTTCATCGAAGAGTACAAGGCAAAGCACCGCCACCCGCTGAACCGCCTGTCGCACACGTGCGGGATTCCGATGATCGTCCTGAGCCTGCCGCTCTTCTTCTTCAACTGGCGTTGGGCGCTTGCGCTCTTCATCGCGGGCTGGGTCTTGCAGTTCGTCGGACACTTCATCGAGGGCAACCAGCCGGCCTTCTTCCGCAACCCCGTCTATCTGCTCGTCGGCCCCGCGTGGCTCGCGCGCCGCGCGCTCGGCGCGCTCGGTGTCGCCAAGCCGCACGCGAGCGCGCACGCGACCGGCGAACGCCCCGCCGACAAATGAACGATGACGCCGACGTGCGCCGCGCGCCTACGCTCAACGAAGCGATCACCGAAGTGTTGGGCAAGGGCGGCGTCGCCGTGCTCGCCACACTCGTCGAAGCCCCGCGCGGCGCGGGCGCGAAGATGCTCGTGCGCAGCGCGGGCAGTCGCACGGGGACTCTCGGCGACCCGGCGCTTGACGACGCGGTCACCGCGCGCGCGCTCGACTTCCTCTCCTCGCGTGCCGAAACCAGCACACACAAGATCGACGAGTTCGCGCCCGCGCTCGACCGTTGGCGCGGCGCGCGCGTGATGTTCGAGCGTGTCGAGCCGGAGCCGCACGTCGTCGTGTGCGGCGCGGGCCACGTCGGCGCGGCGCTCGCGCGGCTCGCTGCATCAATCGGCTACCGCGTCACGCTCATTGACGACCGCGCGGATTTCGTCGCACCGGCGCGCTTCCCCGAAGGAAGGATCGCGCTCGTCGCGGCGGCTGAAGGATGGGCGCGAGCCGTGAGTGAATCAGTCGGGGCAGGGCGCGGCGTCTCGGTCGCGGTCGTAACGCGCGGGCACAACGAGGACGAAGAATGCCTGCGTGCAGTGATCGACGCGCGACCCGATTACGTCGGCATGATCGGGAGCCGCCGGAGGACGAACATCGTGCTCGCACGGCTCAGCGAGTCGGGCGTCGCCGCGGAACAGTTGCGCGAGGTGCGCGCGCCCGTCGGACTCGACATCGGCGCGGTCTCGCCCGAAGAGGTCGCGCTCTCGATCCTCGCGGAGATCGTCGCGCGCAGGCGCGGCGGGTCGTGCGCGCCGCTCTCGGCGTGGCGTCGCGCGTGATCTGAGACAAAACGCGCCCGCCGAAAATGCGAAAGACGCGAAAGGCTTGCTGGCCTTCGCGTCTTTCGGTTTGTACGTGAAGTTTGTGTGCCGCCGACTTACTACTGCGCGCGCGTTTGTTCTTCTTCGAGTTTGCGGCGGATGAGACGCTCGGCGAGATCAGGGACGACCTCCCATGCAATCTCGCGCACGACGCGATCAGACAGGTGCTCGACCACGCGGCGCGCGATGGCGTCAATCGTTTCGGGCGAGAGTTGTGTCGCGCCCGCCACCGCAGAAGTTTCCGTCTCGGAGGTTGTGGCTTCGCCCTGGCGCGGCGCGTCCTTGAAGGAGGCGAAGGACGCTTCCGCCGCTGGCGCGGGGGCTTCGACGGGCTCCGTCACGGCTCCGGGCGAGACGGCAAATTCTTCCGCGTCGATCCAGGCGGCTGCGGGCTCGGCCATCGACATGCTGCCCGCGGCCTGCATCTCGACGGCGGACGGCGCGTCCTCCGTGTAAACCTGTGCGTCGCTGGCGTAGGCGCGGGCGTCGCCCGAGTCGGCGCGCGAAGGCGCGTCAGCTTCCGCTTCGTCGAAGTCGAGCACGAAATCGTCTTGTGCGGTTGACGTTCTAGCACGCGGCAGGTCGAGGTCACCGAGTTCGAGCAGCGCGTCGTCGGCTGCCGCGGCGGCGGCGGAGCGCGCGTCGAAGGTCTGCGGGTAAGAGCGCGCGGTGTCGGTGCCGGCGGCGGACGCGGCAAAGCTCTGGGTGGGCGGCGCGCTCACCTGCGACCTCGCGGCGTCGCGCGCGTCGAACTCGGCGGCGGGCACGGTCTCGATGTCTTCGTCGTCCATGACGGGGTCGGCGAACGCGGGGCGCGCGGCGGCAAAGCTCGACGGCGCGTCATTGCCAGACGCCGCCACGGTCGGCGCGTCGCGCTCGACTTCGTCGTGCGAGACCGCGCGCGTCTCGTCGGGCGCGACGGCGCGCAACGCGTGGGTCGTCTCGTCTGCCTTGGCGGCAGCGTCCGACGGCTTCGCTTCGGGGTGACCGCCGAGCAGACCGCCCACCTTGTTCACCAGCTCGCGTATCGATTGGAATGGTTTGGTCAAGACTTCGTCCGCGCCACACTTGCGCGCCTCCGCTTCATCGAAAGGTTCAAACGCGCCCACGAGCAGCATGACTGGGACGCCGCGCGTGCGCTCGTCGCGCTTGATGCGCGCGCACAGTTCGTAGCCGTCGGGCGCGGGCATATGTACGTCTGCGAGGACGACGTCCGGCACGTCGCGTGCGAGTTCGGCGAGCGCCTGCTCGCCCGTGCCGACGGTGACGACCTGAAAGCCTTCGTCGTCGAACGTGAGACTCACCACTTTCTGCACCGTCGGCGAGTCGTCGGCGAGCAACAGCTTACGGCGTCCGTTCGTGGGCAAGTGAAACTCCCTCTGGGGGTAGCGTCGTCGAGGGCAACTACTAAAGAGAGCCCGCGCGGGGCGAACGGCGGGGGGACGACGCGGGGCGTGAGATTTTCAACCCGTGACCTCCCTTCAAAGGTCACCTTTGAAACCTAACAGACGCGCCGATTGAGCGTCAAGAGAAAAGCCAGTCGGGGAAGCCAGTCGGGGTGATCAGCCGGTCAAGACGACTCAAGCGGAGCTATCTGGAAGGGGTACGGATAGCGCGCAGATTGGGGGGGTTATTATCTGGAACCGTGCGGGTGAATCGGTAGTTAGCTGGCACCCACGTTGAGACGGGATCAGGTTAAATGGGAATGGCTAGAGTACGGGCTTGCCGTTCTTCGATAAGTCTCATCAGGCTTTTTATAAGTCGGGCTCTACTTTTTAGAGTCTGCCTCTGACATAATTACCCAGTCCCTCTCTGGACGAGATATTGCCCAGGGTACGGGGTCATTTTATTAGTGAGGTTTAATCTTGCTCAAATCAGTGTTAAATCAACTCCGGGCTATCGGCAGCGACCGCCGCGTACTGCCAAGATTTCAGCCCCGTCCAAGTCCCCCACTAATTGCCAGCATTGCGCTGTTGACGGCAGAGACTGACGCGATCACGAGCCACGTCCGCGACCTGAGTGGATCGGGGCTGAGTTTCTTCGTCCTCGGTAGTCTTGCGGCTCAGCGTGATCTGTTAATCAAAGGCGCGAGGTGCCGGGTCGTGCTGGCTCTTCCAGCCGGCGCCATCTACTTATTCGGGGATTTGGTGTGGTGTCAGTTTTCCGACGCCCAAAATGGGGTGCTCGCCATCCAGATTACGGAGATCAAGCAGGAGGCTAAGGAGCGATATCTGGACTATCTTAAATCTCTGGATGAATCGCTGTGACAGTTGTGTTGAGGAAAACGGATGACGAGTTCGCGTTATTTTATCTCGAAGACGCCATCTCACAACTCATCCAACCGGGGCGGGATTAGCTCGATCATTATCGAAGACTTG
The DNA here is from genome assembly GCA_045807785.1 of Pyrinomonadaceae bacterium. Lineage (GTDB taxonomy): Bacteria > Acidobacteriota > Blastocatellia > Pyrinomonadales > Pyrinomonadaceae > JAIVGV01. The sequence continues at coordinate 7,537 of JBJMGS010000057.1, forward strand.
GATGCTGCCCAGCAATTCTTCCCGCCCGGTTAATCCGTGCGTCGTGGGCCCGCCGCGTGACTATATCTATGCTACGACGTTTCCGAAGTGGGTGGTCTTTGCACCAGGGATTGTCCCCATGCTTGCAGACTGCGTGACTTACATCTTGATTGTGGTTGTCGGCCACGCAGTTATGCGACTTGTGGCTGGCACGGCGCGCGAGGACTCTTTGGCTCGGGCCGCATAACAAATCGTCGGGCGCGAGCGGCGGGGCGTGAAATGCAAGCATGAAGGGTGAAGGCGGATGGGTGAAATAATCGCACCGCGCGCCGACTCTGCCACCCGGCGTTTGCCAAAGGCCTACGTGAGATCATTCGTCAAAAGGTCTGCCCTTGCAATCATCTTTGCGGCTGGCCTGAGCCAACCGGTCGCGAAGTCTCAATCACGGCCGCCCCCGACCCGGTCGAGTCGTTCCAAGAACTCGGCACAGGTGCGTGACTGGGCACATCGCGTGATGGCGCACGACCCGAAGGTGCGCGCACGCGCCGTTGCCGCACTGGTCAAGGGAGCCGGGCGTTCGCTGCCCCTGCTGAGACGATTCCTCGCCAGTGACAATGAAGACCTGCATCAGCAAACTTTTGAAATCATCCGGCAGATCGGCCCGCCGGCCATTCCGCTGCTGGTCGAACTGCTCCGGCATAGCCAAGTAGCCTTCCGGCGCTTTGCCGCCGACGCCTCGATTGATCTGGTGCCCGACACGGTGTCGATTCAGCCGGCGTTGAGACGTGCGCTGAGGGACGAGGATTCGATGGTCGCGGGCGACGCCGCACGCGCACTAGGCGCTTTGGGCGAGAGTGCTAGCCCTTCGGTACCCGCTCTGGTGAAGGCTCTGTCGCACGAGGAATCATCCGTCCGCATTTACGCGGCGGAGGCGTTGGCGACCATCGGCCCGAAGGCGGGCGCGGCGACTACAGACCTCGCCAGAGCCTTGGCCGATCCCGTTCCCGGCGTCCGTTGGGCGGCGGGTGAGGCCCTCGCAGGCATCGGCCCCGCCGCGCAGTCAGCCGTGCCTCAGTTGATCGAAGCTCTGAAGGATCAGTTCCTCTATGTTCGCATCTGCGCGGCCGAGGCACTGGGAAGCATCGGGCCGCAGGCACGGGCAGCGCGTGAGGCGTTGAGGGCGTCTGCCAACGATCCCGCATTGCGTAGCCAGGCCGAGTGGGCGTTGAATCGCATCGCCGGCATCGAGTCTGAAAAGCCTGTCGGCTCGCCCCATGTGGCAGGTGTGCCGGGCCCTTCCGTCCCGCTCCAACCCCAGACGACTGTGGCCCAAATCCAGCTGCCGGGCAATCCTCCCGTTGACTGGGACACGACGACGGGGCGGAACATCGTCTGGAGCGTCGAGTTGGGGAACGAAGTGTACGGCCGTCCCGTAGTGGCCGGCGGAGTAGTCTATGTGGGCACTGACAATACGCGGCAACTCAACCCCGCCTATCAGGAAGAGTCGGGCGTGCTCAGGGCTTTTCGGGTGACGGACGGCGCGTTCCTCTGGCAGGATGTGTCCCCGCGTGTGGAGCGCGGCATGAGGGATTTCCTGTTGCCTTCGACGACGAGTGCTCCTTACGTCGAAGGCGACCGTTTGTACTATGTCACCGCCGAGTGTCAACTCCGCAGCCTCGACACGCGGGGTTTCGGCGATGGCGAGAACAACGGCCCATATCGGGATGAGGTCTTCAAAGACAACGCCGCGGCAGACATCGTCTGGCAACTGGACATGCCCGCCCTGGGTGTCTTTCCGCATGAAGCCTGCAATAGCGACGTGTTGCCCGTGGGCGATCTGCTCATGGTCGGCACCTCCAACGGCCAGAATGAAGGACACACGCGCGTCCCGTCGCCGTTCGCCCCGAGTCTGATCGCGGTGAACAAGCGCTCGGGCGAAGTGGTCTGGCGCGCCATCGGAGCGGGTGCTCAGGTGCTGCACGGGTCTTGGTCGAGCCCCGTGGCGATCAACGTCGAAGGGCGCACGCAGGTGCTCTTCGGCGGGGGCGATGGCTGGCTGCGCGCCTACGATGCGGCGTCGGGCGACGAAGTTTGGCGCTTTGACGGCAACCCGAAAGACGCTCGCTGGCTGCCGCGCGCCGGCGTCCTTTCGCGCAGCTTTATCATCGCTTCACCGGTCTTCGCCGACGGCCGCGTCTTCATTGCCATGGGGCAGTCTCCCGGGCACGGCAACGCGCCTTCGCTTGTTTATGCGATCAGTCCCGACGGCCGCGGAGACGTGACTAAGAGCGGGCTCCTGTGGACTTCGCGCGAGGTCAGCCGCGTGGTGGCGACGCCCGTCGTGAAGGACGGCCTGCTGTACGTCGGCGACGTGGGCGGCACCATCCATTGTCTGGACGCGGCGACCGGCGCACACCTCTGGAAGCACGAGACGAACGCGGCCATCTGGGGAAGCCTCATGCTGGCCGGCGACCGCCTGTACGTCGGCAACGAGGATGGCCTGATGACCGTCTTTCGTGCCGGACGGCGAAAGGAAGTGCTGGCGCAGATCGAGATGGACGCCCCGCTCTATTCGCGTCCCGCTGTGGTCGGCGATGCACTTTATCTGGCCACCGCGCGCCGTCTGTACCTCATCGCGGCGAAGCCTTGACCTAAATGCGTGAAGCGGTCGCCGCGGCGGTCGGCTGCTTCTAGAAAGTGGTAAATGAGCCTGTGAAAGGTAATCATGGGCTCCCTCCTCACGCTGAAACGGGTCGAGGAGCCCTGGCCGCCCGGGACTCGACCCGCCCCCGAGCCCTCTCGCCTGACAGCACAAAGCAATCCTGATTGGCACGCCAGGCCGTAGCAGACTGGTAATACTGACAGTATCCAGCCGCCCGCCCGGGGACTAAGATTCATCCGCTCTACTTGCGCGGCCGTGAGTCGCCACCGCCGAGTGAGGAGAGTATCCAACCCGTCAATCAATCACGACCGAGCCCTCAAAGAGACTTCGGTATGCGAAACCTCGCCTCTTCGTCGACCGCTCCTCCAAGTTTCTTTAAGAATTTGGAGTGTAACGGTGCTTGTTTCCCCCGGAGCAAGGCGCGCAGTAACGCTATTGGTGTTGCTGCCCCTCATTAAGTTATTAGTGTTCGCGCAAGGCTCAGTGCGCGACGGCACCCTCCCTCAGCAACATAATCCGCCTGGCCTAGCTGAAGTTCCTGATTCGGAAGAACTGCGCCGGTTCGTCGAGGAACATTCCTATAGTAATCCGTCATTTCGCCAGAAACAGAGTGAACGAGCGGACCTTGAAGCGGTGCCCTTAGGCCTAGTGTCAAAACAGGTACGAATCATCTACCTCGTGCCCTCCGACAGAGAGGCCCGCGCGGATTACCAGAACGCGATTGCCAATGCAATCTCTAACGTACAACGCTTCTACAGCGATCAGTTAGGTGGGGGATATGGCTTTTCGCTCCACTCACCAGTCGTCGAAGTTTATCGAACGGCACACCCGGCCGCGTTCTATTCGACGGGTGTTTACTCCGGCTCAAACGGTTTTTTTTCGAGCGCCCTCACTGATGGCTTTGCGGTGACGAGGGGCGGTTTTAATGATCCTAATAACCGTTGGATTTTTTACATTGACGCCGATCCAAGTTGCGGTCAAGGCATCGGCAGTAACTCGGGGGCGGCAGTGCTCGCCGGAAATGATTTGCGCGGGCTGACAGGCCAAACAAACGTGCCCCCCTGCTCGTACGCGCAACCGGACACGGGAGGGGTGAATCGCTGGATCGGAGGCCTCGCTCATGAACTCGGGCACACGTTCAATATCCCGCACCCGCCCGGCTGCGACGGCGGCAGTTGCGCGGGCGGGCTGTTCACGTATAACTCTTTGATGTGGATCGGCTACGCTTATTACCCGACGACATATCTGCTCGATGAAAACAAGGCGCAGCTTCTGGCCAGCGGGTTCTTTAATGTTTTGTCACCTGACCCGCCAGCCCGTTATGACATCAGTGGACGTATTACGAAGAGTGACAATACTGCCCTCGGCGGGGTGACGGTAGCTCTCTCGGGGTCGCAGTCCGGAAGCACCGTCACGGATGGGAATGGCGGTTACTCATTTCCCAATCTTCCGGTCGGGGGCGGCTACTCGATCGCTCCCGCACAGACAAGCTACACATTCTCCCCACAGCTCCAAACCTTTAACGCGTTAAATGGGAATCAAGCCGCGAATTTTACCGCCACACCTGACGCAGTCGTCCCAGTGTTAATCAGCGAAGGACTCACCACGAGGGCACTCGCCATGGATTCCGTGTTGCGACTACCAGAACCGTTTCCGCCGGCCTATCAATCCTCATGGGGCACGGATCGTGGCACGCGCATCACGCTCTTCGCCACCAATTTTGAATTGACGCCTAATGAAACAGCCCTGGCGGTGACCGCGGAGGCGGAGGATGCGGCCCACCGGATTTACACCTTACCCGTCGAGTACGTCGGGAGGGTTCCCGGCTTTAACTGGTTGAGCTGTATTGTCGTGAGGTTAAACGACAGTCTCGGCGACGTGGGCGACGTGCTCGTGAGAATTAGATACCGCGGCGCTTCCAGCAACCGGGTGCGCGTCGGTGTCGGGCACGTCGGAGGGGGGCTGCCCGACGATGCCGGGGCTGTCCCGACATCCGTACTCCCGCCACAATAAATCAATGATCATAGCTGCTGATGCCGGGCGTTATGCTTCTTTCTCGTGAAGGGTAGCTGTGTCTCACATCACTTCAGCTAGAGATTTATGAGGTTGACGGCGCGCGGGTGATGCCGAGCATTAGCTGTTTCTCTTGATGACGTCGTCTGCCGTGTTCGGCTTGCCGTCGGCGCCGAGGGAGCGCAGCGTGAAGTTGTCGGGCGTGCCCATGTACTCGTAGGGGCGGTGCCACGGGTCGATGCGGATGACGCGCTTCGTGTAGCGCGGATTGAGGTGATCGACGAGAACGGTCTCGGAGTCGGCGACGACGTAGAAGCCGCGTTCGCGGCGGAAGGCCTGGAGCGCTGAGGCGAGGGCATCGAGGTCGGCGCGCGCCATCTTAATTTTCTCGGCGTCGAGCGCGCGCACCATCGCGTCGAAGTCCTCAAACTTCTCGCCGCCGACGCGGACGGACGCGACGCGCCACGCGCCGGCGTCTCTGACGAACTCGAACACGCCCTCGACCTCCGCCTCGACGACCGCCGACTTGCCCATCGCCGACAGCGCCGATTCGGGATTCTTCACGCGCAACGCGCCGAGGACGAGATCGTGTGGGTTTTCAACCGCCGCCTTCTCTTTCGACTTCTTTTTCTTCCCCGCTCCGGCGTCCGCGCCTTCGCCGTCAGCATTCTCCGCCGACGGGCTCGCGCCGACCGAACTTCCCGCGCCGTGGCTTCCGCCTTTACGTTTCTTCTCTTCGTCGCGCTTCTGCTTCGCGAGGCTCAACTCTGCGAGCCGCGCCGCGACGGCGTCTAACTCGGCGCGCGCGCGCGCAATCGTATCAGCGCCCGCCCCGCGCGCGAGCAGGTCGAAGTCTTCCCACTGCCGCTCGCCGACCCTCACCTCGGACGCGCGCCAGACGCCCGCCGCGTCGCGCTCGAAGCGGAAGCCCATCTTCACGTCCGCCGTCGCGGTCGCCGCCGTCGCGGTCGAAGAGATTTCCTTAACTTCGACCGCGCCCTTGCTCAACTCAAACAGCGAGAGCGCGGCGACGAGCTTCTGCGCGTCAGACTTTTTCAGCCCGCCCTTCGCCGCCCCGACGCGCGCCGCGGGCGCGAGGCAGAGCGCGAGGCAGAGCGCGCCGGCGCAGAGAGCGACGCGGCTCGCGGTCGCGTTGGCAGTGCTGGCACGGAGTCTGGACATGCGGTGTCGCGCTCGCTGGGGCTGCTTGCCCCGGCGTCAATCCCTGGGCCTGGGGGCCTGGCTGACGATCATGCGGAGCATGATCTGGAGTTGCGAAGAGGTGAAGGGCTTGGGGAGGAAGACGACCGCGCCCGCGGCGAAGCTGTCGGAGGAGAGTTTCGGGTTCTGCTCGGCGGTCATCATGATAACTGGGATGTTCATCAGACGCTTCTCCGACTTCATGTAGCGGACGAGTTCGGGTCCCTCGATCTGCGGCATCACCACGTCGAAGACGGCGGCGACGAAGTCGGCGTCCGACTTCAGCAGCTTGATCGCCTCGCGGCCGTCGCGCGCGGTGACAACTGAATAGCCCTCCTTCTCGACGAGCGTCGTCACCAGCCGCAGGATCGCCGGATCGTCATCGGCGACCAGAACCCGACGTACAGTTTGTTCGCTCTTAGCAGGCATAACTGGAATGAGGAACGGTGAACTTAAAGCTGCGCCGAGTCGGGTTTCGGGGCGAACCGCTTGAAGTACAACGCTCCGCGGCGAGCATCCATCCTTTCTATTAGACTTCGACCGCCCGGCCCGTCTCTTCCTTGCGCGCCAGTTCGGCGGCGAGCGCGACGGCGGCGACCATGCTCGAATGTTCGGCGACGCCGCGACCGGCGATGTCGAACGCCGTCCCATGATCGACCGAGGTGCGGATGAAAGGCAAGCCGAGCGTGACGTTGACCGCCTCGCCGAAGGAGAGACACTTGACCGGGATCATCGCCTGATCGTGGTAACACGAGACGACGGCGTCGAACTCGCCGCGCGACGCGCGCAGGAAAACCGTGTCCGCCGAGAAGGGGCCGCGCACGTCGATCTGATCGCGCCCGCGGCACGCTTCAACGGCGGGGACGATCTCCGCCGCCTCCTCGACGCCGAAAAGCCCACCCTCCGCGCCGTGGGGGTTCAAAGCCGCCACGGCGAGGCGCGGCTCGGCGATGCCCCAGCGACGCAGCTCGCGGTCAGTGAGCCGGACGACGCGCTCGATGCGCTCGCGCCGCACGAGCCGGATCGCCTCGGCGAGCGGCACGTGCGTCGAGATGAGCACGACGCGCAGATTCGCCGCGACGAACGCCATCGCGACCTCGGGCGTGCTCGTCAGGTGCGCGAGAAATTCCGTGTGACCGGGGAAGCTGTAGCCGCCGAGGAAGAGAGCGCGCTTGTTGATCGGCGCGGTCGAGATGGCGTCCAGAGTCCCGGCGGCGCACAGCTCGACCGCCGCCTCGATGTACTGCCCGGCGGCGCGACCCGCCGCGCCCGACTCGACGCCCGGCTCGACAGGCTGGTGGATGTTATCGAGGTGGTAGATGACGGGCTCGCCGAAGTCCGCGGGGAGGCTCTCGCCGCGCCGGACGATCTCGTAGCCGCAGCGCAGGTCGAGCTTGCGCGCGGTGTGCGCGAGCAATTGCGCGTCGCCGATGATGACGGGCGCGCACGCACGCAGCACGCTCTCCTCGGCGACGGCCTTGAGGACGACTTCGGGACCGATCCCCGCCGGGTCGCCCATCGTCACGCCGATGCGCGGCTTCCCCGGCGCGCCGCTCGGCGCGTCGCCGCCGTCGAAGTTTTGTCGTGCGTCGGTCATCGTGAGGTGCGCGCCGACCTGCGCGCGGCAGGCCTTAGAGACCCGCCGCACGCGCGCGCTTAATTTCCGAGCCCGCCGAGTCAGCCCTCGTCGCTGCTGTCGCCACCGTCGCGGTCTTCGGCTTTGAACATGTACTTGATGTTGTGCTTCAGCAGCAGGATGTTCGGCGCGCCCCGGC
>JBJMGS010000058.1:0-31293 GCA_045807785.1 Pyrinomonadaceae bacterium
CGATCTGCCGCCCGCCGTCGGGCAGGTCATCGCGCGCGCCCTCTCGAAGCGACCCGAAGACCGGCAGCAGAGCGCGGGCGAGTTGGTCGAGGCGCTCGAACTCGCGGCAAGCGGTAAGGCGGTCGCCGCGACGACCGAAGAGAACCACGCCGCCGCCGGGCGCGACACGAACCGGATCGTCGTGCCGACCGCGCCCTTCGACACGCGCCCGACCGCCAACAACGAATACGACGAGGCGACGGTCGTGCGCCCCAACTCCGGCGGGCGCACGCCGACCGGCGGACACGAGATTTTCGACGACGTGATGGTCGAGCCGCCGCCCACGGCGCGCTTCAACCCGTGGGTCGTCATCATCCCCGCCGCCGCGCTGCTCATCGCGCTGCTCGGCATCTTCTACGTCGTCAGCCGCAACAGCCCCGCCGCGCCCGCGTCGAACGACAACAGCGCCCCGCTCTCAGCCGACCCGAACGCCTTGCCCGCGCAGACCGCGCAGCCGCCCACGGGCGCGGGCGAGAGTAACATCACTGCGGCGTCGCCGGGCGAGGCCACGCCTTCGCCGACGGGCGGCGCAGCCGCCGGTGCGCCGGGCGCGACCGGGGCGGACGCGGCGCTGCCGCCGGTTAATGCGAACGTCGCGGAAACCCCTTCGGTCGTCGAAGAGACGAAAGACAACCGCAACACTAACCAGAAGAGTCCGCCCGCGGACGACGCCGATCCGACGTCGAAGCCCAGCCCGTCAACGGGCGCGAGCCCACAGCGCAGCGCCACGCCGCAAGCAACGCCGAAACCGACCGTGCATGACCCGAGCGACGATCCGCCGCCCCCCTCGCCGCGCAGGACCGCGACGCCGCAAGCCACGCCGCCCAACCCGGTGACTGCGCAGGAAGCGCCCGCGGGCGATCCGCCGCCGCCCTCCGCGTGAGACGGTACAACTCGAAACACGCACCTTCTGATCAACGACGCGCACGCTCTCATCCTTAGAGCGTGCGCGTCAACTTTTATGACACTTCGCGCCTCCAGCGCCTTTGCGTGATAAATCCGTTCTCACGCAAAGGCGCTGGAGGCGCGAAGCTGATCTCGGAACCAAACTTTCGTAGTTGATGCCTTGCACCGCTCAGGCTATTGATCCCTTCTTGTCGCCCTCCGCAATCGCCGCGCGCACCAACTCCATGAAACCGGGCTCGTCGTCAATCTCCAACTCGATCTCGATCTCGTAGCACGGCATCCCGAAGCGCAGCGCGCGCAGCTTGATCGCGTCCTTCGCGGTCGTGACGAGTGCTGTCGCGCCCGCGGCTTGAGCCTCACGCTCGGTCTCTTCGACGTCGCCCTGCGTGTAGTCGTGGTGATCGGCGAAGGCGCGCGTGCGGCGCAACTCGTAGCCGCCGCCCCGCAGGTTCGCGAAGAACGCGCGCGGGTTGCCGACGCCGCAGAAGGCCGCGACGACGCGCGGCGGCTCGCCCTGCGTCGCCGTCTCCGACACGCTTTGCGAGATCAACTTAACGCCGACCAAGCGCGTGTTCGCCGCGAAGACAGGTCGCCCACTGGTCAGTCGTGAAGCTTCTGCGCGCAGCGCGTCCGAATCCTTCGCCAGCTCGACCCGTGTGATGACGACGCAGTCGGCGCGGCTGAGTCCTGCGACGGGTTCGCGCAGCATCCCTGCTGGCAGCAGTCGCCCGCCGCCCCAGGGATCGGTCGCGTCGAGCGTCACGATATTCATGTCGCGCGTGACTCTCAGGTGCTGAAAGCCGTCGTCGAGGATGAAGACCTCGCTGCCGAACTTTTCGAGCGCGAAGCGCGCCGCCGCCACGCGATCGGCATCGCAGACGACCGCGACGCCGACATCGAGCAGACGCTCGGCGAGCAATAGCGGCTCGTCGCCCGCCGCGCGCGCCTCGGCGAGCACGCTCTTGCCATCGGAGACGACGACCCTGCGCCGCGCGTCCTCACGCCCGTAGCCACGCGTCAGCACGCAGACGCGTTTGCCTTCGCGCCCGGCGACGGCGCGCGCGAGTCGCTCGACGAGCGGCGTCTTACCCGTCCCGCCCGCCGTCAGATTCCCGACGCTCAGGACGGGCACGGCGAGTCGGTGCTGAGGGAGCGCCCCGCGCCGGTACAGCGCAAGGCGCGCGCGCACCGCACCGCCGTAGGCGGCGGTCAGCGGCGCGAGCGCGAGACGTGAAAGGGAAGACATGGAAGTAGAGGTCAGAGGTCAGAGGTTAGAGGTTAGAGGTTAGTATTTCAAGCTCGACGTGACGACGCCCGTCTAAACGCCATGCGCTCGTCAATGGAGAGATGGTAAATTAAGAGACACGAAGAGACGCACGCCCACAACTTGTCTAACTTCTGATCCCCGACCCCCGACCCCCGACCCCTGACCCCCGCTCCAAAATTGGCGCAAGCAGCTCGACCGTGCGCGCCGTCGCGCCGCGATTCTCGTTGAGGACTTCAAGGGCATGCGTGCCGATGTGGCGGCGGCGTTCGTCGTCGCGGAGCAGTTCGCCGAAGGTGCGGGCGAGGGCAGCGGTTATCTCGTCTGCGGGAAGGTCGGGCAGTTGGACGAGGGCGTCGCGCTCGACGAAGCGGCGCATGATCTCGGAGAAGTTGAAAGTGTGCGCCCCAGTGACGACGCACTTGGCTTCCGCCGCCGGTTCGAGCACGTTGTGCCCGCCGGTCGCGGCGATGCTCCCGCCAACGAAGACGAGTTCGGCGAGCGGATAGACGGCGCGCAGTTCGCCGACCGAATCGAGCAGTACCACCTCGCGGCGCGCGTCTTCCGCCGACGCGGGCGAGCTGCGCCGCGCCCACGAGAGGGAGGAAGCTTCGATGAGCGAAGCGACTTCGTTGAAGCGCTCGGGGTGGCGCGGCGCGATGAGCAGGCGCGGGCGTGCGCGTGGGTGTGACGCGGGCGGCCGGGCTGAGAGGAGTTGCTTGAACGCTTCGAGCAGGACGCGCTCTTCGTGCGCGTGCGTGCTCGCGGCGATGACGAGCGGGCGCTCATCGTCGAAAGCGAAACGCGCGCGAAACTCTTCGGTCGCGGCGCGCGCGTCCGCACCCGTGTCGAGATCGAACTTGATGTTGCCGGAGACGCGGACGCGTTCGGGTGTGAGACCAAGTGCGCGAAGCCGTGCCGCGTCGTCCTCCGTCTGCGCGACGGCGAGCGAGAGCGTGTCGAGCACGCGGCTGACGAACCGGCGAATTAAATTGTAGCGGCGGAAGGAGCGCTCGGAGAGACGACCGTTGACGAGCGCGACGGGAACGCCGCGCTCGTCGCACTCGCGCAGGAAGCGGAACCAAATCTCCGTCTCCATCAGCAGCACGACCGACGGTCGCACGCGGTCGAGCGCGCGGCGCACGCTCCAAGCCCAGTCGAAGGGGAAGTAAAAGACCGAGGCGGCGAGATCGCGGAAGGCTTCGCGCGCGATCTGCTGACCCGTGAGCGTCGTCGTCGAGACGACGAGGGCATGCGAAGGGAAGCGTTCGACGATGGCGCGCGCGAGCGGTCGCGCGGCTTGCACCTCGCCGACCGAGACGCAGTGGAGCCAGATGACGGGGCGACTGCCGGTGTCAATCTCGCCGATGCCGCCCGCGCGCTCACGCAAACCCGCGACGTACTTGCCGTGGCGCACGGCGTCCCACACGAACACCGGCAGCATCACGAGGATGCTGATGGTGAGCAGGAGGCTGTAAAGAAGGAACATAAGTGACAAGCGAGAGCGTTAATTGTGAACCGTCAATCGTAAATAGATCGAGCCTACTTGAGACGATTGACGATTAACGATTAACGATTCACGGCCATGCTTGTCACCGTTCACTACTTGACGCGCTCCATGTAGCGACTCTCGGATGGATCGACGCGGATGCGGTCGCCCTCGTTGACGAAGGGCGGGACCTGAACGGTCGCGCCGTTTTCGAGCTTGGCGGGCTTGTTGACGTTCGAGACGGTGGCGCTGCGGATCGAGGGTTCGGTCTCGACGACGGTCAGTTCGAGCGACGCGGGGAGTTCGATGCCGATAGGGTTGCCCTCGTAGAATTCAGCCTGGATGCGCAGGCCCGGCGTGAGCCACTGCGCGGCGTCGCCGAGGTCGTCCTCGCTAAAGGCGGTCTGCTCATAGTTCTCCGTGTTCATGAAGTGGTGCTGCGAGCCGTCGGAGTAGAGATACTCCATCTCGTGCTGTTCGAGCGTGGCGCGGTCAACCGTGTCGGCGGAGCGGAAGCGGTGATCGAACGACGCGCCGGTCTTCAGGTTGCGCAGCTTCGTCTGCACCATCGCGCGCAGGTTGCCGGGCGTGTGGTGGCGGAAGTCAACGACCTTGCAGAGGTTGCCCTCGAACAGGATGATCATGCCGCGCCGGATTTGTGTCGCAGGAATTGCCATGATTGTTTCTCGGTCTCCGTCTAAAAAATGTGTGGTTCGCGTTTCGCGCGCGGGGAAAATTGTCGTCCAGGTAAGACTGCCGCCGCACTACCTTTGCAAACTGCGTAGTCTAGCGACCGACGTAACTCTTTGTCCAGCGTGGGCGAAACGGTAGGGCGACGTGGCGGCGCTCGCAAAGTTGAGCTACGTTGTTGACCGATGAATAAGAACGGGCGGGCAACTGGCAAGTTGAAGCCTGCCGGCTGTCCGCCCGCTCTCTTCGGAGGAGCCCACCTTCCTGTCTGTAAGAACGACGATGGGGACGTAAAGTTTCAAAAAAAATCTGCGGCGAATTCGCTGCCGGGCAAACCAGATGAAAAGTGGTTACACGCCAGATGAAAAGTAGTTACGCGGCGCGGGCGCGCTGGAAACTGCGCCGCTGGCGGGCGAAGGCGTCGAGCCAGTCCTGCGCCTGATGAAAGTAAGGGTAGCGCTCCTCTTCGGCGCGGAAGGCTTTCGTGTGGTAGAAGCGCCGACCGCGGATGAGCCGCGCGGGGTGCTTGATGTGCAGCATCTCGTGGAAGAGGATGTACTCGACGAACCACTCGGGCACGTCCGGCGAGTCGAGCGACTTGCTGATGACAATGGTCTCGTGGACGGGATCGTGATGACCGAGGATGCGCCGCGTGCGCCGCTGCGACCAGGAGAGGGTCGGCTTCGGTAACTCGCTGTCGAAGTGGCGTTGGTTGAGCCGGTCGAAGAGGCGTTCGAGGTTGTAGCGCGTGCCGCGCGCGGAAGTGAGTTTCTTGCGCCCGCGGCGTCGGCGTGCGATGTCGGCGGCGCGCTGCACCTCCGGCGAAAAGGCGAAGTCGCGATAGACGCGGTCGTGGACCTGGGGCACGCGGCGGCGCAGCATCTTGGCGACGAGGATGACGGCGAGCGCGCGGTGGACGTTCATCGGCGCGTCGCGGAAGATGTCTGAGAGGCGGACGTAAACGCGCCCGGCGCGCAGGCGGATAGTGTGGTTGAGCCCGGCGTAAGGATAGAAGCGCACTTCGACGTCGGGCGTCGGTCGGCTCGGGTCCAACTGACGGAAGGCGTCGGTGAAGAGCGCAGCCAGATGTGTCTGAACGTCAGTCATAGACGGAAAGCAAGTGCCGCGTGCGCCGTGCGCCGCCTTCGGGGACGACGAGAGAATCGCGCAGGCGCGTCGGCAAAAACGGAATGGGCAACTGGACTCGCCAGCCATATTACGGGCGACCGCATGACAGCGTCAACGCCGCTTCTCGACGCCCTAGCTAAGGTGTTGAAGAGGCTGAGATTGACGACGGGGCGGCACGGCGGGCTCTGTGATGCTTCCCCGTGTCGGTGCTTTAAGTCTCAGAGTAGCAGCACTTACGTCGTTCGCCCACACGAATTGGCTTTGTAGAAGGGAAAAACTCGGTGAAATATGGGGATTCATTGCCAAATGATGAGAAGAGCGCATGGGCGGGCGGGTAAACGAAGTCTGAGTTGCGGCCCTTTCGCCTGAGAAGGGGCAAGGGACACGGGGCGATGCGCTGCTGTTGCGGGGGAGTCATTTGCGCGGCTTTTCAGGAATCCGCTATACTCAGGTTGACCTGAGCCCGATCAGGCGCAAAATTAACTCTTGACAGTAGTTGCGCGGGAAGGTATTGATCTAATTGACGCCTCTTGCGGGTCGCCGCGCCCGTCCGAAGGTCTTCAGTCACTACCCAACCACGTCACTCCCGTCCAGCTTGCATGACAGATCGTCGCCCGACATCACACACCTCTTCCGAAGGACTGCTCGACGCGCGCAGCCAGTTCGTGCTCGCCGAAATTATCAAAGAGCACCGGCGGACTGGTGAACCCGTGGGCTCGCGCGCGGTCGCCGAGCGTTGCGCGAACAGCGCGGGGTGGAGTGCGCCGACGATCCGCAACGTGATGGCGGCGCTGGAAGGGGCAGGGCTCGTCGAGCAGCCGCACACTTCCGCCGGGCGCGTCCCGACCGACAAGGGCTATCGCTACTACGTCGATCACATGCTTGGCGCCACACGGCTCTCCCGCATTGACACAGACGCCATCGACAGCCTGCTCGGCATCTCGTGTCTTTCGACGGGGGCGAGCACGGCGCGGTTGATGGAGGGCGTCTCGCGGCTTCTCTCGGAGCTGTCGGAAAACGTCGGCATCGTCATCTCGCCGCCGCACGCCGAGAACCGACTGTTGCACGTCGAGTTCGTCGCGCTCGCCGACGGTGGTATCCTCGTCGTCATGGTCTTTGCGCCAAACGTCGTGCAGCACCGCGTCGTGCGCACCAATGAAACGCTCGGTCAGGACGAGCTTGATCACACGGCGCGCTACCTGAACGCCGAGTTCACGGGTAAGAGCCTGACGACGATCCGCGCCGAGATCGTCCAACTCATGCGCCACGAGAAGGCGCTCTACGACAGGTTGTTGCGCAACGCCGTGCTGCTCTTCGACCGCAGCCTCGAAGGTGAGGCAGAGCCGTCGGGCGGCGTATACGTCGAGGGCGCTTCGCACATTTTCGACAAGCCGGAGTTTGCCGACGTCGGGCGGCTGCGCGAGTTGTTCCGCACGCTCGAAGAGAAGTCGCGGCTCGTGCAAATCTTGAACGAGTGCATCGCCGGGAGCGGCGCGGGGGATCAAGTCCGCGTACGCATCGGGCGGGAACTGGGCGCGCCTTCGATGCAAGCCTGCGCGCTTATCACGGCGCCCTACCGCATTGCCGCGGGCGGCGTGGGCACGCTCGGCGTGGTCGGGCCGATGCGGATCGAGTACGCACGTCTGATGGCGGTCGTTAATTACGTCGCGCGCCGGATGGAGACGGTGCTGCGCGACGATGCGGCAGCAGTTTGAACTAAGTACAAGGGAGGCTTGGCAGCGCGTTCGGGGAGGCTTGCCGTTTATAGTCAGATGATCGAGAAGAACATGCCAGCAGGGAATCGCATCCCGGTGCGATTCATGGACGAGGAGAACGGCGCGGGTGGCGATGAGACGCCCGGCGGCGCGTTGACGCCTGAAGAAATGGGTCGCGCCTCGGCATACGAGGGCGAGACCGAGATGCGGCAGCGCACGGACGACGACGACGCGGAAGCTCCTCCCGCCGGCGAGTTGCCGGAGAACCGCGAAGATCAGGACACGCTGAGCCGCGACAAGCGCGAGGCGCACGCCCCGTCGTCCGCCCCCGATGCAGAGAACGCTGTGCCCCCGAAGTATCACCCGACGGTTTCGTCGGAAGTCGAACTGATCGCGGCGCAGGCCGAAGCGCGTCTGCTCGAAGACGAGTTGCGCAAGGCGAAGAGCGAGCGGCAGGAACTGCACGATCTCGTGGCGCGCCGGCAGGCGGACTTCGAGAACTACCGCAAGCGCACTGAGCGCGAGCGAACCGAAACCTACAGCCGCGTCGCCGGCGAGGTGGCGCAACAAATCCTCCCGGTGCTCGACAATCTCCATCGCGCGGTCGAGACCGAAACCTCGGTCGAGTCAGGCGAGTCAGAAGAGTTCCGCAACTTCCTGCACGGCGTCGGGCTGATCACCAAGCAGTTAAACGGCGTGCTCGAAAGTTTGGGCGTCACGCCCGTCCCGACCGTCGGTCAGCCGTTCGACCCGCACGTCCACGAGGCGGTCGCGACCGAGCAGACAGAAGAGTTCGAACCCGACACCATCACGCAGGAGATTCAGCGCGGATACCGCATCGGCGACAAACTCCTGCGCCCCGCCATGGTCAAAGTGGCGACACGTTAACCTAGCCGCGCGCCGGACGAACGGCGCGCGGTCAACACGCCTCACCCCGCCCGAAAACCCAGCCACAATTAGGAAAGTACGTTATGGGAAAAGTTATCGGCATTGATTTAGGGACGACGAACTGCTGCGTTTCCGTGCTCGAAGGCGGCACGGTGCAGATCATTCCGAACAAAGAGGGCGGTCGCACGACGCCCTCGGTCGTCGGCTTCACGGACAAGGGCGAGCGGCTCGTCGGCCAGATCGCGAAGCGGCAGGCGGTGACGAACGCCTCGAACACGGTCTATGCGGTCAAGCGCCTGATGGGGCGCAAGTTCAATGCCGCCGAGGTGCAGCGCGCGCTCGAATCCGCTGCCTTCGAGATCATCGACGCAACGAACGGCGACGCGCGCATCCGCGTGCAGGGGCGCGTCTATAGCCCACAGGAGATTTCCGGCATCGTCTTGCAGCGGCTCAAAGCCGCGGCGGAAGACTTCCTCGGCGAAGCCATCGGCGAGGCGGTCGTGACCGTCCCCGCCTACTTCGACGACGCGCAGCGGCAGGCGACGAAAGACGCGGGCAAGATCGCCGGGCTCAAGATCGAACGCATCATCAACGAGCCGACCGCCGCCGCACTGGCTTACGGGCTCGGGCGCGAGGGCTCGGAGTGCATCGTCGTGTACGATCTCGGCGGCGGCACGTTCGACGTCTCGATCCTGGAGATGAGCGACGGCGTCTTCGAGGTGCTCGCCACCTCCGGCAACACTTTCCTCGGCGGTGAGGACTTCGACGAGCGGATCATCGGCTGGATGGTCGAGCAGTTTCAGGAGGAGACGGGCATCAACCTGCGCGAGGATCGGCTCGCCCTCCAGCGTCTGAAGGAAGCCGCCGAGCGCGCCAAGTGCGAACTCTCGTCGCTCACCGAGACGAACATCAACCTGCCGTTCATCGCGGCGGACGCTTCGGGGCCGAAACACTTCAGCAAGGTGCTCACGCGCGACAAGTTCGAGCTGCTGGTGGGCGACCTGGTCGAGCAGACCATCGAGCCGTGTCAGAAGGCGCTGTGGGACGCGAAGCTCCAGCCGACCGACATCGACAAGGTCTTGCTCGTCGGCGGTCAGACCCGCTCGCCGATCATCACGCGCACGGTGTCGGAGATTTTCGGGCGCGAGCCTTCATCCGAGATCAACCCGGATGAGGTGGTCGCGATGGGCGCGGCGATCCAGGGCGGCGTGCTGACCGGCGAGGTCAAAGACATCGTGCTCCTCGACGTGCTCCCCCTCTCGCTTGGCTTGGAAACGCGCGGCGGGCTCTTCACGAAGCTGATCGAGCGCAACTCGACGATCCCTTTGCGCAACTCTCTGACGTTCACGACCGTCGTCGATAACCAGTCGTCGGTCGAGATTCACGTGCTGCAAGGCGAGCGCGAGATCGCGTCGGGCAACCGCTCCTTAGGCAAGTTCGAGCTGGTCGGCATCCCGGCGAGCCCGCGCGGCGCGCCGCAGATCGAGGTCTTGTTCGAGGTGGACGCCAGCGGCATCCTCAACGTCTCGGCGACCGACAAGACGACGGGTCGCAAACAGGCGATGCAGATCACGCCGACCTCAGGTCTGACCCCGGACGAGATCGACGCACTCATTGCCGAGGCGGCGAGCGCGACGAAGCGCGATCAGGAGATGAAGGAGCTGATTGCGGTGCGCAACCGTCTCGACTCGCTGGCGCGCAACGCCCAGCGCGTCTATCGCGAACTCGGGCCCACGCTCTCGCACGAGGATCGGGATGACGTGCAGCGGGTACTCGGCGACTGCACGGCGTCGGAGCAGATGGAAGACCCCGAAGCGCTCCAACGCCTGCTCGCCGAGACCGAGCGGATCGCTGCGCTGCTGACGAACGCCATGTTAAACTCTACCGGCGCGGGTAACCTCGCCGCCCCCGCGCCATCGGGCGCCAAGGAGGCGAGCCCCGGCGCGGTGATTGAAAGATACTGACTTAAGTGACAAGTGACGAGTGACAGGTGACGAGCAAATCCGATCAATGGTTTTGCTCGTCACCTGTCACGGTTTACGGTTCACGGCATTTCACATATGAGCAAACGCGATTATTACGAGGTTCTGGAAGTTAACAAGTCGGTCAGCGAGCAGGAGCTGAAGAGCGCCTACAAGCGGCTCGCGGTGCGTTACCACCCGGACAAGAATCCAGGCGACACGGCGTCGGAAGATAAGTTCAAGGAAGTGGCGGAGGCTTACGCCGTGCTCTCGAACGCCGAGCAGCGCGCGCGCTACGACCGCTACGGCCACGCGGGCGTGACCTCCGCTGGCGCGCCGAACTGGGGCGCGCAAGGGTTCGGCAACATCGAAGACATCTTCGATCTCTTCGGCATCGGCGAGATGTTCGGCGGCGCGCGTTCCGGCTCGTCGGGGCGGCGCAGCGCCGCACAGCGCGGGTCGGATTTGCGCTACGATCTAGAGATTACGCTCGAAGAGGCGGCGCAGGGGATGACGGCGCAACTGCGCATCCCGCGGCTCGAAGCCTGCGAGGAGTGTAAGGGCTCGGGCGCGCAAGCCGGGACGCAGCCCGAAACTTGCGCGACGTGCAACGGCGCGGGGCAGGTGCGCTACCAGCAGGGCTTCTTCTCGGTCGCGCGCACGTGCGCCTCTTGCCGCGGCGCGGGTCGCGTCATCAAGAGCCCGTGCGAGAAGTGCAACGGCGCGGGACGCGTCGAGCGCGAGAAGCAGATGGAGGTGAAGATTCCCGCCGGGGTCGAGACGGGATCGCGCCTCAGGATCGCGGGCGAGGGCGAGGGCGGCGCGCAGGGCGGGGCGGCGGGCGATCTCTACGTCGTCATCCACGTCAAAGAGCACGACGTGTTCGAGCGTCAGGGCGGGAACCTCTACGCCGCCGTGCCCGTCACGTTCGCGCAAGCCGCGCTCGGCGCGCAGATCGACGTGCCGACGCTCGGCGCGGTCGAGACGCTGAAAATTCCCGCCGGGACGCAGACCGGCACGGTCTTTCGTCTGAAAGGTAAAGGGATGCCGATCCTCGGCGGTCGCGGCCACGGCGATCTCTTCGTCTCCGTCACCCTGCGCACGCCGACGACGCTCACGCGCGAGCAGCGCAAACTCCTCGAAGAGTTGAGCAAGATCGAAGACAAAGACTTGGAAGAGAACAAGTCTCTGCGCGACAAGGTGCGCGACATCTTCGGCTGAGCGGTGGTTCAGGACATTAACTAATCACAGAGGACACGGGGGACACGGAGTTTTGTCTTAACTCCGTGTCCCCCGTGTCCTCTGTGGTTAAACTTCTGAAATCTCCCTACGTCACAGCTTGTAACGCACGCGACCGCGCCGCGCCGCGTCCTCCGCCATCTCCACATTGCCGAGCCTGAGCGACACGTCGGCGTTGAGATCGAGCCCGGCGCGCTCGCCCGCCTGAAGTTTGACCGTGCCGGCGGCGGCGATCATGGCGGCGTTGTCGGTCGAGAGGTGACGCGAAGGGAAGTAGGCTGAGATGCCGAGTCGCCCCGCCGCTTCCGCCGCTGCCTCGCGCAAGGCGTTGTTGCACGCGACGCCGCCCGCGACGATGAGCGTGCGCGGTCGGTGCTCTTCTGCGAGTCTCTCCGTCGTTCCGACGAGCGAGCGCACGACCGTGCGCTGGAAGCTCGCCGCTAAATCTTTCACCTTCTGCGTCGGCTCCTCGCCCGCCGCGACCGGCTTCAGTTCAGACTCGCGCACGTACTTCGAGACGGCGGTCTTGAGTCCGCTGAAACTGAAATCCGGCAGGCCGTCGCCCATCCGCGGCACGCTGAAAGCGACGGCGCGCGCGTCGCCATCGCGCGCGAGTAGCTCGATGATGGGGCCGCCCGGATAGCCGAGCCCCAGCATCTTCGCCACCTTGTCGAACGCCTCGCCCGCCGCGTCGTCGCGCGTGCGCGCGAGCACCTTGTACTTGCCCGGTTCGGGTACGAGGAACAGGTTCGTGTGCCCGCCGGAGACGACGAGCGCGAACGCCGGGTACTCAATCGGCGGGTTCTCGAAGACGACCGAATAGATGTGCCCTTCGATGTGGTTGACGCCGACCAAGGGCTTCGCGAGCGCGTAAGCCATCGCCTTCGCGTAAGACAGGCCGACGAGGAGCGAGCCGACGAGACCCGGCCCCTGCGTGACGGCGATGCCGTCCACGTCACGCGCTTCGACGCCGGCGCGCGCCAGAGCCTCTTCGACGACGGGCACGATCTTGTCGAGGTGCTCGCGCGAGGCGAGTTCCGGCACGACGCCGCCGAAGCGCTTGTGTATGTCGATCTGCGAAGAGATGACGGACGAGACCATCACGCGCCCGTCGCGCACGACCGCCGCCGCCGTCTCGTCGCAGGAGCTTTCGATACCGAGGACTAACATGCTGAGTTAGATGATACCGCAGACGCGCCCCGCCGGGACACGCGGCGACGGGCTCCACTTCAATGCGCCGACGGCTTCACGCCTTCGACCTCTCTCTGTTGAGCCTGGCTATTTGCGGTGCCGGTCGGCGCGGACGGTGTCTATGACAATCGCGCTGGCGAGAATGATCACGTCGTCCTCGCCTTCGTTGATATCCAGCCCGTAGGTGTCCGCCCAGGAGAACCATTGTCGCGATGCCACAGCAACAACTTGTCCGCCCCGGCTGAAGGTGAACTCCAAGTCCATGAAGTCGCCTTCCGCCGTCAGGTCGTCGGGGCCGGGCACGTCCACCGTGAAGACGTGTCGAAAGAAAGTGAACAGCTCTTTCTTGACGACGGCGAACAGTTCGCCCGCGCGATATATCTCGTAGGTCGGCCCCCAGGAGAGCAGACGCTGGCGGATGTACGCCAGCTCGTTGCCCGCCGTGTCACTGAACGAGAGTTGATGACCGAAACTGAAGACCTTGCCTTCGACGAGATAAACGTCGGAGCCTTCCTCGTCCTTGATGTAGTAAGCCCCGCCCAGACTGAACAGCTTCTGCTTCAAGACGTAGCGCATTCTTTCCGTCCTCCGTTGATCTCAAATGGAGAGTACCGCAGAGTCCGCCGCCGGAGCTTTCGATACCGAGCACGAGCATATGAGTGTGGCGTGAATGTCGGACTAATATTAGCAGCGGTGCGGTGCGGTTGAGCAAGTTGGCGGGCTGAAAGAGGCGGGGAGCGCGCAACATGGCGTCGCGCGCTCCCCTTGAAGATGACTCCGGCGGTGAGGTCATTGCGCGGGCGACTGTGTGACGGGCTGCCGCGCCTTGCGATGTGTGCACTCGGCGCGGCTGGCGCTCTCCCACGCGGCGAGCGTCGCCGGATCGTCGCGGAATTTGTTGCGCACGACGGCGTCGAGCTGTCGCAGGACGGCGAGACCGCGTTCGATTGCCGTGCCGATAGCGTTCGTCGCCGCGACGCGCGCTTGGCGGCTGCTGATTTGCCCGACTGACGCGCGCCCAAAACCGTTGATGTCTGCCTCTAAGTTTTCGAGGAAGTCCGCAGGGAGTTCGAGCCGGATGAAGTCAGCCTTGAGCGGCGCGGCGGCGGTGTGGAAGGCGCGCGCAGTGCTGAGCAGCGCCTGATCGTTGTTGCCGCGCGGCAGGCGGAAAAGCTCTCGGAGACCGGGGGTCGTGACGGACAGGGCGCGTGCCGTGTCGCTGATCGCTTCGAGGTCGCGCCGCAGCGCGTCGCGCGCGGCAGCCTTGCCGGTCGTCCCCTGCGCGGCTGCGCTGCGGTGCGCGACCTGCGCCTCGGCGTGACCGTCCAGTTCGGCGACCGTGGCGGCTAGCTGCGCGAACAACTCGCCCCCGCGCGTCGTGGCGGGGAAAGCGGCGGCGTGCGTCGCGCCGAAGTCGCGCACGCGCGCGCGCGTCTCGTACCTGCGTCTTTCGGTGTCTTTCATGAGGTTTCCTTTCGGTATCGGGAAGGGATTGAGGTATCGCCTTCAGAGAGGTTGAGGGAAGAGGGCGCGCACGCGCCCCGTGAGCGGCGGGATTATACAGCTTCGCGCCTGCACGTCTAACCTTTTTTCATGCGCTCCCGTACTGCGACGCCGCACAGGTCGGCTATCAAGCTGCACAGCCTGCCGACGCACTTGCACAAGCCGCCTTCGACGCTGCACGGGGAAGGTGTGCGACTGTACGCATCGCCTGTGAAGCTGTGCGGATAAGGTTTAACGCTGTGCGGGGAATGTTAGACGCGGCGCGCGAAGGGTGATGCGTCAGACGAGTCGCCTCCGCGTCTGTTCTGCCACTCTACTGCACGCGCCGCCCGTGGTTACAGCCATCACTTGACACCTTCGCCGCGCCATTCGTGGGCGTCTGCCTTGACCGCTTGATAATTCGCATCAAGCGCGGGCTCTAACAGGCGCAGGGCGGCGAGGCGACGCACCATCGCGGCGACTTCCGAGAGTTCGGCGGACGTGAGGTTGCGCTTCAAGAGGGCGCGCTCGCGGTAGCTGAGCCATTTCTTGATGACCTGATAGCCGCCGATGTAGTAGTCCCAGACATGCGCGGTAAATGTTCAGATAGTGTACTAATTCTGGCGATCATTATGGTTGTCACGCCACAGAGCAAGGCGCACAATGGGATGTTCGCCCATTCCAGATAGTGAGCCTTCTCGACATGCTTGATCTTGATCTTGGTCGCTTTGCGGAAATTATGAATCGACTGATTCACATCCTGCGCGATTTGGAAGAAAGGCAAAGCGACCAAAAGCCTTTAGTTGCTGAAGAACGTAATAATTTCATAGGGTTTCTGCTTGAAGTACGTCAGTTCTTTGCGGCATACGAAATTGATGTTGAGGGTGATACAGCGCGCGCAATTAACAAACTTCAGGACACAGAGGGGCGGATTAAAGACCTCTTGTATCCATATACGCTTGCCCTGCGTAATCATATCAACGATGAACTTAGAAAACGAAAGTTTATGTTCATCCCTAGCGCAGAAGCTGAGTATTACGAACACCACGGACTATTCGGGCAAGAGGTTGCCGAGAGGTTCCCCAAAGCCAACAGGGAGATAACGGAAGCGGGTAACTGCTACGCAACCGGCAATTATACCGCGTGCGTTTTTCATTTGATGCGGGCGGTTGAGTACGGCGCGCGTAAGTTAATACACGCCCTGCACGCTCAACAATACTTGAATCCGCCTAACCGACCCGTCGAGTTGTGTACGTGGGATGATTTATTAAAAGCGATGGACAAGGGCGTTGCCGACCTTGCCAATGGCACGCGCACCAACACGCGCAAGAAAGTAACGTATGAATACTACAGTCACGCCGTGGCACAGTTTAGAAACTTCAAGAATGCGTGGCGAAACCACGTCGCCCACACAAGGGAGTTATACCTACCGGGTCAAACGAAAGACATTATGGATAACACCCGACAGTTCATGCAGCACTTAGCGACTAGATTGACGGAGTAAATCAAAGGGGGAAAAGAACAAGAGCCAAAGTTAGAAGAGTTCACGCGCTCTTAGCAAAAGCTTCCCAATCTCATCGCCGTGTTTACCACATAGCACGTGGGGCGCGGCGGAAAGACTCGAATCAGCCTTCCCGCCGCGTCCCCGCTCCCTCCGTGGTTAATCGTCTTTACTCTATCGAGTCGCCTGCAACGCGCGCGGGGCGTAGCTGATGCGGCGCGTCTCGCGCAGGCGGTTGTCGTCGAGCGCGCCCTCGACGATCTCGTAGCCGAGCAGGGCGAAGACGCGACCGCGGACGAACAGGGGGCGAGCGTTGCCGTACCAGTCAACGCAAGAGGCGCGGCACGCGTCGTTCGCCGACGCCTTGTCGGGTCGCGCGTCGAGTGCGCCGACTTCGCTCAGGTTCAGCGCGTCGTTTCGCAGGTAGAGGATGGACGCCGAGCCGTCGAACAGGTGCTCGTAGCCGGGGCGACCCGCGCCGCGTATGGGCAGACCGAGTAGCCCTGTGTCCGCGCCGTCGGGCTTGTAGAAGAAGCCCTGACTGCGCAGCTCGCCCTGCGAGGCGTTCCGGCGCACGTAGCTCCCGGCGACGTTAGCCTGCGCGCCGAGGCGCACGCCCGTGAAGTGCAAGTCCTTCCCGTCCGTGCCGACGACGACCGCGTCCCCGCCCATCTGTTCAATGCGATCCACGCCGTGCGCGAGCGGCAGCTCCGCCGCGATGCCACCCGCCCAGCGCACGGCGAAGACCGTGCCGCGATCCGACTGCTGCGGCGCGCCCCACCCGCTGCCCGTGCCGTAGAGCAGGTAGTCTCCGACGAAACGGTTCTGGAAAGTGTAGCCTTGCGGTTTCGGCAGAGGCTTGTACGCCGACTTGGGCGCGTCTTCGTTGCCGTCCGAGAAACTGTCGAGCGGCATGCGCAGGAGCGCCACGTCGCCCGCCGCGACTTCCGCGCGCCACATGCCGTCGCCCGCCGCCTCGGAGCGCACGAGCACGTTGAGATAGTTGTCCTCGCTCTCAAGGAAAGAGAACTGATCGACGGGGCTGCCCGAGACCCCAAGCGCGCTCGGAGCCGAGCCGTCGAGCGGCATACGGTAAACCATCGAACTCTGCCGCGGCTTCGCATCGTAGCCCGCCCACTCCGTCACCCACACGTAAACCGAATCCGGCGAGACGTAGAAGACGCGACCCGGCGCGCCGACGACCGCCGTCGCCTCGCAGGAGAACTCCGGTCGCGCGAGATCGCAGACCGTCACGGTGTGCAGCGCGAGCCCGTAACCGGCGCGGGTCTCACGCTCCGCATGATAGACGCGCGTCGCCGAGACGATGCGCTGAAACTCCTCAGGCTTCGCCCCCTTGTGCCACTTGCGCAGGGCGGGGAACGACGCGGACACGTCCTCTTGCCCGACGGGCAGATAGAGCGGCGTGTAGAAGATGAGCTTGCTTCCGATCAAACGGCTCGAATAGTTGCGCGAGGAGTAGTAGTCGTTCGAGCGCAGGTGATAGGTGGAGCGGTAGGCGAGGTGCCCGGCGCGATCTATGTCGAAGAGTCCGATCTCGGTGCCGCCGCGCTCGTAGCTGTAGCCGACGACGACGACCGTGTCCTGCGAGACGAGCATCTCGTCGTACCAGGTGCTGCGCGGATCGATGTCGGGTGCGAAGGCGTCAACCGCCGAGACGGGTTTCAACTCGTTATCTCCGATGGCGACGGTGAACAGACGCCCGCGGCGCAGGACGACGAGATGATCGCCGTGCAGCTTGACGATGCCGCCCTCGTCCACGCCCGCGTGCTGCGTGTTCGTCACAGACTCTTCGTCCTTACCCGCCTTGTCATCCGACTTGGCGACAGCCACAGACTCGGCGGCTGCCAACGGAGCCGCCGGCTGTGACGCCGCAGCGTTCGATGAGGCGCCCATAGCCTCGCTGCGGCGCCTTGCCCACTCGCGTTTCTGTTTCTCAGATAGCTCGCGGAAATAGCCCGCCATCTCCTGCTCGGAGCGGAACGGGCGCAATGTCTTCTTCGGCGCGACGCCGCCGGCAGCTGCGCTCGCGCCGCTCGATCTCGGGGCGCAACTGATCGCAATCGCGACGACGAGCATCGTCGCCAGCAGTGACAGGGTGGAAAGTTTCGTCGTCTTCATCGTCGTGTCCTCACTCTTTCTGAAGTGGCGCACGACAAAGGAACGCGGCGGGCGGCGGGAACTTGCGCCGGCGAGATAATTTCAGGAAGGGGAGTTTAACCACAGAGGACACGGAGGGGCATAGAGAAGACTGTATAGCTTCTCTGTGCCCCTCCGTGTCCTCTGTGGTTAATTCTCCGGCTCGTCCCCTCGTCAGCTCGCCTCGTAGAAGCTCAGCGCCGAGTCGCCCTGCTTGAGGATGCGCCAGCGGCGGAGCGCGCCGACCTCTTCCTTGAGTGGATTCTTGTGGTGATGCTCGACGACGAGGAGCCCGCCCATTCCGAGGAGCGTAGGGGACGTCGAGCCGAACTGTTCGAGTGTGGGCAGGTAATCCGTGGCGTAAGGGGGATCGAAGAAGGCGATGTCCCAGGAGAGTCCGCCGCGCGTGCGCGCGCGCCGCAGATATTCCGTCGCCTCGCTCAAGACGACTTCCGTCTGCTCTTCGGGCACGCCGCACAGGTCGAGGTTCGCCTCGACCAGCCCGCACATCTTGCGCGAGCGATCCACGAAATGGACGAACGACGCCCCGCGCGACAGAGCCTCCAGCCCGACCGCGCCCGACCCCGCGCAGAGATCGAGAAACCGCGCGCCCTCAATGCGCGGCGCGATGACGTTAAAGAGCGTCTCGCGCAGCCGATCCGAGGTCGGTCGAATCTGCAACGACGGTGGGCTCTTCAACACCCGCCCGCGATACTCTCCGGCGATGATCCGCATAGCCTTGGGAATGTAGCATGAGGGACAGTCGTCAGCACGAGCGACGTGTACCTCATCATCCCGTCGGCACGCGAATCCACATTATTGTTCGTCGCTTCGTCAAGGCTGAACTTCGATCTCGACGATCAACTGCACCTGCGCCCTGACATTCAGCGAGCCGGACTCGACGGGCGTGCGCGGCGACCGTTTCATTTCAAAGTTACCCCTAATACTGTCTGCAGTGAATTTGTCATTGTAGCCTTGCTCTTCATCAGTCGTCGTCGGGCTGTTCTGGAAGCCGCCTTCTTGCTCCTCGACGACGCGCGTGACATGCCCATTAAGTGCCTGCGCCATCGCCTGCGCCTTGCCCATCGCCTGCTTCGACGCTTCGGCGAGCGTCTGCGCGCGTGCGGGGCTGGTCTCGCGCAGTGTGAATGCAACGCCCTCGACGCTGTTCGCACCCGCGTGCGTCGCCGCGTCAATCAGCGCGCCGACGTTGTTCAACTCGCTCGTCGTCACCGTTACGGTGTTGCGCGCTTCGTAGCCGATGATCGAGGGCATTGCATTGGAGCGATAGCTCTGCTGCGGTTGGAGACTGTAGTTGCTCGTCTTGATTTCGGGATTCGCCCCGGCTGTCTCTTTCACGGCCTGTATGACGGCGTCGCTTTTGCGCGCGTTCTGTTGTTGCGCGTCGAGCGCGCGCTGATTCTGCGTGACGACGGAGAGAACGACCACCGCTGTGTCCGGCGGAGTTTGCGCGCTCGCCTCGCCCGTGACCATCACGCGCGAGGTGGTGCGCTTCTCCTTAGCCCCACAGGCGGCTGTAAGGGTGACGGTCGAGACGGCGAGGATCAGCAGCGCGAGAAAGTTTCGGCTCTTCATTGTTTCCTCCACGGATCAGATTTAACGCTGGCTTGTTAGAGGAACGTGAGAGAGTTTTGTTCCTTGCAGGATAAGTATTTAGCCAACGATAGCGAGGCCGAAGCGCGCGTCGGCGCGGACGCGCTCGATCATGGCGGAGGTCTCGCGCGTGCGGCGTCGCGCGGTGAGGTAGTAGTCGGCCTCCTTGCGCGCCTCTTCGAGAATTGCCACGTCGCGGACCAGGTTGCCGACGCGGAAGGTGGGGACGCCGGACTGGCGCGTGCCCATCACCTCGCCGGGGCCGCGTATCTCCAAATCTTTCTCGGCGATGCGGAAGCCGTCCGAAGTCTCCTCCATGATGCCGAGCCGTTCCTTGGCAACCGCCGTGCGCTTGTCTGAGGCGAGCAGGACGCAAAAACTAGCTTGCGCTCCGCGCCCGACGCGCCCGCGCAACTGGTGCAACTGCGAGAGACCGCAGCGCTCGGCGTGCTCGATGACCATGATGGAAGCGTTCGGTACGTCCACGCCGACTTCGACGACCGTCGTCGCGACGAGAATCTGCACCTCACCCGCGACGAAGCGGCGCATCACCGCGTCCTTCTCCGCCGACTTCAACTTGCCGTGGATGAGTCCGATCTCGAAGTGCGGGAAGATGTGGTCGCGAAGGTGCTCGAACATCCGCGTCGCGTCCTTCAAGTCCATCTTCTCTGACTCTTCGACGAGCGGATAGACGACGTAAGCCTGACGCCCGGCGCGCACCTCGCGCTCGACTCCCTTGTAAACCCCTGCACGTTGATCCTCGCCGCAGACGACCGTCTTGATCGGCGTGCGACCGGGCGGCAACTCGTCAATGACCGTCACGTCCAAGTCTCCGTAAACCGTCATGGCGAGCGAGCGCGGGATGGGCGTCGCGGTCATCACGAGCACGTCCGGGTTGAAGCCGCGTTCGCGCAGCGCCGCGCGTTGGAGGACGCCGAAGCGGTGCTGCTCGTCGATGACGACGACGCCGAGTTTGTGAAACTGCACTGCCTCCTGAATCAGCGCGTGCGTGCCGACGCAGAGGTGCACTTCGCCCGCCGCGATGTCCGCGTGAAGTCGTCGCTTCTCGGCGGCGCGCAGCGATCCCGTCAGGAGTTCCGCGCGGTAGGGCGTGCGCGCGAGCAGGCGTTTGAGGTTGCGCGCGTGCTGTTCGGCGAGGATTTCGGTGGGAGCCATGAGCGCCGCCTGATAGCCGTTCTCCATCGCGGCGAGCATCGAGAGCAGCGCGACGATGGTCTTGCCGCTGCCCACGTCGCCCTGCAACAGCCGGTTCATCGGCGCGTCCGACTGCATGTCGTCGAGGATGCGGCGCACGGCACGCTCCTGCGCCCCCGTGAGCGCGAAGGGGAGGACTTCGGCGAGGTGTCGGCGCACCTGTTCGCCGACCTCGATGACCGCGCCCTTCGGCTCTTTGACGCGCTCGCTCTTGCGCAGGGCGATGGCCAGCGCGACCCAGAAGAACTCCTCGAAGATGAGCCGCAGGTGTGCGGGCGAGCGTGCGCGCTCGTAGTCGGCGAGCGGCACGTCTTCGGTGGGGAAGTGGATGCGGCGCAGAGCCTCCGCGCGGCTGATCAGCTTTTGCCGACCGATCAGATCGGCGGGCAGCGTCTCGGCGATCTCTTCGTCGCCGAGACGTGCGAAGACGGCGTGAATGATCTCGCGCAGGCGCTTGGTGCGAAACTCGCCGAGCTTGCGATAGACGGGGACGCGGCGACCGACATGGATCGCTGCTAGCGAAGGATCGCCCGACTCTTCGTCCTCTTCTGACTCCGCGTCGCTCTCGACAGCGTCATTCTCATCAACGCCCTCGCGAGCTGTCACAACCTCATTCGCTCCCGCGCGAGTTTGAGCGCCTCCATTTTCGCCGCGTCCCTGCGTCTCCTCGTCCCCGCGTCCCTCTTCCGCGAGGCGCAACAGCGCGTGTTCGGGGAGTGCGCCGGTGCCGGGCAGCATCTCCAACTCGTCGGGTTTCGCCAGACGCAGCGAGAAGGTGTTGCGCCGCGCGTCCCACTCCCACCTGCCGAAGGCGACGAAGCGTGCGCCGCGTGCGAACTTCTGCCGGTGGTAGGCGACGATTCGCGCCGCCTGACGCCCCGAGACGAACCACCACACGACGACCGGCTTCGCCGTGCGCTCGGCGTCGCTCGCCGTCACTTCGAAGATGAAAAGTGGGGGCGCCTTGGGTCCGCGATTCTTCCCGACCTGAAAGCCGCCCGCCACCCGCACGTAGAGTTCGAGCGAAGCCTCCGTGCCGTCGCTGAGGTCTGCGACGCGCGCGAGGTTCGAGCGATCCTCATAGCGCATCGGCAGATAGTTGAGCAGGTCTTCGACGGTCGCCTCGCCCGCGTCGTGTTTGCCTGAGAGGGCGGCGAGGGCGAGCGCGAGGCGGCGCGCGCTGGGCTGGCCGAAACGCGGGACGGCAAACTTCGAGAGGTGTACGACGGAGGTGTCGAGCGTGAGAGACATCGAGAGCAAGGATGAAGGATGAAGGCGGAAGGATGAAGTTAAGAAGGAAAGCGGCTACGTAGAGTTCACGCCTTCATCCTTCATCCTTCCGCCTTCATCCTTGCTTTCAGGCGTTGGCGGCGGTCGTCGTCGCGCAGTGCTGGTCGAAGGCGTGGGTCAGTTCCTGCGCGATTGAGATGGCGTCGCGGCCTTCGATCTGGGAGCGCTCCATCATGAAGACGAGATCGCCGTCTTTGAAGAGGGCGATAGACGGCGAAGAGGGCTGGTAGCCCGTGAAGTATTCGCGCGCGCGCTCGGTCGCCTCGATGTCTCCGCCCGCGAAGACGGTGATGGCGCGGTCGGGTCGCGTCGTGTGCCTGAGCGCCATCGCGACGCCAGGGCGCGCCTTGCCCGCCGCGCAGCCGCAGACGGAATTGACGACGACCATCACCGTGCCGTCCTTTCCCTTGATGGCTTCGTCAACCTGTTCGGGCGTCCGCGTCTCTTCGATGCCGAGGCGCGTCAACTCCTCGCGCATCGGTCGGATCATGATCTCGTGGTATGGCATTTCTGAAATCTCCTTTGACTAAATCTTCGCGAAGATTCTAACACAGCGGCGACGGTCGAGCCGCACCACTTATCCCTTGCGAATCGTGATCGCGCGCGGCTCTTCGCCGTCGCCCGTGATTGAGATCGCCCAGACGGGCGAGGGAAGCCGGTAGCCCTTCATCCGCTCCGCCCACTCGATGACGACGACTGCGCGCTCGTCCGCGAGCAGTTCGTCGAGATCGACCGCGTGCGCGGCGGAAGCGCCTTCGTCGAGCCGGTAGAGATCGAGATGATAGAGCGTGAGCCTGCCCGCGTCGTGGCGGTTGACGAGCGTAAACGACGGGCTCGTGACGTCAGACGCGTCCAACCCCAGACCGTGCGCCAGCCCTTTGACGAAGACGGTCTTGCCCGCGCCGAGAGCGCCGTCGAGCAGGATGATCTCGCCCCCGTTGAGCCGCTCGCCGACGCGCTCGCCGCGCGCGAAAGTCTCAGCCTCGTCGCGAGAAGTCCACTGTCCTTCGGGGAGCGAAGCGCGCATGTCCAACTCGTTCAACAAGGTTCTTCTCCCAAAGGGTCGAGCGCGCGAACGGCTGCGCCCATATGCTCGCGAATGTCAGAGGCGACCATCGTCCGCATCCCTCTCTCTGCCGCGGCGATGTCGCCCGCGAGCCCTGCGACGTAAACCGCTGCGAGCACAGACGCCAGCACGTCGGCGCGCTCTCGTAGCGCGCCGCGTGCCTGCGCGATGAAGCCCGCGATGATGCCCGTCAGGGTGTCGCCTGAGCCCGCCGTGCCGAGTCCCGCGTTGCCCGTCGGGTTGACGAAGACTCGACCGTCCGGAGCGGCGACAATCGTGCGCGCGCCCTTGAGGACGAGGATCAACTCGTGCGCGGTCGCGAACTCGCGGACGACGTGGACGCGATCCCTGAAAGCGTCTCTCTCGTTGGCACCGATGAGCCGACGCATCTCGCCGATGTGCGGCGTCAGGATGAGCGGCAACTGAGCCGCGCCGCGCAAGTCCGCAGGCCACGGCGCGAGCGAGTTCAAACCGTCCGCGTCGATGACGACCGTGACGCTTCGATGTTCGACGACGGCGCGGACGAACCGCCGCGTCGTTTCGTCTTGAGAAGTGAGACCGCAGCCGACTGCGACGACATCGGCACGCCCCGAGAGCTGTCTGACTTTCTCCGACGCTTCAAATCTCACCGCGCCGTCTTTCGTCTCAGGCAGGTTGGCGGTCATGACTTCGGGCATAACGCGCGCAGTGACTGCCTGGGCGGCTGAGTCGGGCGTCGCCACTGTCACCAGCCCCGCGCCCGAACGCATCGCCGCCTCGGCGCAGAGCACCGCCGCGCCCGTCATCCCGCGCGAGCCCGCGACGACGAGCACGTGTCCGTGCGTGTTCTTGAAAGAGTCCGGCGTGTAGCGCGTCTGCCTGAGCCACGCGCGCGCGTCTTCGGCTTCGACGAAGTAGAGTCGTGAGGGCGACTCTTCGAGGAGCGCGGCGGGCGAGCCGATGTCTGCGACGACGAGTTGACCGTTCAAATGCGACGCGGGCGGCTGGACGTTCGCGAGCTTCGGCGCGGTGAAGGTAACTGTCAGATCGGCGCGCACCGCATCGCCGCAGGGCTCGGCAGAGTCGGCGACGAGCCCGGAAGGGATGTCGAGTGAGACGACCAGCGGCTGGGTGTGCCCGCCATCCTCGCGCAATTGGCGACAGTTCAGAAAGAATTTAACCGCTTCCGCGTGAAGTCCTTTGAGAGGACGTGTCAGCCCAGTCCCGAAAAGGGCATCGACAATAACGTCGAACTCCCGGCTTTTCCCTCGATGAAGATACGCTTCCCACTCGCCGACAGAACTGCATTCCACGAAGTGTAAGCCCTCGTGTTGGAGACTTAACCGGGACACATTCTCGGCGTTTGAGCCTTGATCGGGGGCGAAACATGGCGCTTCCGACAGTTTTTCGGCGGCTTCAAAATTCGTGCGGGCGTCGCCTTTGGTATCGCTCAGACGACCTATGAGCACAATCTCGACCGGTGCGCCTTGCAGGCAGAGCAGGCGGGCGAGGGCGGCTCCGTCGCCGCCGTTGTTGCCGCGACCGCAGAGGATAAGCGACCGAAGACCTGCCAATTTGCCGGAGAATCGTGTGCTGATGGCGCTCAGTGCGGCGTTAGCGGCAGCCTCCATGAGCATGAGTGAAGGGAGCGCATACCGTTCGGTCGTCAGACGGTCGATCTCGCGCATCTCATCGGCTGTGACAACTTTTCGCACGGCGGGATGATAGGGAGAGATACCGGGCCAGGTCAACGCCTGTCAGATGAGGTAAGGGATTAGTCTTCGTTTTGAGTAAAAGAAAAAGCGCCAGTCGGCGCGAGTCCCGCCCCCGCCAAGCCTGCCGCTACTGTTAACCGTCCGTTTGTATTGAATAACAAATGTTTAATGCTGAGAGTTCTCCAGAAAAAAGCTAACTTTTAGAAAATACCTAAAATGGCTGGAAATACGGAGAGCCGGGGCGATTTCTCGCTCCCGGCTCTCCGTCTGGCAACAAAGGAAATTAAATCGGGCTGCCCCGCTCAAGTTCCCGAATCCAGTGGTTGCGACTGACTACGCCACTTGGCGGCGTCGGCGAACCTTGGCAGCCACGCCCGCCAGGCCAGTGCCGAGCAGCAGCATCGTCGCCGGTTCGGGAACCGCCGTAATCTGCGCCTGAATGGTCGTGACACCATTATTCGTGTTAGGCGGAACGAGCGGTAGCGGGTTGTTGGTCAGCGCGTAGATGACATTGTTGATGGTCACGGAAGTGACAGAGAAGGTGACAATCCCGGTGCTCTGGTCTGTATCGATTGTGCCGGTCAGTGTCGCCGGGAAGCTACCCGAACCCCCACCCGGCGCGGTCTGATTGACCGTCAGCGTGAAAGTAGTGCCGGGCGTGATAGTTGCACCGGTACCAGTAACCGTGGTCTTGAATTGACCGAGGCTGGCGAAAGTGAACGGGTTGGCATCGACCGTCGCGCTAACGCCCGTGAACGTGAGCGTGAGCGTGTTTGCCCCGGCCCCGAACGTGATTGGGGACACGGATGTGCTGGGACCGCCGTTAAACGAGCCAGTAGTGGAATAGGTGACTGGGGTCGCATTGGCGGAGCGCGCGCCGGCTAAGCCGACGAAAAGTAGGAGCCCGATGGCAACTAGGTAAGGTTTCATGTGTCGGATCATCTTTATCCTCCAGGATTCGGAAAACTCTACTACGCACTCCATCCCTATCTGAATAACGTCCTCGCGAGGCTCATTACCGATAAGGGGGCTGTATGGCAACCGATGTCAAGTTAAGGGGAGGGGCAATCCCCCTAGGTTTTCATTAGCAGAGTGTCTCCGCACGAGACACCCGCACTACCGAGAAATCAGATTCTTCAGTCCTTTAACCACAAAAAGGTCTAATAGCTGCGCCCTTCCAGAAAAACATTCTCAACCTGGAATTTCCCCTCACCACAACCCAAAGGCGCGGCTCGGGGAAATTCCAATCGAGACGATGATTCAAAGAACGGACGAGCTAAACTGCCGGAAAGCCTACTGTTGCGCGGCTTTATTCCGCCTGCGGCGAACCTTGGAAGCCACGCCTGCCAGACCCGTGCCGAGCAGCAGCATCGTGGCGGGCTCCGGTACGGCTGCCGGGGCGGCGCCGATGAAGAAGCTTTCGGGACCTCCCTCAGCACCAGTGATGTCGCCGGAGAGTCCGAGCCTGAGATTGCCGCCGTTGGCGGTAATTGCCGCCTGGAGACGCGCCGCCGCGGCGGCGTCCAAGGCATAGACGTAATCTGAGTGACCCTGCCCGTTACCGAGCTGCACGAGGGTCTGGGGCGTGCCGATAAGCGAAGCGGTGAATACCGCCTGACCCGAACTGTTATAGGCGGTCAGGACGAGGCTGTTCAGCGTCACGTTATTCCGGTTCTGTCCGAGCGACTCGTTGATGTCGAAGTAGATGCGGATGTTGCTCGCGTTCGTCGTGCCGACATCCGTCAGGCTGACGGTCTGCGTGTTGCTGCCGCGCAGCCAGTCGCCATTTCTGACATCGCCGCTGGCATTTCTGCTGACCGAGCCCTTTTCGTGTGTGCTGCTACCCGGCGACTGAAGCGACAGGACGTGCGGCGCGCGGTCAGGTCCGCAGCCTCTGCCGACGCCCGCAGGGAAGCAGGGGTCTGGACCTTGGAATACGATTCCATCAGCCTTAGCTGCGCTATGAAGCGTCAGCATCACCATCAACGCCGCGCCCGACAATAATATTCTGCGAATCATCGTTTGCCTCTCCTTGATCCTTACTGTGGCTTAATCGAGCTTTGTTGAAGCCCGATTGAGTAGGGAAATCCCACGCAGCGGTTGATTAACTGCTGCCCATTTCGTCAAGCTTTCTAGCTTTTCACTTCAAGGAAAAGCATCAATCTGATCTACTTTCCAAAAAAACAGAACTGTAATGGCGGCTATCCGACCGTGCTTAACCAGGCGAGCGGGATAGCCAAACAGTACTAATGACAAGTTTGCGTTAAGTAGTTAACTCACCAGAGGGCTGTCAGATGATCGTCAACCCGTAAACCTGCGTAGCAGCCGTGTCACTCGGCTGACCACCATACCCGACTCGCGGATGTCGAGCAGCGCGGTGATGCCGAAGTAGAGCAGTCCGTAGGGTATGAGGACGAGGACGGCGACGATGAGCGAGTTGTGTCCTTGGGTGGCGAGCTTGAGCCCGAAAGCGGCGGCGGCGCTCACGACTGCCGCGCCCCAGAGCTTGGCGACGAACGAGAAGGGTAGCCCGGTTCGACCGATGCGGCGGTTCAGTTTTCGCCGCAGCAGGTAGAACTCAACCCAGCCGGAGACGCCAGCCGAGGCGGTCAACCCCACCGCCCCCCAACGCAAGTCGAACCCCAGCGCCCGCGGCAGCGGCAGCGCACACAGGTAGCCAAGCGCGGTCGTTAGGACGACGCGCACGACGGCGAACAGGAGCGGCGTGCGCGTGTCGTGCAGGGCGTAGTAGGTCGAAGAGTAGAGGCGACCGAGGGTCGAGGCGAGCAGCCCGACGGTCGAGCCGGCGAGGATCGCCCAGACCCAGATCGTGTCCGCTTCGGTGAACTTGCCCGTGCGGTAGAGCACGCGGACGATCACGTCGCCGAGCGCGAGGAACGCCATCGCCGAGGGAACGATAAAGAAGGCGATCTGCCTGAGTCCGGCGTCGAGCCGAAGTCGCAACTGTGCGGCGCGCTCTTCCGCGTTGCCGCGCGCGCTCGACATCGCGGGCAACTCCGCCGCAGAGACCGACATGCCGAATAAGCTGACGGGCAGCGTGTAGAGGCTCTGCGTGTAGGTGAGCGCGATGACTGCGCCTTGACCGAGTAGGCTCGCGAGCATCGCGTCAACGAACGCGCTGATCTGCACGACGCCGCGACTGACGAAGACCGGCAGGAAGTTTCTGATCACCTCGCGCACGTGCGACGACGCGGTGTCGAACACAGGTCGCAGTCGTTTGAGCAGTCCGAGGACGGTCGGCAGTTGCACGCCGAACTGAAGTGCGCTGCCGACGAGCGATCCCCAAGCTGCCAACTGTGCAAGTCGCGCGAGCGCGTTGCCCTCCGTGACGCGCCGACCGAAGAAGATGAGCGCGAAGATGATCGCCAAGTTCCAGAGCACGGGCGCGGTGTAAGAGATGAAGAAGCGGCGATGACTGTTGAGCACGCCCAAGCACCACGCCGAGAGGACGAGCAGTCCGGTGCTCGGAAAAAAGATGCGGACGAGCGAGATCGTCAGCTCGCGCTTGCTGCCCGTGTAGCCGAACGCGATGACGCTGATGATGTAGGGCGTGAAGACGACGCCGAGCACGACGAGGACTGCCGTGACGAGCGCGAGCAGCGAGAAGACGGCGCGCGCGACGTGGTCGGCTTCTTCTTCCTTGTCGTGCGCGATGAGCCCGGCATAGACGGGGATGAAGGAGGCAGAGAGCGCGCCCTCGCCAAAGAGGTTCTGCAAGAAGTTCGGGATGCGTAGAGCGATGCTGAAGGCGTCGCCTACGTCGGTCGTGCCGAAGTAGTGAGCCATGATGCGCTGGCGAACGAGCCCGACGATCCGGCTCAGCAGGATGCCGATCATGATGAGGAAGGCGTGCTTGTCCGTGCTTGTGTCCTGACGCTCGCGCTGCGCTTCGACCTGCTCGGCGGGGAACTCGCCCGTCGCGGCGCCGACCTGTTCGAAGGTCTCGCCAGCCGCGCGGCTCGCGTCTTGACGTTCATGGACGCCTTCGCCGTCCGCGCGTTCAGGCGCGTCGAGTCGGCGGGCGCGGGTCGTCGCCTGCTCCGTCTGTGAATCTTGTTGCGGTTGCGGGTCGGGTTGCGTCTGGTCGTCGCCGTTGGCGGGTGTCATCTTCGGTTTAGAGTTCGTAGTCCTTAATTTTGGTGAGCAGGGTTTTATAGCTGACGCCGAGCGCGCCCGCCGCGCGCGTCTTGTTGCCACCTGAGTCTCTGAGCGCGTCGCCGATCTTGCGACGCTCGACGGCGCGGACGGCGCGCTCGGTCGCTTCGGCGAGCGTGCCGGATAAGTCTGCTTCGGTGAGCGCGCCCGGCGGCGACGCTGGCGTGTCGTTACGTCGCAGTTCGCCGAGCCCCAGATCGCGCGCGTCGAGCGAGAGCGAGTCGGCGAGGATGCAGGCGCGCTCGATGGCGTTCTCCAACTCGCGCACGTTGCCCTGCCACGGGCGCGCGCGCAGGACGGCGAGTGCGTTGTCGCTCAAGGTCGCCTCGCGCCCGCGCAACTCCTTGCCGAACTGTGCGGCGAAGTGGCGCGCGAGTGTCACGACGTCGTCGCCGCGCTCGCGCAAGGGGGGAATCTCGACGGGGAAGACGGCGAGGCGGAAGTAGAGGTCGCGGCGGAACTCGCCCGCCTCCGCCGCGCTCTTCAGGTCGCGGTTCGTCGCGGCGACGATCCGCACGTCAACGGGAACCGTCACGCGGCCGCCGATCCTATCCACGGTCTTCTCCTCGATCACGCGCAGGAGTTTCCCCTGCACGGCGAGCGGGAGTTCGCCGATCTCGTCGAGGAAGACCGTGCCGCCCGAGGCCAGTTCGAACTTGCCGGGGCGGCGCTCCGTCGCGCCCGTGAACGCGCCGCGCTCGTGCCCGAACAACTCCGACTCGATCAGGGTTTCGGGGATGGCGGCGCAGTTGATCGCGACGAAAGGCTCGTCGCGTCGCGGCGAGAGGTGATGCACGGCGCGCGCGAAAAGCTCCTTGCCCGTGCCCGACTCGCCGAGCAGCAGCACGGTCGCCTCGGTCGTCGCCACGCGCTGCGTCTCAGAGACGGTGCGCTTGATGGCGTCGGAATCGCCGATGATGCGGGGGAAGCCGTAGCGGCGCGCGAACTCCTCGCGCAGCAGGACGTTTTCGGTGCGCAGCCGCGCCTGTGCGAGCGCGCGCTGGATGATGAGCAGCAGATGGTTCGAGTCAACCGGCTTTTGCAGGAAGTCGTGCGCGCCGTCCTTCATCGCCTGCACGGCTTCGTCGATGGAGCCGTAGGCGGTCATGACGACGACGGGCACTTCCGGATCGGCGGCGCGCGCGGCGCGCAGCACGTCGAGACCCGTCCCATGCGGCATCCGCAAATCCGTCAGGACGAGTCGGTACGGCGTGCGCGCGATCTCGGCTGTCGCTGCGGCAGCGTCGGCGCACTCGGTCACGCCGTAGCCCGCGTGTTCGAGCGTCAGGCGCAGCACGCGCCGCAAACTCTCTTTGTCCTCGACGAGCAGAATGTCAGGCATGGCGGAAGCAGATGTTAGATGTCAGATGCTGGATGTTAGCCGGA
The DNA here is from genome assembly GCA_045807785.1 of Pyrinomonadaceae bacterium. Lineage (GTDB taxonomy): Bacteria > Acidobacteriota > Blastocatellia > Pyrinomonadales > Pyrinomonadaceae > JAIVGV01. Next base: position 30,092 of record JBJMGS010000058.1, read on the forward strand.
ACATTACTGACATCTAACATCTAACATCTAGCCTCTCTCGTTTCATCGTTCATCATTCGCCGGGGCGTGTCAAGCGGGCGTTCGGCGCGACGAAGAAGGGCGGGCGCGACTCCCGTCGGAGTGGCGCCCGCCCGGTGTGGCGAGTTGTCCGCCTGCGGTCAGTATTCGAGGAAGCCCGCGACGCTGGGCGCGCTGAGGAGGTTGAGGGCGCTGTTGACGGCGCTCGAGCTGTACTTGATGTCGGAGTTGCCGCCGCCGTTCGTGTTGAAGGTCGGCGCGTAGAACGGGTGCGGCAGGGCGTTGTCCGCGGCGGGCCACGTGCGGTCGAACTTGGCGACGACGATCGAGCCGTTGATGTCGCCGTTGCCGCCGCCGCTGCGCGTCAACGTGCCGCCGCCGAGGGCGAGGAACACACCGTCGAAACTGATGTTGCCGCTCGTCGTTACCGCCCCCGTGCAGATGACGAGCCCGCCGACGCCGCTGCCGAGCGAGCAGTCGCCGTCAACGAAAGTGATGTTGGGGCTGGCCGCGGTGCCGTCAGCCGTCGTGACCGCGCGGGGCCCGGTGAAGTAGCGACCCTGACTGCGTGCGGCGTTTTCGAGGTCGTTGAGGTAGGCACGCGCCTTGTCGGCGGACTTAAGAAAGTCGGGCGTATCGACGGGCGCGGTCGTCATGGTCGCGCCGGGCGCGGTGCCGCTGTCGAGGATGCCGATCTTGGGATCGGGCGAAACAGTACCGGGTTTTGAGATGCCCGCCTCAGCGTCGTTCTCGTCGCAGGCGGTGACGGCGAAGGCTGGGCGCGCCGGATCAGGTGTGCAGGTAGGATCAGATGCGACGCAATTATCACTGCCGGAGTAGCCCTTGGCGCCGCTGCTGCCGGTGTCGAAGGTCATCGGCGTGCAGTCGTCGGCTCCGCGCACAGTGATGGTCGCGGGCGCCTGGAAGGCGAGGTTCGCGCGGGTGACGGTCAGCTCAAGTCGCTACTGCGCCCACTACGGCCCGAAGCCGATGGAGCGGATGACCAGCGCCTTAGGCTGCGGGGCGATGACCCTGCCCGTCACCTGCGTGGTCTGCGTGCCCGCGCCCATGGCGCAGGGGAGGAGGAACAGTCTCGCGGCGTCGAGTGCGGTCTGCGTATAGCTGGTACCGTCGGCGGTCAGTGTTGTTTTGTCGAAGGTGAGATGGAAGAACTCGCCGGGGAA
>JBJMGS010000059.1:0-16285 GCA_045807785.1 Pyrinomonadaceae bacterium
GCGACTCGGCATTCCCTGCTCCGCTACGGGCGGCACGACCGGCGGATCGATTAAAAGCACAGACCTGTCAATAAGGGCGGCTGACCGCCTCACACGATCCGCCGCCCCGTCTCACGATCCTGTAGTCGTGAGGTTCGCGCCCATCCTCACCCAGGTAGGCGCGAGTGGGACGCATGATAATTCAAGGGAAGAAAAAAGGGGCAAGGGTTTAATCCCCCGCCCTTCTTCCGGCTGCTGCGTTTAAGGCCGTGCTGTAGTTTACGGCAGCCCCTCGACGATGACGAAGAAGGCGAACTTGCCGCTCCCGGCCACGCCCAGGAGGAACTGCACGTCCACCGACTGGCCCGCGCCCAGGTTCCCGCCCGGCAGCACCGAGAGATCGACCGCGACCGTCGAGTTCCACCCGCCGCCGAGAGTCTGAGACGGCGACTGCTCCAGGGTGAGTCCCCGGAAGGTGAAGCCGCCGGGCGCGCGCGCCGCCCCGTTTGAAGTCAGCAGCCGCACGTCAGCCTGCGGGGTGCCCAGACCGAGGTAAGGCGAGTTGAGTCCCGTGATGCTGACGACGCGGAAGCGCAGGCGCGTGACCGCCGCGCCCGTCTGGTTGACGAAGCGGCGCTGCACCGAGAGCGTGCCCAAGCCGTAAGGGTTCGAAGCGGGCGCGCCGCCGTTCGGACTTGAGGGCGTCAGCGTGTCCGTGTACGAAGAGGCGTCGCGCGTGCGATTCGGGGCGGAGGAGTCGGGCACCGCCGCGACGAGCCGCGAGACGATCTGCGCGCCGCGCTGGACGGGGCTAAACCGGTTCTCCGGCCCCGGCGCGCCGAGCCGTGAGCCCGCGACGAGCGACGAGTCAGTACAGACGAGCATGAAGTCGGTCGCGTTGTCGCCGTCGTCTCGCGGCACGCCCGAAGAGATGTCGCGCGCGAAGCTGCACTCGGCGGAGGCGCTGACGGGCGTGAGCACGGTGCCCTCGAAGTAGGGGGCGGGCGTGCCCGTGAAGCCCACAGCGTCAACGATCTGTCCCGAGGCGTTGAGCAGCGCGAGCCCGGTCGCGGGCGGCAGGTCGAAGCCCGTGTAGGTCAGGTCGGGGGTTGCCCCGCCCTTGCCGCCGTAGTCGGAGAGGCTGTAGCCGACGGAGTTGGCTAAGAGGTAGTGACCCCGCGCGGGAATGACCGCCCCGGAAGGGATGGCGATCGTAAACCCGGTTGAGGTGTCGAGCGTGTAGCCGGAGACGTCCACCGGCGTGTTCGCGTTGTTGTAGAGTTCGACGAACTCGTCCAACTCGCCAGCGGTGTTGCCGGGCGCGGGGCTGGAGGATGTGGGCCCTTGCAGGCGGAACTCGGAGATCAGGATCGTGCCGTTCGCCCCGGACGAGGCGGCGGTCGAAGTGGCGGTGAAATCCACGCCGGTCGCGTCCGCGCCGCTCAGTGCGACGTTCCGGCTCGCGGGCGTGAAAGAATAGTTGGTCTTCGACGGCGTGACGGTGTACGAGCCTGCGGGGAGAGCGCCGAAGCTGTACCGCCCGTCGGCCCCTGACGTCGTCGTCGCCGTCGTGTTGTCGGGTTTGCCGAGCGTGAGAGTGACGCCCGCGAGCGGCGCGCCGCCAGAGGCGCGCGTCACCTGCCCGCCGACGGCGAACGAAACCACGTTGACCGTGATCTGTGCGTCGGCGCTCTGGTTGTCAACGGTCGCGGTCGCCGTGGCGCTCGCCGCGCCCGTCGAGGTGAAGGTGGACGACGCCGCGCCCAGGTGGACGGTCGCGCTCGTCGGCAACATCGTGCCGTTCGTGGCGGAGAAGGCGACGGGCGCGTCCGGCAGTGTGCCGGCGGGCGCCGCGCCGTCAGAGTTATGAGTCATGTCCGCCGAGACCGTGGACGTGCCGCCCGGCGAGATTGAGCTGGGCGCTGCCGAGGCGGCGAGGACGAGCCACGGGTTGAAGTCCGCGCCCACGCCGGTGACCGCGCCGCAGCCCGCGTGGCCGGGGCCGGCGTTGCAGCCCCACCAGTTGTTCTCCATGTCGGAGAGTTGATTCTGCGGGTTGTCAATCGCGGTCGTCGCGGCGACGATGCGGTTGAAGTGCGCGGTGATGCGCGGGAAGAAGCCGTCCGCAGGGTTGTTCGGATCGTCGAGCAGTTGGAGCGCCACGCCCGCGCCGGTGATGGTGTTGCCGGTGAAGGTGACGGCGGTGTCGGCGGCAGTCTGGTTCGCCGGATCGTTGACCGAGACGGCGACGACGGCCACATTCGACGCGCCGCTGAAGGTGTTGCCCGTGAGAGTCGCGTTGCCGTCGCTGATGTTGACGCCGAAGTAGCGGTTCGAGCCGAACGTGTTGCCGCTGATGGCGGGCGTGACGTTCGGGGCGGTGACGCTGTTGACGCCGTAGTCGTTGCCAGAGATCGTGTTGTTCGTGATCTGCGTGCCCGCGGCAGGAGCTGTTAGCGAGATGCCGACGGCGGCGGACTGGTTGAAGGTGTCTGGTCCGCAGTTGGTAGCGTCGCTGCACTGCGCGCCGGTGATCTGGTTGCCGCTGATGTTCGCGGTCGCGCCGATGGCGACGAGGATAATGCTCTGGCTGAAGTTCGGCGAGGTCGAGCCGGTCAGCGTGTTGCCGGTGATTGTCGCCGAGGAGCCCGCGTTGTCCACCGTGACGCCGCGCGCCTGAAAGCCCGTGATGGTCGTGTTCGCGAGCGTGAGCGTGCCCGTCTGGTTGAGCGCGGCGACGCTGGTGCCCGCGTCAACGGCGGTGCCGACTTGGCAGTTGGTGCCCGCCGCAGGGTTGTTCTCGCGGATGTCTAAGACGGACGAGTCGTGCAAATTCAGCGACGCGCCGCCGCGCACATAGACGCCGTAGTAGCGCCGGAAAGTGCTGAACGGGGTGGCTTGGCGACAGCCATTCAGATTGATCGGCCCTTTGACCGTGATGCCGGAAGCTTCGACGCTCGCGCCACCATTCACCTCGAAGAGGATGAAGAAGTTGTTGAAGCGCGTGGCGGGCGACGCCGGGGCGGTGATGTTCGTCGCGCCCGCGCCCGCGCCGTGCAGCACGAGGCTCTTGCCGACGACTGGCTGCTCGCCGTAAGTGCCTGCGGCGACGTTGACCGTGCCACCCGCGGCGACGCCGTCAACGCCGCCCTGAATCGTCGCGAAGGCATCGTAGCCGATGGCGGTGGCGGGGCCAACCCCGTCCGGGTCTGTGCCCGCAGCAAGTCCTGTCCAGTCATCGTCCACATAGACGACGCTTGGCGCGGGGGGAGGGACCGAGGCGGCGAAGTCCACGCCGGTCGCATCCGCGCCGCTGCCCGCCGCCGAGACGGCTCTGCCGCCCGCGCTCAGGTAGAGTACCGCGCATCCGATGATGACGCACAGCAGGGCGCGCAGGGCAGATGCCGCGTCGCGTGTGCTCAGTTGATTCTGTGATTGCAGGGATGAAGGGCGAGATGCGCGCACGGCGCAGCGCCGGGGGACCGAAGAACTCATGGCAAGAGGCTCCTTATGATAGGCGGACTGCAGGCGCACTCCGAGGTGGTACAACTTTCTAACTTATTAAAGCCTTGAGGTAATTGCCTGACAGGGACGGGAATGCTCTATTGCGTGGCGAGGTAATACGGCTGCCTGACAGGTCTGTTGATGAGAGGGAATATATAAGTGGCTAGGGCCGGGTGTCAATGTATGTCTGCCTCAGAGGGCGGCGAGAGGCAGGCTTGATCAGGCTGGAACGGGTAAGCCACTGGCGCGAGGGCTTGACTCGGCGGGCGGAAGATCGATTCCGTGTGGTGGCGCAGTCGGCGACTCAGTGCCGCCGCCCGTATGGCAAAATCATCCGGGCGGCGGCACTGATGTAACGGCTCACTTCCGGTTCTTGAACGCGTCGTATAGCTCCGTGTGCTTGCTGACGAGCGGTACTTCGCGACCGTTGATGAAGAGGTGGCGGATGTTGGTGCGTGCTTCCAACAGGTCGCCGTCAGTGACGACGATGTTGGCGATCTTGCCGACGTCAATCGAGCCGAGCTGCGAGCCCATGCCGATGATCTGCGCCGGGTAGAGCGTCACGGCTTTGAGCGCCTCCGCCTTCGGCAGGCCGAATGAGGCGGCCATCCCCGCGTTGTAGGGCAGGTCGCGCACGACCGCGGCGAGGTCGCCCGTCGAGATGGCGAACTGCGCGCCCGCCGCCTGCACCTTCGCCGCCGACTCGTACCTCAAGTCATATGGATCGTCCTCGCGACCGGGCAAATCCATCGTCCCCGTCAGGACGACCGGCACGTTGTGCTCCTTGAGGAACGGCGCGACCTTCCATGCGTCGTCGCCACCGAGGATGATCGGCTTGAGCTTCATCTCTTCGGCGAAGCGCACGGCGGCGCGGATGTCCGTCTCACGATCCACGCGGAAGATGACGGGCTTCTGCCCGCGCGCGAAGGGGACGAGCGACTCCAAGACCACGTCGTGATCTGGGTGCGGCAGTTTCGGGTCGGCGTTCGTGGCGTCGAGCGCGCGCCCGTAGGCCTCTGCGTCGCGCAAGACTTTGCGAATCTGCTCGACCTGCCGGTCGCGCTGCGTCGCCGCGTCACCGGCGGCAGCGCCCTGCGGCTGGAAGAAGAAACCGCCGCCGCCGCCGAAGCCGGAGCGCGGGTAGTTGATGACGAGCGCGGCGAAGCGGTCGAGCGCCATCTCCGGCGCGGTCGAGCCGAGCAGGTTGATGAGCGCTGACTGCCCCGAAATGAGTCCGCCCTGCGGCGAGCTCAAGACGGTCGTCACGCCGTTGACGCGCGTCACGGCGATGTGCGAGCTGTGCGGGTTGATGGCGTAGAACGCCTTGGAGTTCGGGTTCATCTCCCCGGTCTCCTGCGTGTCCACCCAGCCCGCCGCGCCCTGCTCCGTGATCTCGATGAGTCCCATCGCCGTGCCGAGATCGATCATGCCGGGATAGACCGAAAGCCCGCGCCCCTCGATGACGTGCGCGCCCGAAGGGATGGAGACGTTCGCGCCGACCGCCGCGATCTTGCCGTTCGAGATGACGACCGTGCCGTTTTCGATGTCGGCGCCGGAGACGGTGACGACGTGTGCGCCGCGGATGGCGTAAGTGCCCGGCGTGCCCGACATGAAGGCCGGCCCCATGTTGCTCGAAGCCTGCTGCGCGAAGGCGGCGAGACTCGTGAGCGCAATGGTGAGCGCGACGAAGAACGAACGCGCGACGAAGTTCTTGTGAGTCGAGTTGTTCATTTAGTTATGACCTCCGTCGCCGTCGCCATCATCATCATCGTGGCTGCCGGGACGCCTGCCGCGTGGTGCGGCGCCGCCCAAGGGTGCGCCCGTCGGGGCCTGGTTCGGTTCGGCCTTCTCTAATTCCTGCCGCTCGCGCTCGAGGTCGGCGCGGCGCTTCATGTCCTGATCGCGGTCGAAGAACAGCTCGCCGTCGATGTAGGTCTGATCGACGCGCGAATAGACGCTGAAGGGGTGGCCGTTCCAGATGACGAGATCGGCATCCTTGCCCACGTCAATCGAGCCGGTGTGACCGTCGATGCCGAGCTGGATCGCCGCGTTCAAGGTGACGAGCCGCAAAGCCTCCTGCTCGGTCAGCCCGCCGTACTTCATCATCTTCGCCGCGTCGATGTTCAGGCGGCGCGCGCGACCCGCGTCGTCGGAGTTGACCGAGGTGACGACGCCTGCGCGCGTCATGATCGCCGAGTTGTAGGGGATCGAGTCGTAGGCTTCGAGCTTGTAGCCCCAGAAGTCGGCGAAGGTCGAAGCGCCCGCGCCGTGCTTGGCGATCTCCGGCGCAATCTTGTAGCCCTCCAGGACGTGCTGCAAGGTCTTGACGCGGAAGCCGAACTCCTCGGCGATGTTCAAAAGCATTAGCATCTCGTCCGAGCGGTAGCTGTGCGCGTGGACGAAGCGCTTGCCTTCGAGCACCTCGACGAGCGGTTCGAGTTGCAGGTCGCGGCGCGGCGGGACGGCGTTGCGCTCACCACGCTGTTGCGCGGCGCGGTAATCGTCCCACTCGCGCTTGTAGTTGCGCGCGCGCGTGAAGGCGTCGCGCAAGACCTCTTCCTGACCCATGCGCGTCTGCGGGTAGCGGCGGGGCGGTTGCGCGCCGCCGACGACGATGACGTTCGAGTTGTTCGAGCGCTTGACGTTCTCGCCGAGCGCGAACTTGATCCCCGGAGGCGCGCCGAAGAACCACTCGGCAATCGGGCGACCATACTTCATCTTGATGACGGCATTCTGCCCGCCGATGGTGTTCGCCGAGCCGTGCAGAGTGTTCTGCGCGGTGACGCCCCCGGCGAGCGCGCGATAGACGTTGATGTCGGTCGGGTTCATCACGTCGCGGATGCGAACCATCGAGGTGACCGAGAGCGTGCCCTCGTTGATGGCGTCAACGGCGGAGTGCGAGTGGCAGTCAATGATGCCGGGCGTGACGAACCGGCCCGTCGCATCAATGACGCGCGCGCCCGCGCCCGCTTTGAGGTTGGCGCCGACGGCGTCAATCTTGCCCTTGCGAATCAGAATGTCCGCGTTCGCGAGCGTGCCGTGCGAGGCGGTCAGGACGGTAGCGTTGCGGATCAAGGTCTCGCCCGAAGCGTTGGCCGACATCGTGTCGGCGGGCGCGGTCGCCTCCGGCGGCGGCGGCGTGGTTGCGGGCGTCTGACCACGCCGCGGCTGACCTGTGCGCCGCTGCGGCTGCGACTGCTGCGCGCTCGCCCGCGTCACGCCGAGCGGAGCCGCGAGCGTCGCGACCGCTGCTAAGAGTGCAAATAGTTTTCTCATCTTTTTTCTGCTCCGTAAGTGCCGTGAATCGTGAATCGTCAATCGTGAATCGTTTGAGACCGTCGGGCTCGCCGCGATTCACGATTGACGATTTTCGATTTACAAAGTCGTTCCGGGCCGCGTTCCCGTAAAGGTCGCGGCGCCCTGCGAGGAGTTGGCGCTGCCCGTCATCGAGTTGCCGGTCGCCGTGCCCGCGAAGGTCACTTCCATCGTCTGGCCCTGCAGGCTGACGCTGACGGTGAAGTGGAATCCGTCGGCACCGACCGAGCCGTTCGAGACTTCGGACGAGCCGAGCGGGCTCTGGAGCGTGCCCGTCAGACGGTTGCCCTCCTGCTTGAGCGTGAGCGTCGCTGGGAGGCTCTGCCCCTGCAAGTCAATCGCGAGCGTCCAGGTGCCGGACATGTCTGGGCCGGCCGTCTGCGCGGCGGGCGCGGCTGTCTCGCCGCCCGCCGCTGGCGGACGACGCCCCGCGCCGCCGCCTCCGCCACCCGGCGTGAAGCCTTCGGGGCGCGCGCCGGTGAACGAACCCGAGCCGCCGCTGCCGCCGGTCAACTGCACCGTGCCGCGCATCTCCGCGCCGGTCGCCGTGCCCGTGAACGTGGCTTCCGTCGTCTGCCCCGCGAGCGAGATCGGCGCGGTGAACTTGAAATCGCCCGCTGTGCCGACCGAGCCGTTCGCGATCTGCGCCGTGCCGAGGTCGCCCTGCATGCTCCCGCTCAGGCGCTCGCCCTCCTGACGGAGTGTGAGCGTCACGCTCTTATCGGTCTGACCCTGCGGCATCGTGACCTTCAGCGTCCACGGGCCGGAAATGCCCGCCGCCGCGCCGGTGCCCGCGCCCGCCGGGGCTGCCGGTTTGAGATCGACCGGGCGACCGTCGATGAAGACGTTCGTGATGCGCCGGTCGCGCGCGAAGATGTCGCCGCGCACGACCGTCAGGTTCGCGATCTTGCCGACCTCGATGGTGCCGAGTTGGCTATCCACACCGAACAACTCCGCCGGGCGGATCGTCATCGCGCGCAGGGCTTCGTCTTTCGCGAGCCCGCCGTCAACGGCGCGCGTCACGTTCAAAAGATAGTCCGCGATGTTGGCGAGCCCGCCCGACTGGAAGGCGATGCGCACGCCCGCCGCGACGAGGCGACCGGGATTCTTCGGCGCTTCGACTCTCTGGCGCAGGACGCGCACCGGGTCGGGGTCGGCGTCGGGCGCGGGCGCGGTCGTGCGGCGCGGGAAGTTCAAAGAGACGAGCACGGGGACTTTCGCCGCCGCCAGGCGATCCGCCACCTTCCACGCCTCCGTCCCGCCGGAGATGATGGCACGGAGCTTGAACTCGTCGGCCATGTCGAGCGCGCGCTCGATCTCGCGCTGACTGTCGGCGGTGAAGACGACCGGCATCTCGCGCGCGAGCACGGGCTGCAGGGCGGCGAGCGACTTGTCCTGATCGGGGCGGCGCATCCCGCGCGGGTTGCGCTCGTACATCTGGTTGACGTCGTGGTAGCGCTGCGCGTCCAAGAACATCTGGCGCATCGCGGCGAAGACGCCGAGGAGCGACCCGGGGTAGCCGCCGTTACGCAGCGGCGTGAACCCGATGTGCAGCGCGACGGGCGAGCGCACGATCATCTCCTGCGGCGCGTCGCCCGAGAGGTTGATGAAGGCGGACTGCCCGGCGAAGATGCCTTCGCGCGGCGCGGTCAGCGCTGACGTGATCCCGGCGTTGCGCGCGTTGTCGATCTGATCGCCGCCGGGTCGTAAGAATTCGTCGGCGCGCACCTCGGGTTGCAGGCCGATGGGCTGCGTCGAGTTGAGCGCGGCGATTGACGGCGCGTTCGTCGTCGTGACGGCGAAGCCGCCGCCGCGACCGCCGCCCTGCGGGGCAGTGCTCGCGGGCAGGCCGAGCGTGGTGTTGGCGTCGATCAAGCCGGGATAGACCGAGAGCCCCGTGCCGTCGATGACGCGCGCGTCCGAAGGTGCTGCGACGCCGGCGCCGACCGCCGCGATCAAGCCGTTGCGGATGACGACGGTGCCGCGCGAGATCTCCGCGCCGGAGACGGGAACGATGCGCGCGTTCGTGATGGCGTAGGTGTCGATCGCGGCGGGTCGCTGCGGGTCAGGGTTCTGTGCGGACGCGCTTCCGGCGAGCGGCGCGAGCGCGAGACTGAGGGCGAAGAGTGCGTTTGTCGCGGCGCGAAGCCGCTTCCGTGTTTTGAGCATAGTCATGTCAGAGACCTTCAGGGCGGCGGGCAGAACGCGCGCGTCGCGTGTGCGAGTTGGGCGCGCGAGAGTCTCCCGGATTTAGGAGCACGAATTTTGAAACTGACGTAAAGAGGCAAGCGGACACCCGGCGGAGGCGGCTTCTCCGTGGAGGCTGGAAGCGCGCGCTGAAACGGCTCGAAGGCTGTCGCCGGATGCTCGTATGTTTACGCGAGGCGGCATTGTAAGGTTTCTCGCCCGCGCCCGCAATGAAAAGTTTGACGCACGAAAAAAGAGCCGGCGCGACAAGTCTCGTGTGAAGACTCGTCGCGCCGGCTCTCTTTTTAACCCCCCCCGGCTGGCTCGCTACTCGACGCCCGCTTGTTCGTTACTTGTGATTAGCGTTCGCCGTGTTGGCGTTGCCCGCGTTCGTGTTGCCCGCCGCGACGACTTTGAGCTGGTTGGTCACGCTCTTCTTACCGTCGATGCCGTTGGCGGCTTTGACGGCGGCGTCCACTTGCGCCTTGCTCGGCAGGTTGCCGCGCAGCGTGATGACGCCGTTGTTCACGTCCACGTTGATGACCGAATCCTTGAGATCATCAACCGCGGCGAGCGCGCCCTTCGTCTTCACCCAGAGCCAGCCGTCTTCGAGTCCCTGACCGACCGTCTCGCCCGCGCCCTTCGCCTCGCGACCGTAACGCTCTTTGTCGCGCTCATACTCTTCCTTCGTGATCTTGGCGTTGTAGTTGCCGCGCGCGTTGGCGTTCGCCGTGTTGGCGTTCGCGTTCGTGCCCGCGTTCGTGTTGGCGTTCGTGTTCACCACGCGGTTCGCGTTCGTCGCGTTGTCGTTAGCGGTGTTGTCGCACGCGGCGGCGAGGGCGACGCACGCCGCGCAGAGTAGGAATGCTGCCAGTCTCTTCATCTTTATCTCTCCTCGGTTAGAAGTTGCCAGATTCTCTTCCGGGCGCGGCTCAACCAAGGTCGTGTGCCGGAGCAGGCGCGGCGCGCGACCCAAACCCTTGAGCCCGGAACTAAGACATCGGGAAACGGAATTGTCCCAACGGCTGCATTTTTATCATACGAGGAGCAGCCTTTCTTAGGGTATGAGCAACAATCGTGCCTGTGGCGCGCACGCGGCGGGGCGTGTGGGGGGACACAAGGATGAAGGATGAAGGATGAAAGAAAGACTACTCAAGTCGAGTCGCCATGCTTTCATCCTTCATCCTTCATCCTTCCGATTTACCACTTGACCGTGCCTTCCTTCGTCGTGTCGATCTCGGCGGTGGGGAGCGACTCGTTGAAGAGGTAGCCACGCATGTTGGCGAAGAGGAACTCCTGTGCGTCGGGGTTCGTCACGTCGAGCCCGTAGTGGTTGATGATCTGCGTCTGCTTCTGCAACCACTCGCGCCAGCACGCGCCGCAGATTTCCTGCCCGACCTTCTGTCCCAACTCGTTCGGCAACGGCGCGAAGCCCAGCGGCGCACGCTTCTGCCCGCAGTGTTTGCACTTGATCTCGTCAGCCATTTTTAACCTCCCTAATGAAAGCGAACGACGAATGATGAACGATGAACTGGAATCGAGATGTTAGATGTTAGATGCTGGATGCTAGTCAGGCAAGACCAGCATCTAACATCTAACATCTTCCTACTTCACCGGTTCTTGCGCCGCGCGGATCGCCTCGATGATCTCCGCATCGCGCGGGCGCAACAGCGAGACGGGCTGCACCTTGCGACTACTCACGACGCCGCGCGCGTCAATGACGACGACGGCGCGCGCCGAGCGGCCCGGCAGCCACGAAGACGCGCCGTAGAGTTTGCTCACTTCGCCACGCGGGTCGGAGAGCAGGCGCATCGGAAGTTTCCGGTTGTCGGCGAAGCGTCGGTGCGATTCGATCGAGTCCGTCGAGATCGCTGCGACCTCCGCGCCCGTCGCTCGGTACTGTTCCCAGTTATCGCGCACTGAGCACAACTGCCGCGTGCAGACGGGCGTCTCGTCCTTCGGGTAGAAGAGGAGAGCGACCACCTTGCCGCGCTGGTCGGAGAGTCGCCAGTCGGCGCCCGTCTCGTCCTTGAGTGTGAAGTCGGGCGCGGGTTCACCCGCCGCGACTCTCGTTTGGCTCATGCGTGCTCCCTCAACTTTATACCGAGCGTGCTTCGTTCGAAGCGGACGCGCCGTCAGCCGTGCTTGACGACCGCCCGCATCAGCGCCGCGCCGACGAGGATGGTCAGCCCGCAGACGATGTTCAGCGCCGACCAGAAGCCGCGCCGCGCCTGCATCCCACGCAAGCTTTCGTGGGGCAGCGCGAGCAGGAACGTGATGCTGAATAGCCCGACGGCTCCGACCATCTTAACGCCGAAGTAGATCGTATAAAGTCGCTTGTCCGTCACGGTCGGGTAAATCCACAGCCACTGTACTACACCTGTCGCCGCGACCACCGTCACGCCCGTCCACTTGATGTAGGCGAAGCGTCGGATCGCCGCGTTCAACAAACTCTCGCGCTGTGGGGCGGGCAGAGATTCGAGAGACGGCAGAAGCACCGTCCGCGCGTAGAACAGACCGCCGAGCGACGTGCAGGTCGCCGCGATGTGCAGTACGCGGCAGAGCAGCATCAGGCTCATTTAGTTCATCCCGCCCGCGCTGAACTCGCCGCCCGCCTCCGTGCGCGCGAGCGATCTACCGCGAAGCGCCGTCAATAAATAAGTCAACGTGCCCGCGAGCGCGCCGTGTGCGAATCGGTGAAATAAGAGTTCGTCTTGGTACGGTTGGAACAGCAGCCCGCTCAAAGTCCCCTGCGCGACGCCAGCCGCGACGCACAGGATGACGGGTAGCCGCGAAGCCCTCCACACCGAGTTGAGGAAAAAGTGGCTCACCCCCGCGGCGACGACGCCGGAGATCGCGCCGACGACGAACGCCGTCGCCGCCACGTCTGCCGAGCGCGGCACGAAGGCGAAGAGATACGCGACCGCCCCAAAGGCAAAAGGCTCAAGCCAGTGCGCGTCGCGACCGTAGTCCACGGGGCGACCCTGAGCGTCGGCTTCGATCCTCCGGTCGTCACGGTAGAAGTAAGAGAGGAAGAGCCCGACAGCGACGCCGATGTAGATTCCGTCGAGCGCCCAGATGATGTAGTGGCGGCGCAGAGTCGGCGAGAGGTAGATTGCCAGTGTGATGATCGCGCCGCCCGTCACGCCGCCCCAGACGAGACCCGCGCTCATGCCGCGATCAAGACCTAGCGGGAAGAAGCCCGCCCGCAGGATGGAGACTTGCGCCAGAGCCGCAAGCGTGCCGACGAAGAGGAGCCACCCGGCGGGCGGCGCGTCGTCGAAGACGAGCTTGATGATCATCCCGACGATCACCATGAAGCCCGCCCAGCCGATGAGCCCGGTCAAGAAACTCGACGGCAGAGAACTTCGACGCTGGAGCAGTTTGGGGGTCATGTGCGGTTCCTCTGCGGGTGGAGAATCTATCAACGGCAGCTTTGATGAGTCGTGCGCCGCCGTTGTGGTCGCGCAAGTTAGAGCTTACTGAAAATCCCGCACGTCTTTGAACGGCGTCTCGCTGTTCGTGAAGTCCGGACGATAATAATGAGACGCGCCGTCGTACTCCTGCATCCAGCCCTCTTCCATGCCGAGTTCGCCAAGCAGCGAGACGGCGCGCAGCCACTCGCCTTCGTTGATGCGGCGCGAGAGCAGCATGTAACGCTCGTCCGTCGCCGCCTTGTTCGTCGCATAATACTGCGCCATCAGAGAGACGGCGACGCGCGGGCTCAACTCGTCCTTGATCCATTCCAGAGATTCGCGCACGCCGGCGATGTCGTTCGGCAGCACGAGCAGACGGACGACGAGACCGTGGCGGAGCAAACCCTGCTCGTCGAAGACCAACTCGTCGCCCGTCTGACGGAACATCTCACGGAGCGCACGACGCGCGTGCTCGGTGTAGTTCGGCACTTTCGAGAACGTGTAGCCGTCAGACGAGTCGGCGTATTTCAGATCGGGAAGGTACACGTCAACCACGCCATCGAGCAGTTGCAGGACTTCCACGGAGTCGTAGGCGTTCGTGTTGTAAACGATGGGGAGTCGCAGTCCCTGTTCGGCGGCGATGAGGACGGCGCGTGCCAACTGCGGCGCGAAGTGTGTGGGCGAGACGAAGTTGATGTTGTGGCAGCCGCGCGCTTGCAGCTCAAGCATCATCGAGGCGAGGCGTTCGTGCGTCACTTCGTTTTTGATCTGCTCTTTGTGCGTCTGCGAAATCTGATAGTTCTGGCAATAGACGCAGCGCAGGTTGCAGTTGCCGAAGAAGATGTTGCCCGCGCCGCGTGTGCCGGTCAGCGCGGGCTCTTCGCCGAAGTGCGCCGTGTAGGACGAGACGACGGGGAGCGCGCCCGAATAGCAGCGCGCGAGTTCACCCCGCGTGCGGTCGTTGCCGCAGTCGAGCGGGCAGACGTTGCAGCGAAGCAGCATCTTCTCGAGGGCTTGCACCCTCTCCTCAAACTCCCCGGATTCGTATAATGAGATGTAATTCGGTCGGTACTCTGCTGCCATCATCAACCTCTGTGCTGATTAATCTGACCTTGCTAACGGTCGCTTTGCCCCTTCGCGATGGGCGGCGGAATGCGTTCCCTCATTTACCGGGAAGCCCTCTTTGTCTCCTCATAGTTTCAGAATCACTTTCTCAGTAACACGTCATTATTAGAACTCAGCGTCAGTGTGGTAGGGCTTGGATTTCTTTTGTCGTAGCCCAAACCGCTGAAGGCGATCTGCAACCTGCGCCCGTCCGAGTAGTTAAAAATCAACGAGTAATTTCTCACCTGATACGTGCCCGAGCCCGGCCGGGCGGCGGGGTTGAGAACGTCTTCCTCGACCGAGTTGTGATAGAGGATGTTGACCGCGCCGTTGTCGATAAACTTTCCGTCCGCGGTGAACGTCACGGAGGGCGTTCCCTTCGCGCCAAAGTCGCCTTCAAAATAATATGTGCCGTTAAAGACCGCGCCGTCCACCGAAGGAAGTCTGACGTATTGGTGCGGAGTGTTTTGGGTGGTCAGAATAATTCCGTTACCGTTCACTGAAAGCGGTACGCTGCCGTAAGGCATCGTTAATTCGCCCTGACCGTTTCGCACCTGATATGTTCCCCAGTTTCTGACGTGCTGATCCGCCTCGGCTTGTGTGTTGAGCGCGTCAAAACCTGCGGTCGGCAATTTGGTGAGAAAATACGCCTGCCCGTTTGAGAAAAGAACCGCATACGAGCCGTTCAGGCCGCCGCCGCTGGTTAAATCGCCGTTGCCGAGTTTGAGGCCGGCGTACATCCCGACGATTCCGCCGCCCGCTAAACTCCCGCTCGAACCCTTGTCTTTCCAATCGTCGAATTTGACGGAGTAGAAGAAGTCGTTATACGCATCTTTGTAGAGGGAATACTGATTCAAACTCCGCACCGTACCGTAACGCGCCGCGATCTTTTGACTGACCGCAAACATTCGCTCGATGCGGTTGTTTAATTTCACGACGAACAGGTTCAGGTAAAAAGTATTGTTATTTTTATCTTTGACGAAGTACCCGTTGCCGTTCATGTATTCCCAGCCCTGGTAGGAAATTGTTGCTTCCACCGGGCTGTCATCAAACGCGACGGACGTCGGCGCCCTCTCTGAAATTGACTCCAGTTGCCGCACGGCCTCGTCCCAGCTTTCGGCAAAAGCCTGCTGAATGGTTCCGGCAAAAGGCCTCGACTCCATAACTCTGACTTCAATCCCATACCCGGGCGGTAACATTGAAGGCGTGAAAGAAATGGCATTTGTATAATCAGTCTGCTTCCAGCCCGGCATCGGCGTGTAAATCAAATGCCCGAATTTTCCCGGCGCGTTACCGCCCTGAGCGGCGGCCGGAGTTTGACTGTTGTTCTGAACACTCGGAGCCGGGTTCGCGGCGGTCTTGGTTTTATCCAGCTTGATGCTCGCCATGAAAGCGTCGAGCGGTGCGAGATACGATTGGTCGTTGAGCACGGAGAAAACGCTCGCCGTTTTTCCGTAACCGCTGAACACCGTCAGAAGCGCGAATGATTTGATGCCGTCGATTTCAAGTGCGGACGCGCCCGAAACCAAAGTCCATCCGTCTTCGGTTTGCGCCTCCGTTTTCGGATTCGCTTCGGCTTTGTAGGGTTTGACCGCCAGTTCGTTCCACTGATTCGCAAAATCTTTTTGCGCGCTGCCCGCGCTCGCCGTCGCCGCGTAAACGGTAATCACGCAAAAGCCGTTGGTGGCTTTGTTAACGTCGCTGATGCTCATGGCGCGATCTTTCGGCGTTTTCGTCCAGCCCTGCGGCGCGACGAACTGCACGATGTCGAGCGTTTCGGTCTGGCCGAAAATCATTTGCGGAACGAGCAGACATAAAAGCTGCCCAATTAACAGACCGTACACGGTGCGACGAGATTTCTTCCTGTCCTTCATATTTTCACTCGAAGCGGTCTCATAAATAGCACCTCAGCAGAATCTCGTGCCTCATCGGCGCTTCAACGCGTGTCAGTATACCCGGAAGCCCGCACAGTTAAAGAGCGCCAGCATGTTTTGGAGATCGCGCCGTCAGGTTGGCCGGACGAAATTTTTCTCGCCGCCGTGAGCGTTTTCGCGTAATGTTCCCGCCTTAACAGGTAAGACGAAATGGGCGGAGGCTGGCGCCGGACGTTTAAGCCGCTTGGCGACTGGCTCGCCGCCGCTACCAGAGGGGTCACCACATGACCGCTTTCGCCGCCAAACGCTTTGTCACAGGAAAGGAGCCTACCATGAAGAAAGGTCGTACAGCCGTGCTCAGACTTTGTGCCCTCTTGCTCATTGCTCTCACCGCCGCCGTGGCCGCGGCGGGACGCTTCGACGACTCGAAGTACAGGGTCTTCTGCGCCAACAGTAAGGTGGAGGTCGAGCAGCGCACGCTCGATCAGGAGAAGAACGCACGCGGCTCGAGCGTCTGCGTGCTGGCCGAGTTCGACACCCTCTCCGACGCCGAGAAGTACGCCGAGAATCACGGCGGCAAGGGCTCGGACTGCAACTGTCGCTAGGGAAGGAGACTAAGATGGCAAGATTCAAAGACCCCAACGTCCCGGCGGCGGCCTTCATGCCCTACCTGGAGCCGGGTGAGCAACTCCGATACATCGCCTACGGCGTCAAGCAGCCGAACATCCTCATGATCGCCCTGACCGGCGGGCTGATCAGCGCGCTGCTGACGAAGGAGTACGTCATCGGCCTGACCGACCGACGCCTCATCGTTCTACGCTTCAAGGGCAAGAACGTCAGCGTGCAGGAGGTTATGGACTATCGCTTGGGCGGCCACCTCCCGCCGGTCAAGGCTTCGACCGGCCC
>JBJMGS010000060.1:0-10535 GCA_045807785.1 Pyrinomonadaceae bacterium
CCGCGCATCTCGTCCCATTCCGCCCGGCACGGCGCGGCGACTCTCACACGCGAGAGCGTGTTCGTGAAGCGACCCATCGCGTCACCTCCTGATGTGAAATAACGTCACACCAGGTTAGACACCGACGGGTCGCTCCGGTTCCGAACTTGTCGCGACTGATCCGCGCAGCGGCTTCGACGCTTACGGCACGGGACAGAACTTCGGGTCGGCGAAACCGCGCGCACGCTCGCGCCGTCGCAACTCATCGCGATCCGCTTCGGGTCTGGGCAGGACGCCGAGGCGGACGAGCGCCGGGCGATACTCGTAACGCATTGTCACCTGCGCCGACGGCTCGCGTTCGAGATCGAGGTTCACCCAGCGCACGTCGTTGCCGACGGCGCGACCGATCCCTGTTGCCGCGTATTCGTCATCATCACTCTTCGGCGCGACGGCGCGATCTCTCGCCTGACCCGCGCCCGCGGGCTGCGAAGACTGTGGCTGGGCGCGCGTGGACTTCTCCTCGCTCTCCCCGCGATTTTTCGCCGCGTCGAGCGGGAGCGGCGGTTCGACTTCAGCATAACCGGCGCGCTCGCGGAAGAAGGCTGCCGAGATGACGCCCAGGTCTTCCGCGCGACCGAGCTTGTTCGCGTAGGAGTCTCGCTCGCTCGTGAAGTAGAAACGGCGCGCGTGCGTCCGGCTCATCTGCCAGCCCCCGACGGTGATCGTGCCGTAGGGCTGAATCACCCACTTGCTCGCGTCTCGCGCGGTGGTGCGGCGCGCGTCAATCGTGTTTAGACCGTCAACCGAGAGCGCGACCGCGACGCGCATGGGTAGAGGGTTGTGGATGCGCAATTCGTACTCCGCGCCGCTCGTCGCCTCGACATACACGCGCCCGCGCGCCTGATACTCCACGAGCGGCGAACCGTTCACGAGCACCTCGACCTCGAACGGTTCGTAGCGGATGGGCTGCGTCCTCTGCCACGCGCGCGACTCCTGCCCCGCCTGATCGTCGACCACGACTAACGGCGCAAGACCTGCGCCCCCGGCGAAACTGACGGCGGCGAGGACGGCGACGCATGCCGCGCCGACCGTAATCGTAAAAATCTTTCGCATCTCTTCAACCTCCGACGAGAATTCGTGCCCGCTTACTGAACGCGAGGCGGCGGATTTCTTGCGGGCGCGTCCCTCCTTTGTGGTACAAAACAGGCACACGGGAGGCTGAAGGGTTCATTGATGATCAGTTTCGGAGCGGAAGACTGCGCGCGGCTCGAAGCGTCTGCGCGGCGCGAGTGGCTGGAGACAAACGGGCTGGGCGGTTACGCGTCCGCGACTATCGCGGGACTCAACTCGCGCCGCTACCACGGACTGCTCGTCGCCGCCGTGCTCCCGCCGACACAGCGCGTCGTGCTCCTGTCCAAACTCGAAGAGGTCTTGACCGTCGGCGACGAGCGCTTCGAGCTTTCGACCAACCTCTACCAGCCCGGCGTCGTCAGCCCCGAAGGCTACCGGCTACAGGCGGGCTTCCGCCTCGACCCTTTCCCCGTCTTCACCTACCACGCGGGCGCGTTCGAGATCGAGAAACACGTGTTCATGCCGCACGGCCAGAACACAACAGTCGTGCGCTACACATTCAAAGCGCCGGGCGACGCGACGGCGCGGCTTGAGCTGCGACCGCTCGTCGCCTTCCGCGACTATCATTCGCTCGCGCACGAGTCAACTGACATCTTCGTCCACGCGGGGATCGAGAAAGGACTGCTCCGGCTCGGCAAACGCGACAGTGAACAGACGCTCTTCCTCGCGCACGACGCGAAGTCTGTGTCGCTCGAAGGGCTCTGGTACAGAAACTTCGAGTACTCGGAAGAGAGTGCGCGTGGCTTCGACTACCAGGAAGATTTATTCAACCCCTGCCTGCTCGCCTTCGACGTGCGCGACGGCGCGACATGTTCCCTGCTGGCTTCGACCGAAACCCGCGACGCCGCCGACGCCGACGCGCTCGAAGCAGGCGAGCGCGCGCGCCGTCTGAAACTCCGACCACCCGTCGCGAAGCGGAGCGACATGAGCGTCGCGGGCACGGGCGACAGCATGCTCGCTGACAGTGAGAGCGACGACGAGCGCGCGGGTTATCTTCAGACGCTCGTGCGCGCCGCCGATCAGTTCATCGTCAGGCGCGGCGCGAACCTCTCGACCGTCATCGCGGGCTACCACTGGTTCACGGACTGGGGTCGCGACACGATGATATCGCTGCCGGGTCTCGCGCTCGCCACAGGTCGCTTCTCAGAAGCGCGCGAAATCCTGCTCGCCTTCGCCGCGTCTCTCAGCGACGGCTTGATCCCGAACCGTTTCCCCGACGCGGGCGAGCAGCCCGAGTACAACACGGCTGACGCGACGCTCTGGCTCGTCAACGCCTGCGGCGAATACCTGCGCCGCACGGGCGACGAGCGGTTCGTGCGTGAAAGACTCTACGAGCCGCTGCGCGATATCGTCGGCTGGCACGAGCGCGGCACGCGCTACGGCATCCGCATGACCGAAGACTCGCTGCTGCGCGCGGGCGACATGGACGTGCAGCTCACCTGGATGGACGTCAAGATCGGCGACTATCTCGTCACGCCGCGCACGGGCAAGCCCGTCGAGATTCAGGCGCTCTGGTACAACGCGCTGCGCACGGTCGAAGAGATCGCGGGTGTCGTGCGGGACGAGCCGACGCGCAACCGCTGCCGCGCCGTCGCCGACTCGGCGCGCGCCAGCTTCAACGGCCTCTTCTGGGACGAGGCGCACGGCTGCCTCTACGACTGTGTGGGCGACGCGAATGAGTTGGACGACTCGATGCGCCCCAATCAAATCTTCGCCGTCAGTCTGCCGCACGCGATCATCACGGGCGAGCGCGCACGCGCCGTCGTCTCTGCCGTCGAGCGCGAGTTGCTCACGCCCTACGGCTTGCGCTCGCTCTCGCCGAAGCACCCGGACTACCGTGGGCGCTACGAGGGCGATGCCTATGCGCGCGACACGGCATATCATCAGGGCACGGTCTGGGCTTGGCTGATGGGCGCGTTCGTCAGCGCCTACCTGAAGGTTCACGAGCGCTCGCCGGAGAGCGTCGCCGCCGCGCGCGGGTGGCTGCAAAACTTCCGCGCACACCTCGGCGAGGCGGGCGTCGGTCAAGTCTCGGAAATCTTCGACGGCGACGCGCCGCACGCGCCGCGCGGCTGCATCGCGCAAGCGTGGAGCGTCGCGGAAATTTTGCGCTGCGAGCTGGAAGAGTTAGGCTGAGACGAAAGAGGAATTTGTTGATCTGAATTTTGAGATTTCAGATTCGACGTTGATTGTGAGGAGTTGATCGATGCCGACTAACACGCCGCCGCCTTACTTCCCACAGGGCTCGCTGCAACCGCCCGACCCTAACCGCTGGCGCAAGATCAAGGGTGGGTTCTTTGGCTGCCTCGCCCTCGTCGTGCTCGTCGTCGTCGCGCTCGTCATGTGGCTCGTCGTGCGCGCGCACTAAACCCAAAGCCGAACACGACTCACGCGCGACGGTTCGTCAGGCGTCGTGCGACGACCGTCAACGTGAGCAGCGTCGTGACTGTGGCGGAGAGCAGGCAGTACTGGCAGAAGGCGTGGAGGACGAACGCCTGTAGGTAGAGGAGCCAGAGCGTGAAGAGAAACATCAGCGCGACGAGCGGGGCGACAATGCTGCGCGCCCACGCGTAGCCGAACGCCGCCAGCGTCGAGAGGCTGAAGACCGTGAAGTAAGCTGCCGCGCCGAACGCCGCGAGCGGCAAGCCGCCGACGGTCGCGTAGGGGCTGCCCAACACCTCCGCGCAGCCGTGCGTGATCGAACATTGCAGGGTCGCCCCCGTCAGGTGCTCGACCGTGAGATACACGGCGTCGCCCAGGCCGACGAGCGCGAGCAGCGCGGCGACGATGTCGAGCGCCGCCGAAGGCGTCGGCACCGCCGCGCGCGGTTCGGCGTCCGCGGCGTTAATCTGTTCAGCCATCCGCCGTCCTCACTTCTTGCGCGCCAGCTCCTGATCGACCGCCGCGCTCAGCTTGTCGAGCGTGTTGCTCTCATCGAACGTCAGCTCGCGACCGTTAATGTAGAAGGTCGGCGTGGCGTGGACGCCGAGGGCAGCGCCGCGCCGCTCGTCCGCCACGATCCGCATGGCGACGATGGAGCTGTCGATGTCCTCGTTGAACTTTTGCATGTTGAGCCCGAGCGTCTGGGCGTACTGCGTGAAGAGCGGGCGCGCGTCGTCGGGCGCTTCCCACTCCTTCTGCTTGTCGTAGAGCAGATCGTGCATCTCCCAGAACTTGCCCTGCAACGCCGCGGCTTCAGCCGCCCGCGCAGCCTCCGCCGCGTGCTTGTGCATCTCGCGCAACGGGAAGTGGCGGAAGCCGACGCCGACCTGCGTCGGGTACTTCTCGACGAGCTGCTTGACGACCGAGTGCATGTTCGCGCAAGTCGGGCACTGGAAGTCGGCGAACTCTTCGAATACGACCGGCGCGTTCTGCTGGCCGCGCACGTGCGCGGGCGGGGCGTCGTTGGCGTCCGAGCGTGAAGCGTTCGGTCGGGCGGCGGTCTGCGGCGGCGGCTGGTTGCCGGTGGTGTTCGAGGCGGGCTGCATCAGCCACACGCCGCCGCCGACGGCGACGAGGAGCACGACGATAATGATCACGACAGGAAGAGATTTTTTCATAGCTATCGGTTACGTTCGGGCGGCGCGTGTGTGTTAACGTCATTCGCAGACGCTAGACACGCACCCGCCGCGCAAGTTCAGATTTCACTGCCACGGGAAAACCCGTCTTGAAGATTGCAGGAGGTGTTAGTATAAAGGCAATCGAATCACGTTTCACACCGGCGAGGGCGTCGCACGACGAAATTCCTCGTGCCGCCGATTAGCCTCTGGGTGGAAGCGACAGACTCTGCGCTGTCCAGATCAATGTTTAGATCCGCAGGAGATGACTGACGAATGTCGCAAGACAACATCACGATGCTCGACGGCGGTGAGTCGGTCACGCTCTACGACCGCTTCGCGAGTCTCTACGACATCACCTTCAAGTTCAACCGCTATAGCCACTCCATCGAGCGTTACCTGCGCGAGCGGGCGATCCCACTCGGCGACGACGCCAGCGTTCTCGACGCGGGCTGCGGCACGGGACTCTTGACCCTCGCGCTGCTGCGCACGCTCGCGCGACCCGCGCGCGTCACCGCCATCGATCTCTCTGCGCCGTCGCTGCGCAAGGCTGAGAACGCGGTCGCCGGGCTTGACGAAAGCAAGCGCCACCGCGTCAGCTTCCTCCAAGCGAACCTGCTCGCGCTCCCCTTCGCCGACGCGACGTTCGACTTCGTCGCCACCAGCGGCGCGCTCGAATACGTCCCCTTCGGCGAAGGCGTCGCGGAGATCGCGCGCGTCGTCAAGCCCGGCGGCTACCTGCTCCATCTGCCCGTGCGCCCCTCGCCTGCCAGCACGCTGCTCGAACTCATGTTCCGCTTCAAGACCCACGCCCCGGCGGAAGTAGATGCACACACGCGCCGCCACTTCCGCGTCCTCGAACGCCACCGCTTCAACCCCGCCGAGCCCATCGGCTGGACGAAGGAAGCGATCCTGTGTCAAAAGTCTTGACCCGGTAATGGGTATCAGGGGCGGGTGTCGGGGCTCTGATACAAATTCATCAATGCCTAACTTCGCGTCACTTGCTCCATTCTGACATCTGAATCCCGATACCTGACACCCGATCCCCGTCACCTGTTCTTAAAGTGCTCGATCACCACGCGCGCGACCGTCGGGATGATGTCGCGCACGGTCGCCTGATTCTCGGTGAAGGTGACGAGGACGAAGCGCGCGCCGTTCGGCAGCTCGATGTAGGTGGCGTCATGACGCGCCGTCGAAGTCCAACCTGCTTTCGACCAGAGACGTGCGCCCGGCTCGTCCTTGAGGGTGATGCCGGTAAAGCCGTGCGCCTGATCGTCCGGGTCTTTCGACTCGCCGGCGAAGTCGCGCTTGAGCAAACTCATCATCTGCGCCGTGCGCGCGGGCGTGTTGGCTCGACCCGTGACGATCTCGGCGAGCAGGCGCGCCACCGCGTCGGTCGTCAGCTTGTTACGGTTCTCGCCGTTCGCGCCGCGCGAGAAGTGCTCGCGCCCGTAGGCGTCCTCGCAGAAAGTCTTCTGGTTCGTGTTGATGTTTTGGTAGCCGAGCGAGGCGAAGTAGCGGTTGACGGCGTCGCGCTTCTGCTGCCAAGCCTTCATCGCGTCGGGCGGCAACTCCCTGCCGCTCGTCGTGTCCGTGATCATGTCGAGCACGTACCCGGTCGCGTCGTTGTATGAATAGACGATCATGTCACTCAGCGCGCGCTTCAGCTCGTCCGTCTCGGCGAGTTTGCCATCCTCCAACAGGCGCTCGGCGTAAACCAGATAGAACAATTTGACGACGCTCGCCGGGTAGATGCGTTCATTGCCGCGAAAACTTCCTTGCGACGGGTGTGCGGGGTCGCGCAGGTCTATGACCGTGATCGCGAGCTGATTCTCGGCCAGCTTCTTGTCCGCGAATTTCTTGAGCGCCGTGCGTGCTGCCTCTTCGACCAGCGTTTGCAACTCCGGCGACGAGGCGGGCGCGAGCCGATTCGCCTGCGTCGAACCCTCGTGTGGCGCAGGCGGATTTTGCGTGGTCGCAGTTGGCGTGATGAAGGTGGCGAGCGCGAGGCACAGGGGAGCGACGAGAAAGTTGCTTTTGCTCATTTGATTAAGTTGGCGAAGAAGGTGATGACGATGGCGTTCGAGAAGTCGATAAAGAACGCGCCGACGACGGGGACGTAGAGGAAGCTGCGCGGCGCGGCTCCGAAGCGCGCGACGAGCGCCTCCATGTTCGCCACGGCGTTCGGCGTGATGCCGAGCCCGAAGCCGATGTGCCCGCTCGCGGTGACCGCTGCCTCGTAGTCGCGCCCCATCAACGTGAACGTCACGAAGACAGCATACAGGATCATCAAGACGATCTGCACCGCGAGTATCAAGAGCATCGGCACGGCGAGCCCCGCGAGCTGCCACAGCTTCAAGTCCATCAGCGCGATGACGAGAAACAGCGCGAGCGCGATGGTTCCGAGCGCGTCGATGGCGCGAGCATCGAGTTTTAGCCAGCGGCGTTTGTCGTCGGAATTTCTGATAAGTGCTGCGACAATCATCGCGCCGATGTAACCGGGTAAGATGAACCTAAATTTGTAAAGTCCCCATCCGAACGACACGATCTTCCCGCCTAAGTTTCCTTGCACAGACTCGCCGAGCTTAACTACCTTCAGTCCAATCCACGGCGGAATGTTCGCGCCGAGCCAAGAGAGCCCTAGTCCGACGAGCGCGCCGACGCCCATCGCGAGCAGGATGAAGAGGAGGTTGCGCAACAACTCGCCAGCGTGCGTCTCGCGCTTCGCTTCCACGGCGAGTCGCGCGGCGTCGGTCTCTTCAGCGCCCGCTTCATCTTCCGAGATCGCCGTCGAGCCTATCGCCCAGAACTGTTCGGCGTCGTCCTGCTTGTCAGTCGCGCCTTCCGTCGCGAGTTTGCGGCGGCGGATGAGCCACGTCGCGACCGGGTTGCCGACGAGGCTCGACACGAAGATGCCGAAGGTCGCCGACGCGATGATGAGCGAGCCCGCGCCCGCGATGCCCTTCTGCTCGAACAGGCTCGTGAAGGCGAGCCCCGTCGCGGGTCCGCCCGTCAGCGTCAGCGAGCCGCAGATGATACCGAGCGCCGGGGGCGCGTGCAGCGCGACGGCGACGCCGATCCCCGCCACGTTCTGGACGACGGCGGTAAGCGACGCGATCACAAAGAAGACGATCATGCGCGCCCCGCCCGTGCGCAGCAGCGTCAGCGTCGCGCCAAAGCCGATGGTCGTAAAGAACGCCGTTTGCAGCGGCGCGCGTAGCGAAGTGTCGAGTGAGACGCCGAGCGTCCCGCGCCAGCGCAGCGCCATCACCAGCGCCGCGAAGAGCAGCCCGCCGATGGCCGCCGCAGGGATGCTCGAACGCGAGAAGACACGGACGCGCCGTTGCAGCCAGCCGCCGACGAAGAGGAAGCACGCCGCGAGCGCCAGCGTCAACACCAGATCGAGCTTGAGCGTGCGCACCCCTTCAACGACGGTGAATTCCAACCTCGACTCCCTTCAACGAGAACGTCGGAACAAATCGTAGTGTCTTCTATTTCGTCTCGTACACGATGCGGCCGTCCATGATCGTCGTCGTCACTTTCGCCTTCTCGATCTCCACGGGGTCGATCTTGAAAATGTCTCGGTCGATGATGACGAGGTCGGCGAGCTTGCCCGGCGCGAGCGTGCCCTTCACGTCGTCGGTGAACTCGGCGAAGGCGGAGCCGACGGTGTAGGCGCGCACGGCCTCTTCGACGGTGATCTTCTGTTCGGGAATCCAGCCGTTGGGGTTCTTGCCGTCGAGCGTGCGGCGCGTCGCGGCGGCGTAGATGCCGTAGAGCGGATTGAGCGGCGCGACGAACCAATCGGTGCCGAAGGCGAGCGTCGCGCCTGTGTCTAAGAGCGTGCGGAAGGCGTATGTCGTCTCGGCGCGCTGGTGTCCGATGCGCTTCTCCGCCCAGCGGCCGTCGTCAATGCAATGATACGGTTGCATCGAGGCGATGACGTGCAGGCGTCCGAAGCGCGCGACGTCCTGCGGGCGCAGGTGCTGCGCGTGCTCGATGCGGTAGCGACGGTCGCGAGCGCCGTCATCTTTTTCGAGCCGCTCGTAGAAGGAGAGGATCGCGTCGTTCGCCTTGTCGCCGATGGCGTGGATCATCACCTGTAGGCCGGCGCGGTCGGCAGACTGAATGTGCTCGTACATCTTGTCGGGCGCAACCAGCTCGTCGCTCGGCAAGCCCGCCGTGTCGGGCGCGTCGTTGTAAGGCTCGAAGAAGAGCGCGGTGGTCGAGCCGAGGCTGCCGTCGGCGAAGCCCTTCAAGCCGCCGATGCGGATCAGGTCGCCACCGAAGCGCGCGCGCACGCCGGTCGCCGCGATGCGATTCCACGCGGTGAGCGGTGAGACGGCATAGACGCGCGTCTTCAACTCGCCGCGCGCGGCGAGGAACTGATAGACGCCCACGTCCGTGCCCGCCGACATGTCCTGCACGCTCGTGACGCCGAGGCTCGCCGCATGGTTCGTCGCGGCGCGCGCGAAGTCGAGCCGCTCGTCCCAGGAGGGGTCGGGCATCTTGGCATAGACGAAATTCTGCGCCGCGTCTTTCAGCACACCCGTCGGCTCGCCGGTCTTCGCGTCGCGGACGATGAGACCGCCGGGCGGATCGGGTGTGTCCCGCGTCACGCCCGCGAGCTTGAGCGCGAGACTGTTGGCGAGTCCCATGTGGCCGTCGAGCCGGTTGACGAAGACCGGGTGATCGCCAGTCAATTTATCGATCAACTCTTTCGTCGGCAGAGCGGCGGGCGTCCAGCGTTCGTGATCCCAGTCGCCGCCGGTGATCCAGCGACCCTGCGGCGTCTTGGCGGCAAACTCGCCGATGCGGCGCGCGAACTCCGCGGGGCTCGCCGCGTCGCGCAGTTGCACGCTCGCCAGGTGCTGCCCGCCGTCCGTGAAATGCACGTGCGCGTCGTTGAAGCCGGGCAGGACGAGCGCGCCGTGCGCGTCTATGACGCGCGTCTGCGCGCCGACGAGCTTGCGCATCTCGGCGGACGTGCCGACGGCGGCGACCCGATTTTCGAAGACGGCGACGGCTTCGGCGGTCGGACGCTGTTTGTCCAACGTGTGGACGTTCGCGTTGATGATGACGAGATCAGCCGTCATAACTTGAGCACCTGCGCGCGGGTTGAAAGTCGCGGCGCAGAGACACGACGCGACGCAGAGGGAGACCAGCAGTTTTGCTTTCATAGTTGACTCGGGAGACGTTATCGGCGGAACGGTCGCGTAGTGTATCATCAGCGTAGCCGTCCGTAAAAAATTTCGAACGACCCAAACCTTTCCCGCGTGGATCAACTGATCGAAAACCTGCGCGCCGTCGTCGGTCGCGAGAACGTGCTCGCCGAGCGTGATGAACTGCTCGTCTATGAGTGCGACGGGCTGACGCAGCACCGGCATGCGCCGCGAGCGGTCGTCTTCCCTGCCTCGACCGAAGAGGTCGCGGGCGTCGTCAACGAACTCGCCCATGAGCGTGTCAGCTTCGCGCCGCGCGGTGCGGGCACGGGACTCTCGGGCGGGGCGCTCGCTGTGAACAGCGGCGTGATTATCGAGCTGGCGCGGATGCGTCGGCTGCTCAGGTTAGACGTAGAGAACCGCCTCGCCATCGTGCAGACGGGGATGGTCAACGCTCAGTTGTCGCGCGCCGGCGCGCCGCACGGGCTCTACTACGCGCCCGATCCTTCGAGCGGCGCGAGTTGCACCGTGGGCGGCAACGTCGCGGAGAACGCGGGCGGTATCCACTGTCTCAAGTACGGCGTGACGACCGATCACGTCGTCGGCGCGCGCGTCGTGTTGTCTGACGGCTCTGTCGTCGATCTCGGCGCGGCGGGCGCGGGCGAGAATGTCGGTTACGATCTGCTCGGCGCGTTCGTCGGCTCCG
>JBJMGS010000061.1:0-6347 GCA_045807785.1 Pyrinomonadaceae bacterium
CTATAGAGGCGGCGGCGGTCGGAATCGACCGACGAATAAAGGTTCTGCAGGTTAAGGGGTGAGTTCCGCTGAGTGTCCCCGAGCGCTACCAAGTTATCTACTATGGTGGCAGATTGCTCGTAAACGAATTCGCCGACCCTGGCGAGCTATAGTATTATCCGGGCACAAGCAATACCAACCACAACGAAGATGGAAGGGACTCCCGAATATGCCGAGTAGAAGAAGTACCAATGACCTCATTCTGTTCAGTTCCCAGGATCCGAAAGCTCTCGTCAACTGGCTCTGCGAATCTTACGGGCTGCAAGCGGTTCTACAGGCGGTCGCCGAGTTCCGCCCGGCCGCCACGGCGGAAGCCGCGCCGGCGAAGCGAGCCTACAAGAAGCGCCGGGCTAAGAAGGGCGGCGCTAAGAAGTCTGCGGGCAAGAAGGGCGCGAAGAGACGCGGGCGTAAGTCAGCCGAGTCCGAGTCTATCAAGGGCTAGATCGTTCGTAAGTTAAGACCTTCCTCATACCCTTCCTCACTTCCCCTCACAATTTTATACAGCTAGCTAGGGCATTCACATACTTGACTCACCTAGCCCGCATTTCAACTCAGAGAGCGCCTTGATTCTCTCTCCCTTTAGCCGTAATCGCCGTCCGGGTGCGTCGAGTATGTGAATGCCTAAGGAAAACCAACCCCCCTCCATGTCCCACGCGTAGGCGGTGACGGAGCCACCGGGGCAGACCACTCGCGCCATTTCGGCAACGCCCTTAGGTGGGTCGGGGACGGAGAAGATCACCAGCGGCATGACAGCCGCGTCGAACGTGTCGTCGGGGAAAGGCAGTACCATGGCATCGCCCTGACGAAACTGCGCGACGCGCGCCGCGGGTCGTGTGCGTGCAAAGGCGAGCTGCTCCTCGGACGGGTCTATCCCCTGTACTGAGACGGGCGCACACCGCTCGACGAGCATTTCAGTAAAGGCGCCGTTGCCGCAGCCGACGTCGAGCCAATGTAAACCTGATTTTGGAGCAAGCCAGTCGAGGAAAGTTTCACCTGCAAGCTGATTCCACTTCCCCATGTACCGTTCGTAGGCAGCCCCGTCATCGAAGCGGATTTCGTTGGTTACCATTCGTGTTTTCCTCGGGATGGTCTTGCCGTCAGAAAAGTATTGGCTCATTCACTGTCTATCGGGTCAAGTCCGGATTTTTACAATTCACCTCGCAGCCAACGGCATTCGCTATCAACAATCAACTACTGATCTATCTCCGATCCCACTCGCCCAAGACTATCTGGGCTTGTCCCGCGAAGATATCCATGAGCCGGTCAAAGACGTCCATGGCGAGTCCGCGTAAGTCGGCAGATGATGGGTCGGTGTAGATACGCAGCACAAGCCGGACTATCTCCTCACCACCGGTTATCCTGAAGGCAGGTTCCTCGACCTTCCGCCGCTCGTTGCCCAATAGACTTTCCACGACCGAGAGCGAGAACGGCGGGTCTAGTATCCCGTGCTCCCAGAGGAAGTCAGTGAACCAGTGAGTCTCTTCCGAAAGCGAGCGGGAAGCGGCGAAGGCTTCGATCAGGTCGCGCAGCTGTAGAAAATGCTCGTCCCGCAAGCGGTGGAAGACACCGTTCACGAACTGGCGCACTTCTTTATCTTCGTCGCCCATGAGCCGCCGCAGGACGTTCTCACAACTCGCAGAGACTTCGGTGGTGATGTTTGCCGCGTAGACGTGCGCCGCCCCGCGCCGCCATGGGGGAGGGCCGGTGAGCGTCCCCTCAGCCAGAGCATCGGCGTCGCCGCGCCCTTCTTCCGCGCCAGATGGTGCGGGCGAGATGGCCGCGATACAAGCCAGCTCCGCGCCGCGCTGTTGCAGCGACTCGTGCTCACCATTCATTAGGGCCACGATGTACGGCCGCATGCTCTCGAAGTGCCGGTAAAGCCCGTAGCGCAAAAACTCCTGTGTGAAATGCGAGCGCAGCAGGGCTGGATGACCATCCAGCAGCCGCTCGAAAGTCGTAACCGCCCGCTCGCGGTCTTCGTGGAGCAGGTACAGCAGCTCCTCGATGGCGCCGGCGCGAAGGGCTGTCGAATCGTCGGTCGCCGCGAACTCGATCATCTGCCATTTACGCGCCTTGGCCTCGTCGTCGCCTTTGGCATCGAGCGCGCGCATCAGCGCCCTGAAAGCGGCCCCGCGATTTGAGTTAAGGTAGCTCATGTACGGGCCGCTGTTCAGCCCGTCGTTTCGGCGCGCCTGCCCGCGCTCGTCCTGCCGCCTCCACCAGTCCTCGTCCTCGCCAGCGGGGCCGCGGACGTAGCCCTCAACGAGCGCCATCATGTCTTCGGGGAGCACGT
Source organism: Pyrinomonadaceae bacterium (assembly GCA_045807785.1). Lineage (GTDB taxonomy): Bacteria > Acidobacteriota > Blastocatellia > Pyrinomonadales > Pyrinomonadaceae > JAIVGV01. Next base: position 2,333 of record JBJMGS010000061.1, read on the forward strand.
CACCTGCCCGCTTTTCGAGTACCGACCCGATCACCCGCTTGATGTCACGATCGGGGTGCGGGGCGAAGCGCCTGATGACCGCGATTAACAAATCCGAAGAGGCGTTGGACTCAGCCAGCCCGTTCATGATGGCCTGAACGTATGAATCGTCGACGTCGTCGGGCAAGCGCAGCACCAGCCCGTAAAACCTCTCCGGATCCTCCTTAGTCAGGTTGACCAAGACCCCGCCGAGCTCGCGGGCTCCGCCTTTAAGGAAGTCCTTGTGCCGCACGTCGCCGTGGTACTTCTTCATCGCCCGCAGCCACGACCTGTCCGACATCTTCCTGGCCTGCGCTTCTGAGACGGGCGGGCCGACCCGCCCAGCCCTAATGGTCGTAGGGCTGTCAGAAGCGCGCTCGCCGGGGAACTTCCGCTGCAGCTCGCGAAGTGCGCGCTCGCCTCGTTCCGTCAGCAGTTCTCTCGGGACGGACTGGAGTAGGCGCAGCTGTTCTATGCCCCGCCAGCGTAGCCCCCTCACACCAGAGTATTTCATGATGTAGATGTGAGATAGGATGAAGGATTCGAGTTCGGCGCGGCTGCTCTCGCAGAGATGGGGGTAGATAGCCTTCAGTAGTTGTCTCGTGTCGTACTGGTCGTGATCACCAAGTTCCAACCGCCTGCGGTCGCCCGTCAGAAAGCGGCATGCGTCGTCGGCATAGGTTTCCCGCAGCGCCCGGTAGACGTGTGCCAGGATCCGTTGCGGCGTTGCCCGCGTAGAGGCAGCCAGCCGTTCAGCCACGCGCCTGAACTGTTGCTCGTCCGTTTGCGCCAGCTCGGACAGTGCCGCGATGTACGCTTCGATGAGCTGGTGCTTGACGACGAATCCGTCACCGTACCAGCCGAGATACGAGAACTCGTCGGAGCGGTAATACGGAAGGGTGTCATCGGGTTCGGCAGACAGTTCGATGATCCGCTCAAGCCAAGGCAGCATCTGTTCGAGAAAGTATTCCGGCTCATTCCGCGCGACCGTTTTTAAGGTCTCGTCCATCGTGCTGCCGTTATACTGTTCGAGGAACGCCCTGAATGAAAAAAAGTACGTCGCTTTGCCCGCCTCCTTCGCAGCCAGATAACCCTCGAGGACTTTATCGAAGGCCACGCGCGCCAGCCAGCAGCCGGCGCGCGGGTCGGCTTTCGCGACGTCGTCCATCTGGTAAAGGTGTGTGATGTCGTCAGGGGAGAGCGCGACGAACGCCCGCTCGAACAGATCGACAGCTTCCGGCGTTTTCCATTCCCGGATGCTTTGGAGCATCCACGTCAGGCGGTGATCCCACCGCTCGCTGCGCCCCAGGTAGGGGCTGACCATGTTGACGACCTCCGCCTGGGCGGCGGTACCCAACATCGAAATCAGGTAGGGGATGACAAGCGAGTTGATGGTCTCGTCATCCTGAGCGAGCAGTCCCGGGATCGTGGAGTCTTTCAGATATGCGAACCAGCCGGGGTTCGCGCCCATGGCCGCCATCAGCCTCCCGCGACGGGTAGGATCGATGAGCATCCGGTGCGCGAGTACCCACTCTTCGTCAGTGGGGGCCGGCAAAGCCCCGAACCACCGGATCACGAGGTCGTGAAGGTGGGCACGCAAACCCTCTGCCGTCAGCAGCGCGTTCAACTCACGGACTTATGACTGCCGGTTGACGCCGCGCAGGTAGCCCAACACCTGGACGATCTGGGGCCGCGCGAAAAGCCCCTGGTCTTCCCGCAACACGGTCTCCGACAGTGAGTCGCCCCGCTCGACGAAACCCTTGGCGTAGCAGTAGTCGAAGAAAGTCTGATGCAGGAAAGACCATTCGGCGCGGCTGGGCACTAAGATGCCTTCGCTCGCGAGCCAGCTCGCGGCGTCATTGAGAGTTGAATCACTCAGCACCGACTGTGGCGCCGACGTCCTTTGTTCCCTGTTCATGTAGTCGGTCAGCAGGCTAAGGACGTGCTCACGTTGCGGCGCGGGCGGGGCACCGTCGACGGCCTTGCGGACGACGGTGCGCCATAGGAGGGCGTACAGGTCTTGAAGGCTGAACACCCCATGCGCCGCGGACGGCTCTTCTGTGCCCGCGGCGGTTTGCGCGTCTGTTGCGAGTGCGAACAGGTCGAGATGCAGCGGCGTCTTCAGCAGCTGTCGGGTCGCGGGCGAGAGCCGCTCGTAGTCACCGCCCATGTGCCCTAGGATTTCTCTGATCTCGTCTTCGCTTAGCTCCGGGATGGAGAACCTTTTACCGCTGCCGAGCTGTTGGCTGAGGCTCGGGTCGTTGTTCAGATCGAATGTGCGGCACGACACGATGACGCGCACGCCCGGAATAAGACGCAGCCTCGCGACGAGATCAAGCACGACGTTCAGGGCCAGCTGGTCACGCGCCATCGACAGCGACAGGGCGTCGATCTGGTCGATGAGCACCACCACGCGCCCCGCAGCGGCGAGGCGCCCGACGACACGCTCCACCGAATCCGGCAGGCGCAAGTGGGGGCGCAGGTCTTCATGCCCGTTGATGCCGGACAGCTGCTGATCGGCTTTAATGGCGAGCACCGTTTCGCCCGCCTCTTCCAGCGCGATGAGGACATCCCGCGCGACGATAGTTTTCCCCATGCCGGCATGATCTAGCATCAATGCCAGATCGTCGTTTTCGTCGGACTCCCGCGCCCAGCGTGCGACGTCCTCCACCACGGCCCGCTTTAGGTGACTGCCCGTGTTGCCGAACGTGTGCTTATGCTGTCGCAGCACAGCTCCGCAGGCGCGGGCGAGGTCGCGAAGCTCTGCCAACGACGGCTGCGGATCGAGCCTGACGCCGTCTTCGGACTCCAGTCTCGCGCGTAACTCCTCTTCGGTAAATATGCCTCGGTGGCGGGCCGCGCCGCCGACCCGGTCACGCAGTAGATGGAACAGTCTTGTCGGCGGTTCGCCGCCCGCCGGCATCCACCGTGGCGCCGCGTCCCGCTCGATCTGGGTCAGGGTCGCGATCTCAACGTCGACGTGGCTGAAGAAAGCGAGCAGCAGGCAGACGTCGCCGGACAAGGCAGGGCTGAGGTGCGGCTTGATTTTTCTGAGCAGCGCCTTCTGTCCTGCGGTAAGACGCAGCGCCCATTCATCTCATCGCTGTCGAGGCTGTGGGCGGCGCGCTCGCACATCGCTTTGAGTTCGTGGTGCTCGTCGTGGGGTTCGCCGGTGTGTAGCAGCAGACGGTCTTTCCCGTGCTTGAAATCCGGAAGGTCGAACTGGGCTTCGAAGTCGCCCCAGAGTCCCGCCCAAGCGTCGCCGTTGTCGCGGATGTTCTCCTTGGCCTGGATGTACGTGACGCCGCCGTCGGCGAAGGTCACCACAGTGTCGTCGACGGCGGTCGGCGCCTCAACGCGGACGCCGACGACGCGATCCCGATCGGGTCGCGGCGTGGCATCGCAGAGGCGGCCGAGATACAGGGCCGCCACCGAGTTCTGGTACAGGATGCCGGACTGGGTTGTCGTGCCGCCTCTCTCAGCCATAATAACTCTCGGACATTAAATTTCTTCCAGAGTCTGATTCCCGCACATTTAGGCGTTCGCCAGTAGCGGGGCGACCTCTTGGTAACGTCAAGCAGCTCCAGCGGGATGGCCGGGTGGTCGCCATGGCGGGCGACGGTATCAATGATACCTCGGCGCTCGCCGCGGCTCACGTCGGCGTCGCAATGGGGACGGGCACGGACGTGGCGATGGAGAGCGCCGGCGTGACGCTGGTGAAGGATGACTTGCGGGGGCTAGTGCGCGCCCGCAAACTCAGCCGGGCGACGATGGGCAACATCAAACAGAACCTCTTCATCGCCTTAGATTACAACGCGCTGGGCGTGCCCGTCGTAGCCGGGGTTCTCTACCCGTTCTTCGGCGTCCTGCTCGCCTGATGATCGCGGCGGCCATGAGTTTCAGTTCGATTTCCGTCATCGGCAACGCGCTCCGGCTGCGGCGCGCGAGTCTGTAAGTTGGGTAGTGGGTCATTTTCAATGTTGAACAGATAAGAGAG